>NZ_JAQYWW010000254.1:0-240 GCF_036322525.1 Streptomyces sp. BE20 | reverse complement strand
GTGGATCTTCGACCCGTATTTGCCCCGATCGACAGGATTCGGACCCGTCAACTCCCCTTTTTCAGCGCCCTCATGTTCACCGAGTCGACCGCGCACCTCGACCAGTCCAGCTCGCCCCGTGCGCCGAGCTCCTCCAGGACCACCCGGTGGAGCTTGGCCCACACCCGGGCCCTGCTCCACTCGGTGAAGCGCCGGTGCGCGGTGGGCCCGGACGGACCGAAACAGGGCGGCAGCTGGGCC
>NZ_JAQYWW010000253.1:0-2903 GCF_036322525.1 Streptomyces sp. BE20 | reverse complement strand
CCACTCCAGGAGCGTGAGTTCGACCTTCACCTTGCCCTGGGAGGCGTTGAACTCGTCCACCAGGGCCTTGACCTTGGTGTCCTGGCCGATCCAGTAGGGCATCGACCAGAACGTGACGGTGGTGGGCCCGGCGGACTCCGACGACCCGCCGCCGGAGGCGCAGGCCGAGGCGGCGAGGGCGAACGCGGACGCCAGGGAGAGGGCGGCGGCGAGTCTACGGCGCAGTGGTGCCATGAGGGGGTCTCCTCGTGCGGGGCTGCGGGCGGGTTCGGCCGCGCCGGGTGGGTGCAGGGGGGGAGGTCGGATCGGTGTCACGGTCCGGGCTCAGGACGGTGCGCAGAACCCGTGCCGTAACACTTGGGGCTACAGCTTTAACGTATTCGATATACGAAATGAGCACCAGTGGTGTTGCCGTTTCGTGTTCTTGGCGAGACCGCATCCTCGTCGGCCGAACCGGCCTCTCGCCGTCCCCTCGCGTCGGCGCTCCGACTGGTTGCGGTCGGCCGCAAGGCGTGGACAGGGGCGCCTGCCACTCCTCTGTCATCTGACGGAATGTCAGGCCCACTGTTCGATGGCCATTGCGTCGAATGTTGTGAGCGTTGGCCCACCGGCTCCGCCGAAGGGTCCTGCGTCGGCAAGGTCGTGATGCGGGGGACAGGCTGGGCCGGTCGGGGTAGGGCCCCTTGAGGGGCATGGGCAAAACCGGCTCGACGCCCCATGCCAGGGGTGCCGGCACGGCGCACGGCGTCGCACCGGGCCGCGATGCGGCCCGGTCCGGCGCCAGACGATTGCTGGATGCGGACTCTCCCGCCGCGGAATCATCTGGGGACGACGACCTCGGCCGGGTCGAGTGATGTCGGCGACCTGGCGGATCCGCCCCCGCATAAGGCGGGTCGGCGTGCTGTACGCGATCCGGATCGTCGGGCAGCTTCATGGCCGGGCTCCCTTCCGCTGTTGCGGATGGGGACGACGACCGACCGACCGCGAGGTGGCTCACCGGAGGGGGAGTGCTCCGTCGCGCCTCGCGAGGCGCTGATCATGGAAGGGGCTTTCGGTGGCTCGGCGCCTGTCCGGGGATTCCCGGCGAGACGCCGGATGATCCCGCCATACGGCGGTGATGTGCCTCGGCAGCATCAGAATCCGGGTACATCCGGCTGTCATGAGGAACCGGACCGACAGGCGGACCCGGCATGCGTCGCCGGAGAAGACCCAGGGCCCCGGAATCAGCAGAAGTCGGTGCTTGCCGTCGAGCACAGCGCGGACGAGTGCGGCGAACTGGGGCCGGACCCGGTGGCCCCGGGAGGACGGGTGGGCTCGGTCGAGGTAGAACACCGGAGCCGGAAGGCCGAGCCGAGCGGCGAGGCGCTTGAGCATTTTGCGGCCCCCGGATGCTGCCGTCGGGTTCCGCGGATGACTGCACAGATACGCGGCCGGTCGCAGTGCGGGGGAGATGTCAGGTGTGCGCATGTACTGACTCCACGGGCTTCGAGGAGGCGCCCGGCCCGGGGACGGACCTGGCAGTGCGGGCTGGGCGGCAGGCCGACATGGTCGGAGAGAAGGCGCGAAAGGGGGCCGACCTGACGCCGCCCGGATCGGGGAGGGCCGTGAGGGCGAGCGCCTTGCCTGCTGTTGGAGGCCGGTTCGGTAGCGCCATGAGTGCTCGGGAGGGAGTGGCCGTGTTGCCCGAATCTCGGCAACGAGTGGCACGAGTACACGCAACTTGTGGTCTGCGCGCCCCTGCACTCAACGCGTCTGCGGCGGTCAGCTGTGCTGTGCAGAATACCCGCCAGGCCCGGGCGTTCAAGATGCGGATGCCCAAGATGCCAAGCGCGATGAGCCGGTGGTGAGGCTGGGCCATCAGTAGGCGCTGGGGTCTCGGTGACAACCTCGGGGGAAGCCGGGCAGAGCAACCCCAGGATGTGCCCGGCCTCTAGTGACAGGCGCCTGCGGCTGCGGGCCGTCGCACCGTCTATCGCGAGGTCGAAGGGCGCCGGGGAAGACGTCCGGCGAACCCTGGCCAAATGTTCGTATATCGAATAACCTCTTCGTGGAAGTGCCTCCGCGTGATCCGCCACCTCGGGCGGTGTGCCCATCACGGCCTCAGCGGCAGTGGTGCAAGATCCCCGCTCGCGTCGACAGTGAAGGAGCCGATGCCATGCTTCGCAACGGCCTGGAACCCTGGCACCTTGTAGTCGTGATCCTCGTGATCTTGCTGCTCTTCGGTTCGAAGAAGCTTCCAGATGCGGCACGGGGGCTCGGTAAGTCTTTGCGCATCCTCAAGGCCGAAACGAGAGCCTTGCACGAGGATGATCCGGCCGACGCTACCTCCGACACCGCCACGGATGCCGTAACGCCCATCCTCCCGACGCTGGATTCCCAAGCCACGCCCAATCACGTCACACGAACCCACAGCAGCTCCTCAACGGCCTGATCGCAGACCATCTCGGCGACGGGTGAATCGAGGTTCTGGATCAATTTCCGGGCTCTGTCGCCGATTGAGGGGTCCGTGCCGGCGTGATCGGGCGGTGGGCATGACCTCGGCGTGATGGATTCGGTGCGTGTGGCGGACCTTCTCTTCCCAGGGATCGGCGTGGAGGTCGAGGAGATGGTTCTTGGGGATAGCGAGGTTCGTCTCGCCGTGCGGTCGGTGGCGGCGTCGGCCGTCTGCCCGGGGTGCGAGCGAAAATCATCGCGGCTGCACTGCTACTACCGGCGGCGTCTTGCGGACCGTCCGGTCGCGGGTCGGCGGGTTCGGCTGGACCTGAGTGGACGTTAAGTCCGCTTTCTCTCGGTTCATGATCGCTCGTTCGTGTGAACGTCGGCCGTACTGGCGTGCCAGTCGGGGTTCGGGTGATGTTCTGCGGCGCATGGACAGACGGGCGTATCCGAGCGACTTATCGGAT
>NZ_JAQYWW010000252.1:0-29657 GCF_036322525.1 Streptomyces sp. BE20 | reverse complement strand
CCGGCACTCTTCCACGGCTGGAAGTACGGGTGCGCCCCGCCGGGGACGAGGGCGATCTTGACGCCCGAGCCGTCGGCGACCTCCGGCGTGCCCTTGCCGGCGCCCGTACCCGTTGCGGGTGCCGCGGACGAGGTCGGGGCCTGGCTGTCCGCGGGCTTGTCCGCGCTCTTCACCGTGCACGCCGCGGAACCGGCCAGCAGGGCGACGGCGGCCAGAGCCGCCGTGACGGACGAAGTGGATCTGAGTCGCATCGCGACCTCCAGAATCAAATAGGATTTGGTGGAGCGATATTCAGCCAGCCGCTGCGCCGCGTCAAGGGCTCTGACACAACCGCATCCCGTAAGTTCTCGGCGGCCTTGCTCTGAGGGGCGAGGGGTGGGTGCTGGAACGCCTGGAGCAATCGTTGAAAAACAGGGCAGATGCCTCGCTATCGCGCCACTGCCCGTCGGCATGACGCAGGGCTACCCATCGCGGCGCACTCGCCTCCAGTCGGCTGAGATCGGCCGCGCGGTGACTCAAGGCGACCCTTGATCATATAGAAAAGTCTGTTCAACCCGTTGACATCCCGGTATCCCGGGGCTCCACTTGCGTCCCACAGGCACCACCCGGCGGCCGCCACCGCCGTGATACACCCGCTCCGCCGGCCGAGGTGTCGTCGACCCCAACCCCTCCGGGCCTCCGCAACTGTCGGCGCGCTGCGCCCACCGAGTCGCGGCCCCACCCTCCACGAGCGACTTCCCCTCATCACCCTCACGTAAGGAAATCGTCTTGAACCGATTGATGCGAGGGCTCCTGGCCCTCGCCGTCTGCCTCGGGCTGTCTGGCGTGATGCCGAGTACGGCGAGTGCCGCAGCCGGGCCGGGGACGAACTTCGCCTACGGCGACCCACTGTCCGACAGCCGTACCGCGTGGTTCCGCGACAACGCGCAGTTCGGCATGTTCATCCACTTCGGACCGACCTCCCACTTCGGCGCCATCTACAACGGGTGCCACTCGGACTGGCTCTGGCGTACCTGCAACGTGCCCGACGATGTCTACTCCGCCGGCGCTGCAGACTTCGACCCCTCGCAGTGGGACGCCAAGCGCATCGTGGCCAGCGCTAAGAAGGCCGGGATGAAGTACATCGTCTTCACCACGAAGCACCACGACGGCTTCGCCATGTGGGACTCCGCCGTCAACGACTGGAACCTTCGCGACCACAGCGGCTTCCAACGGGACATCATCGAGGAACTCGAGCAAGAGACCAAGGCCGCCGGCCTGAAGCTCGGCCTCTACTACTCGATCTGGGACTGGCACGACCCGGACTACACCAACAACATCAGCGCCTACCTGTCCCGAGCCAAGGCGCAGGTGTCAGAACTGCTGACCCGCTACGACCCCGACCTTCTGTGGTTCGACGGCAGCAGCGACGTGCTGACCGACCCCGCATCCAACTACTTCCTTCGCGAAGCCGAGAAGTTCCAGGCAGAGATCCGAGCCCTCGCCCCGGACGTCGTCATCAACGACCGCATTGCCAAGCGTGTGCCGATGGCGGGCGACTACTTCACCCACGAGGTGACCGGGCCCGAGCAGGCTCCTACGAACCGCCTCCAGGAGCACTGCCAAACGATCTCCACCAACTGGTTCTGGTCCCCGCAGGACAACGGGCTCATGTTCACCAGCACGATGCTGCGCACGCTCATCAAGGACACCAGCCTCAACACCAATTACCTGCTCAATGTCTCACCTCGGGCCGACGGCAGCCTCCCTACCGCGCAGGAGAACGCTCTCGCCGTTGTCGGGCCATGGATGTAGACCAACGGCGCCTCGATCTTCGGGGCCTCCAAGAGCCCCCTCGTGGCGCCCTCGTGGGGACAGACGACCCGTAAGGGCGACAAGGTCTACTTCCACGTCTACAACTGGCCCGCAGCAGATACTGCTCTGCACATCGCCAAGCACTCGGATGCCGCCCCGTTCACCCTCACCAACCCCAGGGTCCTGGGCAGTGCCCAGAGCGTTGCACTCACGCCGTCTGGTGACGGCTATGACATCACCCCCTCGGGTGGCCGAACCAACCCGTACTCCACCGTCATCGAGGCGACCATCAGCACCGCCCCCGCAGCAGTCGGCGCTGGAACCGGCCTGAAGGCGCAGTTCTGGAACAACACCACCGCCACCGGAGCGCCCGCCGTCACGCGCACCGATTCCGACATCAACTACGCCTGGCGATACAGCGGATCCCCCGCACCCACCATCCAGACCGACAACTTCTCTGCCCGCTGGACCGGGGACATCCAGCCTCGGTACAGCGAGCGATACACCTTCTCCACCGTCTCCAACGGAAGTGTGAAGGTCACCATCAACGGCCAGCAGGTGATCAACGCGCCCCACCATTCCACCACCCGCACCGACACCGGCAGCATCTCACTCCAGGCAGGGCAGCGCTACAACATCCAGGTGGACTACACCGCCCTCACCGGAGAGGCGTATGCCCAACTGGTCTGGTCGAGCCCCAACCAGCGTGCACAGGTTGTGCCCGCTCAGCACCTCTACCCCGACAGCAGCCCTCAGATCAACGTGGCACTCGGACGGCCGGCTACCCAGTCCTCCGCCCCCCAGAACGCGGCGAAAGCCGTCGACGGCAACACCAACGGTGTCTATGCGGCGGGCTCGGTCACGCACACCGGTCTGGACGCCCACGCCTGGTGGCAGGTCGACCTCGGGGCATCCACCCCGATCAACACCATCAAGATCAACTCCCGGACCGACGGCTACGCCGATCGCAGCAGCAACGCCTCGGTGTTCGTCTCGGCATCGGACATGACCGGACGCAGCTACGCCGACCTGCGTGCCGATCCCGCTGTCTGGCGGTACGACATCGCGGGTACCCCGCCCCCTGAGCTGACCCTTCCGGTCGCCGCCCAAGGCAGGTACGTCCGCGTGCAACTCCCGGGTACAAACTATCTCTCGTTGGCTGAGGTCTCGGTCTACACCTCCGCGAACTGACCACCACCACAGACCGGGTGTCCGCCTCAACGACCTCGGCGAGGCGGACACCGAGGCTGAAACCCTGCCTCCCGCGCCACCCGGATTGCCGACCCCCCATTGCCTGGCCACGAGGGCGAGCTTGCCACGCCCGGAGCAGCCTCGGTCCTGGTGACCTCGAACGCCCCCGACATATAGCGGCCGACACAGACCTCCACCGCATTCCCCCCTGGAAAGGAACACTCATGGAACCCACACGACGCGTGACTCAGGACAGCGGCCCCGAGGCGCCGGTAGACCAGTTCCACCTCACTCCCGCCACCGAGGAACAGGTTACGACGGGTGAGACAAACCGGGGGGTCTCGCGGCGAGCATTCGTCGCGGGGGTCTCCGGGGGGTTGGCGGCGGTGACCCTTCCGCTGGCGTTGTCGACCGCGCAGCAGGCGGCGGCAGCGGCGACCGCGGACCCGGAGACCCTCTGGTACGACCAGCCCGCCTCGGCATGGGAGACCCAGGCGCTGCCGATCGGCAACGGGGCCTTGGGGGCCATGGTGTTCGGGGGAGTGGCCTCGGAGAGGCTCCAGTTCAACGAGAAGTCACTCTGGACCGGTGGACCCGGTTCGCCCGGATACAACTACGGGAACTGGCCGGTTCCCCGTCCCGGCGCCCTGGCCCAGGTCATCGACGCCATAGACGCCAGCGGCAAGGCCGACCCGAACTGGGTGGCCGGCAAGCTCGGGGCGCCCCGTACGGGCTTCGGTTACTACCAGACGTTCGGTGACCTCTACCTGGACATGATCGGGTCGTCCTCCACATACACCGGGTATCGCAGGTCGCTGGACATCGGCGACGCGGTCGCCAAGGTCAACTACACGGCCGGGGGGACCACCTTCAGCCGGGAGTACTTCGCGAGCTACCCGGGCAAGGTGATCGCAGGCCGGATCAGCGCCGATCAACCGGGCAGGATCTCCTTCACGCTGCGCTACACCTCCCCACGCACAGACTTCACCGCGACAGCCGTAAACGGGCGCCTCACAGTACGCGGGAAACTCGCGGACAACGGCCTCGACTTCGAGTCCCAGACCCAGGTGAAGGCCGTCGGCGGCACAGTGACCAGCTCCGGCGACAGAGTCACCGTCACCGGCGCCGACAGTGTCGTCCTCGTGACGGGAGCAGGCACCAACTACGCCCTGTCGTATCCCGCCTACCGAGGGGTCGACCCGCACGCGCGGGTCACCTCGGCGGTCGACGCGGCGATCGCCGCATCGTACGACGCGCTCAAGTCCGCCCACCTGGCCGACTACCGCACGCTGTACGACCGGGTGAAGCTGAACGTGGGACAGGTGATGCCGGACAAGCCCACCAACACGCTCCGGGACGAGTACACCGGCGGATCCTCCACCGCAGACCGAGCACTGGAGGCGCTCTTCTTCCAGTACGGCCGGTACCTGCTGATCTCCTCGTCGCGAGCGGGATCTCTGCCGGCGAACCTCCAAGGTGTGTGGAACAGCTCCACCAATCCGCCCTGGTTTTCGGACTACCACACCAACATCAACGTGCAGATGAACTACTGGCCGGCTCTCCAGACGAACCTCTTCGAGGCCATGTCGCCCTTCGTCGATCTCGTCAAGGACCTGAGCAAGGCGGGCACGACCACCGCCAGCCAGATGTTCGGTACCCCTGGCTGGGTGACGCACAACTGCACGAACCCCTTCGGGAACACCGGGGTCGGGAACTATGGGACTGCGTTCTGGTTCCCCGAGGCCAACGCATGGCTGGCCTCCCAGCTGTACGACTGGTACCGCTTCACCGGGAACACTCAACAGCTGAGAGACGACGTGTACCCGGTCCTCAAGGGGGCAGCCGAGTTTTGGCTGGCGAACCTGCGAACGGACCCCCGCGACGGGAAGCTCGTGGCCAATCCGAGCTTCTCACCCGAACACGGCTCCTTCACGGCCGGGGACTCCATGGCCCAGCAGATCGTCTGGGGCCTACTCACCGACACCCTGGCCGCGGCGCGAACCCTGAACACCGACACGGACCTCCAGTCCAGACTCACGTCCGCTCTCGCATCACTCGACCCAGGCCTTCGCATCGGTTCATGGGGCCAACTCCAGGAGTGGAAGGCCGACCTGGACCAGAGCACCGATCACCACCGGCACGTCTCCCACCTCTACGCCCTGCACCCGGGAAACCAGATCTCCCCCCGCAGCAATCCCACGCTCACCGCCGCGGCCAAGGTCTCCCTCAACGCGCGGGGTGAAACAGCTGGCGATGCCGGAACCGGATGGAGCCTTGCGTGGAAGGTGAACTTCTGGGCGCGCCTGCTCGACGGCAACCGGGCACAGTCCGTGCTGTCCGAGCAGCTCAAGTCCAGCACCTACCCTAATCTACTGGACACCGCTCCACCGTTCCAGATCGATGGAAACTTCGGTGCCACAGCTGGGATCACCGAGATGCTTCTGCAGAGCCAGAACGGCGAGATTCAGCCGCTGCCGGCGCTCCCGGCCGCCTGGAAAACCGGCTCGTACAGTGGGCTCAAGGCACGCGGTAACGCCAGTGTCGGCGCAACCTGGTCTGCTAACGGGTCCGTGACCTTCACGATCACCCCGTGGGTACCCCAGCAACTCTCCGTGCGGAGCCCGATCTTCAACGGCGCCTACACCGTCACGGACACGAACACCGGCCAGGTCGTCACCACCGCCCGCACCGGCGAGCGCATCACGTTCGCGGGTACCGGATACCACGTGTACAAGATCACGGGCACCCTCGTCCGCTGAACCATTCCAACGCGTTACGTCGCCGCCGAGAACGCCGCTTAACCTGCGCGTTTCATCCGGGGTCGCGTCCGGATCATGATCGGAAAAGCGAAAGTGCCTTCTGAGCTGCAACGATAAGGCTTGTCAAAGGTCCCAATCGTACCAGCAGGAAGGCACTTTCTGCGTGCACCCTATCCGGTCCCGACCCAAGCTCGTCGTCAGCGCCGACTGAAGTTCCACCCTGCGGCTGGAAACCTGGAGACTGGGACATGTGAGCCCGGAGGAAGCGGTTTCAGGTGGGAAGCAAGAACAACATGAGTAACGACCTGGTGCGTGATTGCGGCGGAGATGTGGCGACCTGAGCTGCTGCCGCTGTCAGGTGGTGGCAGTGCGGTCGGAGACGAGGCCGGCGACGGCGAGGTAGGTGGCCGGGAGGGTGTCGCGGCGGTGGGTCCAGCGGGCCAGCCCCTTCCAGCGCTTGTGGTCGGCGAGGGCGTGCTCGACAGGAATGCGCTGGGAGGAGTGCTCGTGGCGGGCCTGCTCCCGGGCCTCGTGGACTTCCGGCGCGGCGATCTTGTTCGGCTTCCTCGGCGGTGTGACGGCCTTGCCAGGATGATCTCTCCGGAGACCCAAGTAACCATCGTCGAGGAGTACTCGGACCTTGGGGAACTGTCGGAAGAGGTCGTCGATGCCTTCACCCCTTGTCGCGCTGGTGTCGTGCATGCGCCCGGGGCGAAGGTTGCCGGCCCATAGGGTGCGACCCTTCGCGTCGGCCACGACGGTGGCCTTCATCGTGTTCTGTTTCTTCTTGCCGGAGACGAAGGCCCGTCGCCCACCACGATGGGAGGCCGGGCGGCGGACCTGGATCTCGGTGGCGTCGAGCCGAAGCACGACGCCCTCGGCCTGGGCGTAGGCGAAGACGTCCGCCAGGGTCCGCAGACGGACCCCGGGACGGTCGGGTACCGCGAAGCCTCGGGCGGCGAGCAGGCTCCTGACCTCGCCGATCGCCAGGCTGATCGTTGAGCGGTCGACGCCGAAGAGCAACGCCAGGACGGCGTGCGGCAGGTCGTGGCGCAGGTGGATGAGCGTGGCGCTCACCCGGTCGACGAACACAAGCCGATGCCGGGCACCCGCACCGGCCGCCCGTTGCCGCGATCCACCACGGGCAATGTCACGCCGGCCCTCGACCACGGCCTGCCACGGAGCGGCCAGTTCGACGACGAGATCCGCCAGGTGCCGCCGCGAGATGCCGGTCAGCACCCGATGGGCGAGGACCGCACGATTCACCTTGATCGTCACAGCGTCAGATCATGCCGCCCACAACGCCGCTGGTCACATCAGCGCCGCAATCACGCACCAGGTCGTAACTGCCTGGCTGGCGGGCCGCCACCCGGCCTGACCCTCCACACTCCAACGTCACCCTGAAAGGCCGAAGTCAGTAACGATCAGGCCACGCATCAGGCTCCGGTACCGGACTGCGCCTCCTGTCCACTGGACAGCTGCTGTGGGGGTCGAAGGAAGACCGCGCCGTACCCCCAGTTCACCCACTGCTGTCGGACGGCTCGGTCCCGGCCATGTTCTGAGAAGGCCGCGGATTGGTCAGATTCGGGCTCCTTCCGGTGGCGGGGTCGTCGACGTACCGGCCCCATGCCAGGGCGCCCCCATATCGATTCCTCAGGAGTAACAGAGATGACCCCCTTCAGTAGCCGTCGCCGCATCGTCGTAGCGACCGCCGTGGCTCTGACCGCCGTCGCTGTGACCGCCGTCGCTCTTGTCACGAGCGTAGGTGGCTCGGCTGGTGACAACCGTTCGCTGCACCACCAGCTGCCCGCGGCGATCCGCGAAGCGGGGGTGATCCGGGTGGGCGTGTCGTACACGGCCCCCCCGATCGTCTTCCGACGTACGGATGGTCAGCCGGACGGCCTCGATCTCGATATCGCCACCGCCCTGGGGAAGGTGCTCGGTGTCGAGGTCCGATTCCAGGAGGTCGATCTATTTTCGCACGTGATTCCCGGGCTGCTCGACAAGAAGTACGACATCGGAATGTCGGGCATCACCGACACCCGCGAGCGGGAACGGGGCGTTGACAAGGACAACAAGCAGGTCGACGAAGGCGTTGACTTCGTCGATTATTTCATGGCCGGCTCCGGCATGATGGTCCGCAAGGGCAACCCGGCGAGAATCGGCAATCTCGGCGACCTGTGCGGAAGATCCGTGGCCGTGAAGAAGGAGACCGTTCACGACGAGCTCGCGACCCGCCAGCAGAAGACCTGCGAGCGTCTGGGCAAGACCCTCAACGTCCTGCGGGCGGATTCCGATCCGGCCGCCGTGACGGAACTGCAGAAGAACCGGGCGGACGCGCTGATCACCGGCTACCCGAAAGTACTGTACAACGCCCAGGCCGTTGACAATGGGAGGAGCTTCGAGGTCGTTGGCCCGCAGGTGCACATGCAGCCATGGGGCATCGCCCTCCGCAAGAGTGACACCCAGCTGCGAGACGTCCTCGCCAAGGCGATGAACTCGCTCATCACGGACGGCACCTACAGCAGGATCCTGGAGAAGTGGCAACTGTCCGACAACGCTATCCACAATGCCGTCGTCAACGGCGCTGGCTGACCTCTCGATCCTCTGTGGTAATTCACGTACGCCGACTTGCGACCTGGCCAGGGCCCAATTGGCCAGGTCGTCTCGTTCGGGGATCGCCGAGGCCACCGCTACCCTCTGCTGCTACAAGCAACTGGCCAGCCTCACCACATAGGACACGGTCTTAAGTCATTCGGCCCAGGAACCTCCTTCCGAGTTCCTCCCGACTGAGTCGGGGATACAAACAAGGCGCCTCGTGGCGCACAGGAACCGCTCCACGATCCACCGCTTGGGCAGCACGACGAAGCCGCGCATGTCGTCACTGCGCTTGACGATGGCCAGGACCAGGGCGAGGGCGACCAGGCAGTGCTCGACGAGGTTGCCGGTGTAGCCGCCGTTGGCCCCGACCAGGGCCAGCCGGTGGTGCGCGGCGGCAACCTGGGCAAACAGGACGCGGGCGGCGGCGCGGTCGCCGATGTCCGCCGAGGTGACCATCACAGCGAGCAGCAGGCCGAGGGTGTCGACCACGGCGTGCCGTTTGCGCCCGTTGATCAGCTTGCCGCCGTCGAAGCCGCGGCTGTCGTGGCCGACGATGGCGTCCGCCTTGACCGACTGGGAGTCGATCACGCCCGCGCTCGGCTCCGGGTTCCGCCCGGCCTGCTCGCGGACCTCGCGGCGGAGCCGGTCGTGGTGGCCTGTTCGGTGGTGTCGGGGGTGTGGTCGGGCTGCTGGTCGGACATGGCGGTCTCCTTCGCGGGCTCGGTGGTCGGGGTGCCTACGTCGGCGCCCGGGTTCGCGGCGTCGGCCGCCTCTGCCTTGACCTGGGCGGAGGTCTCGGCTGTCGTCACCGGGTCGGTGGCGTCCGGCTGGGCCGGTGGGGGTGTCGTCGGCCCGGTGATCGTGGTCTCCCAGGCGGCCCGGGCCTCGGCCAGCTCGCGGCGCAGGGCGCCGATCTCCTGACGGGCCTGGGCAAGCTCACGCTGATCGCGGTCAAGGACGCGGAGCACCTGCGTTCGGGTCTCGTCCAGGCCCTGGCTGATCGTCGTGACCAACTCGGTGCGAAACTCCTCGCTGCCGGCCTGGAGTGCCTGGAGCTCCCTCAGTAGGGCCGGGGCGGTTTCGGTCCGGAGCAGCGCGATCTGGTCGGCGGTCCTCGTCATGTGCTCTCCCGGTGGCAGCGCGCGGCGGTGGGCCGTGCCCGGGCCAAGAGTGGTGGGCGTTCCGGCAGGCAGGGGGCGTATTGAGCGGTGGTGTCCCGATCCGCGTGATCACTTTTCGGAATCGCATCGTCACACAAAATGGAAGGCCGCAGCCGTTCGATCGGCGGTCATACGACCGCCCCACACACCGCCTCGCTCAGCCGCACCCGTGCCCGCGAGGTGCTCTACTTCCTTCCGGTGATCCTCGGCCGGACCACTATCCGGCCGGTGCCCGAAGCGCCAGCATGACGGTCATGACCACTCCCGCACCTGAGGCGCCTTTGTCCATCGACGTGATCGACCGCTCCCGCGCCGAACTCGCCGGCGTCCTGGAGAAGCTGCTCGACCTGCTTCCCACTGAGTTCCGCGGCCGGGGCCCCGACGCGACCGTGCTGCACCTGGACGACACCGAGTACGGGGCCGGGCCGGCGGTCGTCGTCCAGGCCGACCAGTTCGATCCGCTCGTGGCGATGCTCGCCGAGCTGCTGCCCGACCACTAGCCCCAATACCAGTGACTTAAGATTCTCTGCTGGTAGGGTGCCTGTCCAGGAGGTGCCTGGATGCCACGCCCTGGACAGGTCAAGCCGGCGACGGATGAGCGGTTGTCGGACCGGATAGCGATTGGACTGCTGACGCGTACGTTTCCGCCGGAGTTGGTGGACCGGGTCGTGGAGGAGTGCGGGCGCTCCGGTCAGCGCAGTCGGCTGCTTCCTCCCCGGGTGGTGGTCTACTTCGTGCTGGCGATGTGCCTGTTCTCCGGGCAGGGCTATGGAGAGGTCGCGCGGCTCCTGACCGAGGGACTGGCGTGGGCCAGGCGCTGGTCGGGGACCTGGCAGGTGCCGACGACCGCGGCCATCTCACGGGCCCGGGTCAAGCTCGGGCCGGAGCCGTTGAAGGTGCTGTTCGAGCACGTCGCCCGACCGATGGCCGACGAGTCCACCAGCGCTGCCTGGTACGGGCGCTGGCGTCTGATGGCGGTCGACGGAACCACGTTCGACGTGCCGGACACTGAGGAGAACGACGCGCGGTTCGGCCGCCCCGCGACACACCGCGGCGAGCGGACCGCGTTCCCGCAGGTGCGGGTGGTGGCCTTGGCCGAGTGCGGCACGCACGCCATCACCCATGCCGCCCTTGGGCCGTTCACCACCGCCGAGCCCGTGATCGCACGGGAGCTGTTCGGGGCTTTGGGGCCCGGCGACCTGTTGATGGCGGACCGCGGCTTCGCCGGCCTGGACCAGTGGCGGGCCGCCTCGGCCGGCGGCGCCGACCTGCTGTGGCGGATCAAAGCCAGCGCTGTGCTGCCGGTGCGCCGGGAACTGCCCGACGGGTCCTACCTGTCCGACATCGTGGCCGCCCGCGACCACCGCAAGCGCGCCGACCCCACGGTGGTGCGCGTCATCGAGTACACCCTGCGGGATCCTGGCCGCCCGCGGCACCCGGCCCCGTACCGCCTGATCACCACCATCCTCGACCACGACGCAGCGCCGGCAACGGAGTTGGCGGCCCTCTACAGCGAGCGCTGGGAGATCGAGACCGCGTTCGATGAATTGAAGACGCATCAGCGCGGGCCTGCCCAGGTGCTTCGGTCCCGCTCGCCCGAAGGCGTCGAGCAGGAGGTCTGGGGCCACCTGCTGGTCCACCACGCGATCCGCCAGCTCATGCACACCGCCGCACAGGACACCGGCACCGACCCCGACCGGCTCTCCTTCATCCGCTCCCTCCGCCTCGTGCGCCGCCAGGTGACCGCGCAGGCGGCCTTTTCCCCCTGAACGCCTGGCCACAGCCCTCGCCCACGGCCTACAGGAGATAGCACGCCACCTCCTGCCCGACCGCCGCAGACGATCCAGCCCCCGGGTCGTCGAACGCAAGATGTCCAACTTCGGCGTCAAACGAGCAGAACACCGGCACTGGCCGCAGCCCACGCGGAACCCAGCCGAGGCAGTCGCCATCGCGCCCCACCACAAGACCGCCCCGGTCAACCCACCGATCAAGGTGACCCGCCCCCGGGACTCTTAAGTCACTGGTATTGCCACTAGCCCTGTACTTCGCACTTGGGGTTTAGGTCTCCAGCCAGCGGGGTCGGGTTTCGTCGATGCCGAGGAGTTCGAGCAGGTGTGCTTGGACTCCTCGGCTGATCAGGATGACGGGTGGGCTGGTGGTGGTGCCGGGTCGGATCTTCAGGCCGGCGAGGTGGTAGAAGATCATGCGGCCGGTGGGGCGGACGGCGCGGTTGTCCGGATAGAGGCCGCGCATGGTCTGTTCGGGGCCGAGGGCTCGGCGGACCTGGCGTTCGATCAGGCAGAACACCAGCAGGGCCAGGCAGATCACGGTGATCAGGGCCGCGATGCGCCGGTTGTGCTGCAGGAAGATCGGGGCGACCGCGAGGGGGCCCTTGAAATCGCTGTACCGGCGCTCGACCACGGCCTGGCCCTTGTAGCGCAGGAACACCTGCTCGGGGGTGGCCTGGTCGGGGGTGAGGTTGGTCAGCAGCGCGTACCAGCCGTCGACGGCGGCCTCGGCCGCCAGGACATCCTGGTCGAAGTGCCAGGTCAGAGTTGGGCGGCCGTCGGATCGGTGTCGATGGCGGTCCGCAGGCAGGAAGCGACCCGGTGGGTCTTGGTGATCACGCCGATCCGGGCGGCGACCTTCTGGGCGGTGTTGTAGAAGCGGCCGCCGCAGCCGCGTTGGAGCTTGTCCAGGTCCTCGGCGGCCCGGCGTAGGCGCTTGTCGCGGGCCGCGCGCTGGCCGGCCGCGTTGCCGGTGGAGTGGACCAGGATCCGCCGCAGGGCGATCACGGGATCGCGCTTGCGGGGCCCGGCCAGGACGTGGGTGTCCTCCAGAACCCGGTAAACACCGCGCTCGCCGGGCTCTTTGCCCGTGTCCCGGTCGGCCGTGTAGTGGACCACCTGCGCGGATTCCGGGTCCAGAGCGGCGTAGAGGTGGTCGGGGATCTTGGCAGCGGGGGCCGGGGCGACGAACCGCACCCCGGCCTCGACCAGGGCCGTGATGTTCGGGTAGGACACCAGTTTCGAGTCCGCGACCAGGAGGAAGTCGCGCCGGGCGGCCATCTTCCGCAGGGCGGTCATGGCGCCGACGACCTGGGCGACCTCGCCGGCCCCACCGTCGTAGACGCGGTGGAACACCGGCACGCCGCCGTCACCGGTGACCGCCAGCCCGGCCTGGACCTGCTTCAGGTCCACCCGCCGGTCTTTCGGGTGCCCGTATCTGACCTGCGGGAAACCGTCCCCCTGGGCCTCGTAGGCGCCGTGCAGGGACATGCTGGTCATGTCCCAGTGCAGCCGCGAGACGTCGATCCCGAACTCGGCGATCGCCCGTGCGCCCGCGCTGCCGACGATCTCCTCCAGGCGCGGGGCGATGGCGTCCAGCGCGCGGGCGAGGTGGTCGTCGCCCAGGAGTTCGGGCTCGATCCCGAAGACCTCGTCCACCGCCCACTCGGCGGCCCAGTCGCCCACCCGCACCAGCGGCGCGGGCGCGGACAGCCGGTTGGCCACCAGCATCTCGATGACCTGCCCGTGTGTCACATGCGCGACATCGCGCACCGGGCACAGCTCGTCGACGATCTCGGCCACGTCCAGCCGGCGCAGAAACTCGGCAGAGGCGGGCAGAGCGCCCAGACGCCTCTCCACCACGGGCGCGATCTCCACAGCGAAGCGTGGACGACGCACCCGGGACCGCGGCGAACGAGATATCGACGACACACCTCATCCAACGACCCGCACACCATCAAGGTACCGGCCACATCACCAGTTCATCCGAACCACGCATGTGCGGAGGACGGGACTAGCCGAACACCACCAGGCGTACGCCGACCTCTATCCCAACCACCCCCCCCCGCAACCCGCCGAGACGGGCACCAGTTGACCACCACCTGGCCGGGTACTTCACCCGGTTCTGCAAGCACGACGCGGGTGCTCGGCCTTCTGAGGTCACTCCTCTTCGGGCCGCAGGGACGGGTCGGCGCCGACCGTGGCGGACCGGCCGAGCGGGTTCGTGGCGAGGCGCTGCAGGTCCGCGTCCCTCCATCCCCGAAGAGCGGCCACGGTGGTGAGGTTCATCGCGGTCGGCGTCCACTGCTCGGGCAGGTCCGGCCACAAGCGGGCGACCGCGTCGCGGGCGGCTCGGTAGGCGTCCGTAATGACCTCCTCGTCCTCGTCTGCCTCGGCCCAGGGACGGCGGGCGCGGACCGCGACGAACGCCTCGACCGGGTACCAACCCGGCGGGGCCTCGTCGGGGCGTGCCGGGCGCTGCGGGCGGAGCACGACAACATCAGCCCAGGCCGGATACTCCTCGCCGGTGGCGTTCCGGGTGAGAACCTGGGCCCTGTTGGCAACGACTGCGGCCAGGAGCAGCTCCGGGGCCGCCGAGAAGGTGGGGTCCGGTTCGGCAGGCTGGTGAAGAACAGGTACCCGGGCGTCTGTAGGTTCCAGGTGCTGGGGTCTGCAGCGGCGGATAGGCGGCGGCGGGCCTGCATGTAGGTCTCGCCGGGTCGCTCGGCCATGCGCATCTTGATCTGCTGCTTGCGGGGGTCAGCCATCGTCGGTCGCTTCCTGGCCGCGCGTCCCACGCCCGCGCCGGCCGGGTTCACGGGACGGCGGTGGGCACCGCGGTCGGCATCGCCTTGATCGCTGGCCGGAGGCGTGGGCACGAAGTCCGGCGTGGATGACGGGCAGCCGCGGAGCTACCCCTGTCGCAGACGATACCGGCCGGGGCTGACCACAGTGGGCGAACACACTGATTCATCCGATACTTCTTCGACGAGCGAGTCGTCAGCCGTAGGATGACGGCCCTCGGGTGGCTGCCTGAAGGCACGGTAGGTGTCGGCTGGTGAGCATCAGCGAACAGTACTTCGGCTACGGAACGCTCCCGCACAGGCCGGGTTGTTCGGCCACCGGCTGGGAGGTCCGCTACCGAGCGATCGAACAGGAGCGCCCCGTCCACCGATGCAGCGAGCCCAAGTGCGAGGACCACCAGCTGTACTACACGGAGTTCTCGGCACACACGGGCCTCGGCAAGCTCGAGGCCAGCAATCACTCCGCCGAGCGCGCGGGCGATGGATGCGGGGTGGCACGGAGCGGGGCTTCCACCTCGAACGCGCTCTGGAGTCTGCGGACTCGTCGGCGCCAGCGGCCTTGGTCGCCGAAAGGCCGGCGTTCAGTCATCGGGACACGGCCCCACTTCGGTGGGACCGTTTCGGTTGTCCGGCCCGGGTGCTTCGTCGAGGAGTGCAGGGTCGGCCCGGGCCGGCGGGTCACCGGGAAGAGTGGATTGCCCAGGTTTTTCGGCGGCCGGGCGGTAGGGGCCGGTAGGGTCGCGCCGCGCGGGCCTGCTCCGCCCGCGCTGGCAAGGGGAGGGTGCGGTGCCGGATTCGCCGGTCAGCAAAGTCGTTGACGCCGTGTCGGCGGACGCCGGTCCGCCCGCGCTGACCACGGACCTGGTGCGGGAGTTGGCGGGGTGCGCCGCCGTGTTCGTTGCCGCGGATCCACCGCGCGCCGGCACGGTGGTGTTCTGGCGGCCCGGCGGCGGCGGCGTGCCCGGGGCGAGCGGGACGGTGACGGTGGTGCGCCCGCACGGTGCCCAGGTACGCCGCCGGGAGGCGCCCGCAGCGGTGCTGCCCCTCGGGCAGGCGCTGGACGTCCTCCTCGAGGCGCGCCGATCGCCCGGCGGTGATCCGGCGGCGGTGTTCTGGGGTGCCGCGGTGGTGATGGCGCTGCAGTTGCTCGCGCGGGGCCGGCTGCTGCCCGGGGTCAGCCTGGCGGGCTTCGACGCGTGGCGGATCGGCCCCTACGAGCACGAGGACCTGGTGGCGGTGCGGGAGCTGGCGGCGGCGATGCCGCCGAACGCGCGGGCGGTGCCGCTTGCGGATCGTCCTGGTGTTGAGTTGCCGCGGGCCGAGCCGTTGGTGCGGGCGTTCGCGGACGCGGTTGCCGATGTGCTGGCCCGTACGCCGGGCGGTCCGGTCGCCGCCGGCGGGCCGCTCTGGACGGCGGCCCGGCCGCAGCCGGTGCCCGAGGAGGAACGGCGGTGGGCCGCCGACGTGGCGGTGGGCCTGGACGCGGGGGTGCGGGTGTCGTTGCGGTTCGAGCTGCCGGACACGGGGGCGGCCGACTGGGATGGTGCGTTTCCCGGGAACGACGGGTGCGCGGGCGGATGCCGGGTGGTGGTGCAGTTGCACCAGCTTGCCGAGGGTGTGGTCGCCGATGCCGGTGACGTCTGGTCGGGCCGCTCGGCGGCCGCCGCGTCGTTCGGCCCGCAGGCCCGGACGCAGGCGCTGCTGGGACTGCGCCGGGCTGCGCGGGCGTGGGCACCGGTGGGACGGCTGCTGGAGGGGGCCGCCCCGGTCGGGCTGGACCTGTCGGAGGAGGAGGTCTCGGATCTGCTGGGCGGGGCGTCGGCCGCGCTGGCCGCGGCGGGCGTGCAGGTGCACTGGCCCAGGGAGCTGGCGAAGCGGCTGCTGGCCCGCGGGGTCGTCGGATCGGCGGAGAAGACCGTCTCGGACCTGCCGTCGATGCTGTCCGCGCAGGTGCTGTTGTCGTTTCGCTGGCACATCACCCTGGGAGACCGGGAGCTGGATGCGGCCGAACTCGACCGGCTCGCTGAGGCGACCCGTCCTCTGGTGCGTCTGCGGGACCAGTGGGTGCTGATCGACCCGGCCGTCCTCGCCCGGGCCCGCGACCGGCTATTTGTCCCGCTCACCCCGGTGGAGGCGCTGGGCAGTGTGCTGGCCGGTAGCACCGACATCGGCGGCGAGGCGGTGGAGGTGACTGCGGTCGGCTGGCTGGCGGAGCTGAAGGAACGTCTGGCCGACCCGGAAGCCGCTGCACGCCGCCGACCAGTCGCGCCGCCGGCCGCGCTGAACGCGACCCTGCGCGGCTACCAGGTGGCCGGCCTGACCTGGCTGGACCAGATGACGTCGCTGGGGCTGGGCGGCTGCCTTGCCGACGACATGGGACTGGGCAAGACGTTGCAGATCATCGCCCTGCACCTGCACCGCGCGCGCAGCGAGCCGACGCTTGTGGTGTGCCCCACGTCGCTGCTCTCGAACTGGCAGCGCGAGATCGAGCGGTTCGCACCCGGGACGCCGGTGCTGCGCTTCCACGGCGCGCGGGGAACGCTGGCCGGAGCGGGGCCCGGTTTCGTCCTGACCACCTACGCCACCATGCGGCTGCGGGCCGCCGAGCTCGCCGAGTGCGCCTTCGGGCTCGTCGTCGCCGACGAGGCGCAGCACGTGAAGAACGCGTCGTCGTCCACGGCGAAGGCCCTGCGGACGCTGAGGGCTCCCGCGCGGATCGCGCTGACCGGCACTCCGATGGAGAACCAGCTTGCGGACCTGTGGGCGCTGCTGGACTTCACCACGCCCGGGCTGCTGGGGACGCTGAAGGAGTTCCGGGACCGGTACGCGCGCGGCGCGGAGAGCGGGAAGGACCCCGAGGCGGCGCGCCGTCTGGGAGCGCTGATCGCCCCGTTCCTGCTGCGCCGGCGCAAGTCGGATCCCGGGATCGCCCCGGAGCTGGGTGCCAAGACGGTGACCGACCACGCGGTGGCGCTGTCGAGGGAGCAGGTGGCGCTGTACGAGGCGGTGGTGCGCGAGACGATGGCCGCGATCCGGGCCAGTGACGGGATCGCGCGGCGCGGCCTGGTCCTGAAGCTCCTTGGCGCTCTCAAGCAGATCTGCAACCACCCCGCCCAGTTCCTCGGCGAGGCCGGGCCGGGCACGAGGCCGGGCCGGTCGGGAAAGCTGGACCTCCTCGACGAGCTCCTGGACACGATCCTCGAGGAGGAGCGCTCCGTGCTGGTGTTCACCCAGTACGTGGAAATGGGGCGCCTCATCGAGAGCCACCTGGCCGGCCGGGGGGTGCCGCAGCGGTTCCTGTACGGTGGCGTCCCCGTGAAGCGACGCGACCGGATGGTGGAGGACTTCCAGGCCGGCCGGGCCCCGGTGTTCCTGCTGTCGCTGAAGGCGGCCGGCTCCGGCCTGAACCTCACCCGCGCCTCCCACGTGATCCACTTCGACCGGTGGTGGAACCCGGCCGTGGAGGAGCAGGCTAGCGACCGTGCCTACCGCATCGGCCAGACTCAGAACGTCCAGGTGCACCGGTTCGTCGCGGAGGGCACGGTCGAGGACCGGATCGCCGAACTCCTCGCGTCCAAGCAGGCGCTGGCCGACGCCGTCCTTGGCTCGGGCGGGGAGAAGGCGTTCACCGAACTCAGCGACACCGAACTCGCCGACTTCGTCCGCCTCAGGAGGATCCCCCGATGAAGTCCTCACCGGCCCGCCGTGACGGCGACCGCCGCCTCGTCTTCCCGCCCCTTCCCACTGCCCGGCTCGGTCGCTCCTTCGCCGACACCTGGTGGGGCAACGCGTGGGTGCAGGCCCTGGAAGGGCCGAGCCGCTCCGCCACGGGACGGCTCGCCCGAGGGCGCACCTACGCCCGTGCGGGCAACGTCGCAGAGATCGTCATCTCCCCCGGCGTCGCCAGCGCCCGCGTCCAGGGCAGCCGACCCACCCCCTACCGCACCACGATGGCCGTCCCGCAGCTCACCCCGATGGCCTGGGACGCACTGCTGGACGTGGTCGCCGGCCGAGCCGGACACATCGCCGCTCTGCTGGAACACGACATGCCCCCCGCCCTGGCAGACGACGCCGCCCGGGCGGGCGCGCGCCTGCTGCCGACACCTCACGAGCTCACCCCCACTTGCTCGTGCCCGGACTGGGGCAACCCCTGCAAGCACGCCGCGGCGCTGTACTACCAGGTCGCCCGGCTCCTCGACCACGACCCGTTCGTCCTGCTCCTCCTGCGCGGCCGCGGCCGGAGCGAACTCATGACCGAACTCCACCACCGCAACGCCGGCCCCAGCCCCGCAACCTCCGGCTACCCGCCTCCGGCTGGCGTGCCCGCCCGAGACGTCTTCGCCGCCGCCCGCGCAGGCCTGCCGCCCCTGCCCGCGCCCACCGGCCCGGTCGACCAGGTCGGCCGGGTCCCCGGGCTGCGCCACGCCGCAGACCCGGCCCCCGGCCTCGACCCGGCCGCCCTGGAGTTCCTGGCCGCCGACACCGCCACCCGCGCGGCCCGCCTCCTGCGCCAGGCCCTGCGGCCGGACGGCGAATCGGCCCCGCCCGTCACGTCGGTGAACCTCCCCGTCACCGACGACCTGATCCGCCTCGCCGCGGCGGACGAAGTCTTCACACGGCTCGTCTTCGGCGCCCACCGCACCCCGCTCTCGCTCACCCGCGCGGCCCGCGCCTGGCAGTACGGCGGCCCCGCCGCCCTCGCCGTCCTCGACGACTCCTGGCCCACCGACCCGAACCGCCTCAACCCGGTCCGCGAGAGCCTGCGAGCAGCATCAGACGGCGAGGACACACCCCGGATCAGCGTGACAGACAACTGGATCGGCTTCCCGGACCACGACGCCCAGTTGCGCCTGGGCACCTGCGGGCGCCTGTGGTACCCCTACCGGCGTGAGAGCGGCACCTGGTGGCCGGCCGGGCCCCCGCACCACGACCCCGTGACGGTCAGGGACGCACTCCTCGGCCGACCCACCACCACTCACGCCCGGCAGGAGGGCGAATCCCGGCGGTGACGGGGCGGGCGCGGCTAGGGTTGCTCCATGAATTCGGGGGCGGGCCGTGCCGGTTGAGGCGTCGACGCAATCGACCGGAGGTGTCGGCAACAGCATGGAGGTGCGCCTCGGCGCGCTGCTGGCCTCGCACGTCCTCGCGCGGGCGCCGTTCGCCGAGCTCGGATTGGCGATCACGCCGACCGAGCTGACGTTCCAGCCTCGGCCGGGGCGCAGCCCGGTGGACGACTTCCTCCTGGTCGGGAAGGCCGAGGACGGCGGCGTCCACGGTGTCTCGATCGGCGCCCGTCGCTATCCCGATCTGGTGCCCGGCCACGACGAGACGGTGAAGCTGCTGAGCACGTTCGCCAGGATGGGCGTGGAGCGCTGGGAGGAGATCCGCGCAAGGCGGTGGCGTCTGTGCCTGGCCACCGGTAGACAGATGCCGGCCTTGGAGGAGGTGGTGAAGCTGACGCTCGCCGCGCAGGCAGCGCGCGACGACGCGGACTTCCGTGAGGACCCACGGCGTACGAGCGCCAAAGACCGCCAGCGGCTCGTCCAGCTGGACCGTCTGGTCGACAGGGCGCGCGCCCTCGGCCTCCTCGAGAGCGAGCTGGCGACGAGCGAGATCACCTGGCGGATGCTGTTCGGCCTGCACGTGCGGTTCCTGCGCGTCCAGCGCGGCGAGGACCAGGACAACGCCGAGGCCATCCGCCTGCTGACCCCGTGACCCGCCTTGGGACGGTGGCCGCCGCCCACCAGGTGTGGCGCGCGCTGGTCACGGAGTGCACCGAGTGGGGGCCGGCCGGCGCCGTCGTCGACCGGGAGCGCATCCGCACGCACCTGCCCGGCAGTCTCGCCCCCGACCGCGACGGCCCGCAGAACGGGGGAATCGCTGCGGCACCGGCCCCGGGGGCGCCGCTGGAGTGCGTCGACCCGGTCGGATTCCTGGGGATCCGTCCGGCGATCACCGCCGCGGGCGCGCACGGCCCCCTGCCGGCCTACGTCCGTCGAGGGCACGACGACCGCCTGGCCGGCCTCGTCGCCCGGGTGCGGGAGCGGCAGAGGCCTGAACTGATGTGCCTGGTGGGCGACTCCTCAACGGCAAGAGCCGGGCGCTGTGGGAAGCGGTCAAGGATCTGCCCGCCCCGTGGCGGGTCGAGTCGATCAACTCCCGGCTGCGGAAGGCCACCCGCAACCGCGGTCACTTCCCATCCGAACAGGCCGCGTTGAAGGTGCTCTACCTCGCCGTCCGGGAGCTGATCGCTCCCCGGGCACGCGACGTCAACCGCGTCGCCGCGCACTGGAAGGAGGCGCTGAACCAGTTCTCGCTGTTCTTCGAGGACCGACTCAGCATCCGATGACCACAGCAGGTGAGTTACACGAGATCGCTGACACGCCCAGCGGTGGGGCGTGGGCGCAGTCGCGCGCTCTGGGCGGGGTGTGGCGGAGTTCAGTTCCCGAGGCCGGCGGCGAAGACCAGCGAGGCGGCCAGGCCCAGGTGTGTGACGGTCAGCAGCGTCCAGTCCAGGGGGTTCATCCGCGAACGGTCTCGGGACATGAGCTGCCATGCGTAGAGCGTGCAGCCGACGGCGAGTATCAGAAGGGGCGTCCAGACCCAGGCCCGCCAGGACCAGGCCGGGCCGGAAGCGAGCACGGCGTTCAGCGCGCCGGTGAGCGCCGCGGCGGGAAACCATTCGGGCTTGGGGCGCTTGGAGGTGTTGGCCGGCGCAGGTGTCAGGGCGTTCATGGTGCGGTCCTATCGGGACGTGGGCAGGGGGCCCCTGGGGGGACGGGCCGCGGCCTGTCCCCCCAGGTCAACCGAAGCTGGTTGGCTTGTCAGTGGAACAGTTGCCAGATGGTGTAGAGGTTGCCGCCGACGTTGGCGGCGGTCAGCGGGGCCTTCCAGTACCAGGCCAGGCCGTTGTACCAGTCCACGAAGGCGCCGTACGTTCCGCCGACGGCTTTGATGAAGCCCGGCACCTTCTTGAGGAGGTTGATGATCCCGTCGAACTTGCCCGCGAGCGCGGTTGTGCCGGATGCGATCTGCTGGAGCTCGGCCCGCTCGGCGGCGCTGTACACGACGGGCGAGTTCAGCAGGGCGGTGGCCGGCGATTGCACCGCCTGTTGTTGACCCGGGGTCACCGTGATGGCGGGGGTGGCGGTGCTCGCCTGGGCGACACTGCCTCCGAACGTCAGGGTCAGGGCCGCGAGGGCGGCGACACCACCGATGCGTAGTCTGTTGCGGTTCACGCACTCTTCCTTTGCGTCATGCAGAGGGAGTGGAGTTCAGGTGCCGCTCGTGGAGCCGTCGGCTTGGACACTTTCGGCCCCGAACCGGACCTGGCTCCGCCCCGTGCAAGTGGCCTCGTCGGCAGATGCGGGCGGGTTGATCAGGACCGGCCGCAACTTCTACCGACCTTAACGGGCCGTTCAACCGGACTTCAACGAAGTCGCACAGGTAGCCTGGAGATTCCAGCCAGGCCCCCAGGTCGGCGGGCTGATGCCGTGCCGCGTCATCGAGTGCTTTGACCGTTACGTTTCCCGCAAGGCGGCACACCGGAGCCCGAGTCGCATGACCTGCACTTGTACATGTCAGGCGTCGTGTCTTGTCCATAATCGTTCGATCATGTTGGACGGAGGGAGCGTCGGCTTTCACCTGACCCGACATGCCCCCGCCCAGCCCGGCCCGGCTCACCCGCTGACCTCGGCGCACGGACCCCGGGGTATCACCGGCGAAGTCCCCACAGTGCGGAGCGGTGCGACGGGGCCCGTGATGGACACGCCCGACCACACCACGGGTGCCGGTCTCGGTGGACAAGGCGGCGCCGCCGGCCATCTGCCACCGCCCCGGTCCGTGACGTCCAGAAGGGCGCCGTCCAGTGGCCGACGATCAGCTCCCGGTGGGTCGGTGCCCGCAGCCCTGGTGGCAGCGGGCGCCAGGATGGAAGCCCACGCCTCTCACCGGACTTCTCACGACCGACGGCCGGCGGTCATGATCCGACAACGGGTGTTCTAGCCGGTCCGGTAACCGGGGTTACGAACCCGTGTGCCACGGTCCTGCTCGCCCGCGACAGTGCCGGCCAGGACGGCTGGAGCCTGGCGCTGCGGCATCCCAGCAGGCGCGTCGCCCGGCTCCCGGCATTGATCGGCATGCCGTCGTCGGAGTAGCCGCCCCGGCTCCCGACGCCCCGCTCGGTGAGGTCGTCACCGGGCCGCAGCGGCGGGGCGGGGCGTCCCGCGGAGACGCTGGGTGCCGCCGGGTCGCGGTGTGTCGCGGCGCGGCGGGGGGTCCGAGCGGTCGGCAGCGGTCAGGCTGGCACCATGCCCGCACCCCGCTCCCGCCGTCGCTCCCGCCTTCGCGCCATCGCTCTCGCCGCAGGACGGGTCGGGGCCGACGCTCCTTGGCAGCCCCCCGAAACCGTTCCGGGGCCCCGCCCGGCGGCGGGGCCCGCTGGGAGGCGGGCGGGCGCGCAGGGCGCCCCGTGCTGCACGCAGACCCGCACGCGCGGCACCTGGGCCGACGGCGATGTCTACGTCCTGACGGTGCATGAGGCGCGCTGCCCCGTCTGGTCGGCCCGTTGACCGCGTCGCCTCCGGCTGTGCCGGCGGGCGGACTCTGCGGCACAGCCGAGCCGCCGGCGCACCGGAGACTGCGGCGGGCGGGCTCACGGCCGCCGTGCCAGCCTGGCGGTGTCCCACCGCCCCTGCGACGGCCCGGCCGGGGTGGGCGACCGGGGCCCCTTCGCCGCTGCCCTGTGCCGGGCCCTGTGCCCGGGGCCGCCCGCGGCACACGAACCGCTCGAACGACACCGAGGACCCTCCATGATCACTCTCACAGGCATGACCGTCGCGCTGCTCGTCGCCCCCGAAGGGGTCGAGCAGGTCGAGCTGACCGGGCCGCGCCAGGCCGTCCTCGAAGCCGGCGGCGCCGCGGCCCTGCTGTCCACCCGTGAAGGCAGGATCCAGGCGTTCAACCACCTCGACCGCGCCGACACCTTCGCCGTCGACGCCGTTGTCGCCGAGGCAGACCCGGACGACTACCAGGCCCTGATCCTTCCGGGAGGAGTGGCGAATCCCGACGCCCTGCGCCTGGACCCCGCGGCCGTCGACTTCGTACGGTCGTTCTTCCACCGGGGAAAACCGGTCGCGGCCATCTGCCACGCGCCCTGGACCCTCATCGAGGCCGACGTGGTGCGCGGGCGCAGCCTGACGTCCTGGCCCAGCCTGCGTACCGATTTGGTCAACGCGGGGGCGCGGTGGGCCGACGAGGAGGTGCTCATTTGCCGGGACGGCCCGAGCACCTTGGTGACCAGTCGCGGGCCGGATGACCTTCCCGCGTTCAATGATTCCCTGGTCACGGTCTTCGCCGCTTCCTGACCGTTCCCTCCTCGGGGGCGTCGCGCCTGTGCCCCGCCGGGTCCCGTTTCCCGGGGTGTCCGGGCGGAGCGGAAGGTTGGCCGCCCGGACGGGTGGCCGGTGGGTGGCCCCGTGCGGGCGGGCTGCGGAGGCACCCGGCGGCCGTGGAGCGCGATGGGGGCGGGCGTCCCACGGGTCCGTGCCAGTGCCGGGGTCGTTCTTCGGATGACGGCGGCACGGCTCGGCGCCGCCTCCGGCCGGGTCTTCCGTCCGGCCCCCTCCGATCGGTGGGGCGGTACCCGGATGGGTGGCGGCTGTTGCCGGTTCGACCTGTCTGGGGCGCAATCGGTAGGGGCCGGGCATACCGGCCGGCGGTCGGGGCAGGCGTTTGTCCGACCGCGAAGCGATTCGAAGGCGAGTTGAGCGATGAGCAAGGTCCAGGAGCAGATCGACGTGAACGTGCCGATCGCCACCGCGTACAACCAGTGGACGCAGTTCGAGGAGCTCCCGCAGTTCATGGACGGCGTCGAGGAGATCACCCAGATCGACGAGCGGCACAACCACTGGAAGACGAAGATCGGCGGGGTGTCGCGGGAGGTCGACACGGAGATCGTTGACCAGGTCCCCGATGACCATGTCGCCTGGCGTACCACCAGCGGTGACGTGAAGCAGACCGGTATGGTCCGCTTCGAGCCGATCGACGCCACCCATACCCGGGTGATGATGGAGATGGATTTCCAGCCCGGCGGTATGGCCGAGAAGGCCGCCGACATGATGGGCGTGCTCGACCGGCAGGTGAAGGGCGACCTCAAGCGGTTCAAGCACTTCATCGAGAAGCGCGGCACCGCCACCGGCGGCTACCGCGAGAACCTCTGATGTGAGGTCCTGCGGCGCCCCGCGCCGCTGGCGCCCCTGCCGTCACGGCGCGGGGGCGCCGACCTGTGTGACGGCCCGTGCACGGGAAGGCGGCGGCACTCGGCAGAGCCGGTACCCGCACGGTCCGCGGGGGAGTACTTCCCGCCGGGTGGCGTGCCCGCTCGCGTGACCTCGCCCGGCGGTCCCTCCTTCGGCGTGGGGCCCTCCGGCGCCGGGAGCCCGTGGACTTCGCGCGGGGAGTCGTGCTGGTGGTGGGAATCCCCAGCCGCCGAACCTTCCCCGACCCTCCCGGCTTGGGAATCATCTTCTCCCGCACCGGAAGCGGCCGGAACACGCCCGTCTTGAGACGGCCGCGCAGGTCGCCCAGGAACCCGGGAACACCGAGCGCCTCCTCGACGTCGGCGGCGGTCAGGCCGTCGACGCCGGGAGTGCCGGCTCCCCGGTTGCCCGCGACCCGGTCGAACGCCACGATCAGCGTCGCGGGGTCGTGCACGAGGTTGAACAGATCATCGAACCGACGACCGCAATCGGCCGCCGCCCAACGGTGAAGCTTGGCCTGCATCTCCGATACCCGCTGACGCGGTCCCACCGGGACCGACTCCTGCAGAGCACCGCCGTTCGGCGGCGCGTCTTCCGGCATTGCAGCATCCTTCCCTTCTCGATACCGCTGCCGCCCTTCCCCATGTGCCGGGCTCTCCCCGGCTCGGAGTACTACGGCGGCTCCGCCCCACCCGGCCCGTTCAGCCGTCGATGTGCCTATCCCGCCCGGCGGACTGGCTGTCCGTTGACGGGAGTTGTGACCAGATGGTTCCCGTGTTCACTGCGATTCGTTCGACGGAGTAGGAGCCCGACTGTGTCCCTGCGGCATCGCCACGAGTACGCCGTAGACCTTCCTCGTGGCCTCCCGGACGGCTTCGAAATACCGGCCAAGGAGTTCCCCACCACCATCCGGCGGCGAGTGCGCACCGCTTCCGGCCCAGATCCGCCAGGTTCGAGCCGGTGTAATCGTTAAGAGACGTAAAGACGCCGGTTCCTCGCGTACTCCTCTCCATCCCGCTTGCCGAACCCGCACCATCTGGCAGTACTGGCACGTCCCGGCTTTGTCAGGGCCGCTCCCGCCCTCCCCGGCATCACCCGGATCAGGCTGCCCTCAGCTCCACCTCCCTGCTACGACAGGTCGGCGGCGAAGGTCTCTCACCTCCACACGAACCACAGCGCCTCACGGCGCAACTCGAAGACGATCCAGCCCCCACACGCCGCCCCGATGCTTTTACCCGCGGCCACACCTCCTTCTTCCACAGCTCCACCGCATGCTCGTCACGCTCGAGGGCCCTGCGGGCGGGTGCCTGCCAGGACCAGCCGTGCCGTTTCAGCAGCCGCCACACCGTCGGGACCGAAAGACTGAGCTGCAGCCGGCGCTGGATCACGCTCCGCACCCGGGCCGGCGTCCACCGCTCATCCGCGAAACCATGCGCGGTCGGCCCCTTGCCGAGTTCCTCCTCGAGCACGGCGAACTGGGCGTCGGTGACGGTCGGGGAGTTGGCCGGCCCAGCTGAACGCAGTGCCTCCATCCCGCCCTCACGCCAGGCACGACGCCAGCGTTCCACCGACCGCACGCTCACCCGCAGATCCTTTGCGATCACCGTGGTCTTCTCACCCACCGCGAACCGCATCCCGGCCTGGAACCGGATCCCCTCACGAAACGCCCGACGCTCAGCGGTCAGGCCCCCACCCTCCGGATACCTCACACCAACGGCATACCGCAGGGATCACGGACCGTCACTACCCGACGACAACCCGAAATGCTCAGCAGTCGGGAGCTTCCGAACGCTTCAGATCACGCGGGCTGTCGAAGAGCGGTGCAAACCATGTGAAAATGGCCCACAGAAATCAACATCAAACGCCCACTGAGATCTCCATCGAACCCGGGGCCATTCACCTGCTGGACGAGCAGTTGGCCGGCGGGAGGTGGGATCCCGTGGTGGGTGTCCGCCTTGCCTGATTCCCAGGGCGGACACCCCACATTCGGGTCAGTTCTGGGAGGCGTAGACCGAGACCTCGGCGAGCGACAGGTAGTTGGTGCCCGGGAGTTGGACGCGGACGTATCGGGCTTGGGTATCGACCGGCAGGGTCAGCTCGGCGGGCGGGGTGCCCGCGATGTCGTACCGCCACACGGTGGGATCGGCGCGAAGATCGGCGTAGCTACGCCCGGTCATATCGGATGCCGAGACGAACACCGAGGCGTTGTTGCTGCGGTCGCGGTAGCCATCGGTGCGCGAGTTGATCTTGATGTTGTTGATCGGGGTGACACCACCGAGGTCGGTCTGCCACCAGGCGTTGGCGTCCGAGTTGGTGTGGGTGACGGAGCCGGAGAAGAACCGGCCGTTGGTGTTGCCGTCCACGGCTAGGGCCGCGGAAGCGCCGCCCCAGGTGGAGGACTGGGTGGCCGGCCGTCCCAATGCCACGTTGATCCCCTGGCTACTGGCGACGAGGTGTTGGAGGAGGTCCAGGGCCTGGCTGAAGGTCAGGCCCTGGACAGGGCTTTTGGGAGGGTGCGCTGTTCGGTGAGGAACAGGTGGGCGGCGCTGACGAGGGTGACGTGGCGGTGCCAGCCGATGTAGGAGCGGCCTTCGAAGTGGTCCAGCCCGAGGCGGGTCTTCAGCTCGCGGTAGTCGTGTTCGATCCGCCAGCGTGACTTCGCCAATCGGACGAGATCCTTGGCGGGGATGTCGGCCGGCAGGTTCGAGATCCAGTACTTGACCGGCTCCGTCTCGCCCTCGGGCCACTGCGCGATCAGCCAGCTGAGGGGAATCGTGCCGTCGTCGGCTGGCTTGGGGCGCCGTCCGGCGAGCCGGACGCGCAGGAGGACGAAGTGCGCGCTCATCGCGGCTTTGGAGCCCTTGCGCCAGGTCACGCCGCGTCCGGCCCGGCGTCCGGCGGCCAGCACGTGCTCGCGCAAGGAGACCGGGCGGGTTCGGTAGCGCGCGAGTGGCCGCGGCCCCAGGCCGCCGTAGGGCGGCCGGTGCGGTTCGGCGTCCTCCCGGTGGGCGGTCATCTCGCCCTTCGCCTGCAACACGTAGGCCAGACGGCGGTCCTCCAGACCGTGACGGAAGTCGGCGTTCGCCCCGTAGGCGGTGTCCGCGACCAGCACGGCGGGCCGCAGCCCGGTGGCGGCGAGTTCGTCGAGCATCGCCAGGGCCAGCTGCCACTTCGGCCGGTGGCGCTCGTCCTCGGGGATCCGGCAGGCCGCCCGCCGCCCGGCCGCCTCGGGCCCGTCCCAGGACTCGGGCAGGAACAGACGCCACGACAACGGGCAGGAGGCGGTGTCGGAGAGCGCGTGGACACTGACGCCGATCTGGCAGTTGCCGACCTTGCCCAGGGTGCCCGAGTACTGCCGGGCGACCCCGGGCGAGGCCTTGCCGTCCTTGGGGAAACCGGTGTCGTCCACGGCCCACACCTCGGGCCGCACCGCCCGCACCGCGCGCCGCGCCAGCCGGGCCCGCACGTCCTCGACCGGCCAGGTCGAGGACGTCATGAACTGCTGCAACCGCTGATGGTCGACCCCCAGGCGGTCGGCCATCGGCTGCATCGACTTGCGCCGGCCCTCCAGCAGCAGCCCCCGCAGGTACAGGCCGCCCTTGGCCCGCTGATCACGCCGGGCCAAGGGCGCGAACACCTCAGCCGCGAACTCCTCCAACCGACCCCGCCACAACGCAAGCTCCCCAGCCCTCATACCAACAGAGAACTACCGACCACACGATGCGACAAGCCTCCTAACAAAGCACTACTAGTGCTGGATTCCTCTTTGGATGGGTATATGTGCTGGTGGAGGGACGGTTCGGTCGGTCAGGGGTGGGTGGTTCGGGGTGGTGCTGCGGGCGCGGCAGAGCCGTGATTCGGGCGAGGAAGCTATGGTTCGCCGATTGGCGAGGGCGCGGAAGGCACCGGCGGATCTGGTACAGCGGGCTCGGATGGTCGAGCTGAGCTGGGTGGGGTCGAGGGTGCCCGCGATCGCATCCGAGCTGGCGTGCAGTCAGAAGACCGTGCGGCGCTGGCTGCACCGCTTCAACCGGGACGGCACGGAGGGCCTGGAGGATCTGGGCGGGCAGGGCCGCAAGTGTCGGATCACCGAGGCCGAGCGCTCGCGGGTCATCGCCCTGGTCAAGCAGCCCCCGCCGGGCCGCCTCACGGTCCAGGTGGGTGGCGATCTGGAAGCGGAGGACCCGGCGGGGCCGCCGGAGTGGACCCTGGACGCACTGGCCGAGCAGGCACGAGCCGCCGGCATCGAGATCGGGCGCTCGCAGGTCCGCAGGATCCTGCTGGCCGAGGGAGTTCGGTGGCGTCGCACCAGGTCCTGGATCCGCTCCAAGGACCCGGACTTCGAGGGAAAAGGACGCGGGTCGTCGGCCTGTACACCTGCCCGCCCGCCGACGCGACGGTCGTCTGCGTCGACGAACTGGGGCCGGTGATCCCGCGCACCTTCCCGCCGGCGCCGGGCTGGTCGCCGGACGGACACCGCATCAAGAACGAGCTGGACTACGGCCGCGGACCGGAGAAGACCTGGGTCTACGGCGGCCTGCGCGTCAGCGACGGACAACAGGTCACCATGACCGCCTCCTCCCGCAACAGCGTCTTCTACCAACAGTTCCTACAAGTACTCGAGGACGCCAACCCCACCGGCGAGATCGTTGTCGTCACCGACAACCTGTCCTCCCACAACAGCCTGTCCACCCGCACCTGGCTCGAGGACCATCCCCGGATACGACATGTCTTCATCCCCGTCGGCGCCTGCTGGCTCAACCTCCAGGAAGGCTGGTGGCGCATCTTCCGCAAGGCCGCCCTCGCCGGCCGGTCCTTCGCCGGCCCCGACGAGATCGACCAGGCCACCCGCCTCGCAACCACCCAGCTCAACGCACGTGCCAAGCCCTGGATCTGGGGCAGACCGCCCCCACCAACCCGCCAATGCCGACGGCGATTTGTGTACCGCCTTTGAGGAATCCAGCACTAGGCCCTGTACATGCTCTGAACCTGGCGTCTGGGCCTGACACAAGAGATCGTCGCTCCTCTTCGCGATCGCTTGGCTCGACAGCATGGAGCAGCTGCGTTGTCGGTCTGGTTGACCTCCGTCATTCCGGTGCCGTCGGCGGGAGGCGGGCCGGTGCGGTGTTGCCCCGGCCGGGAGGATGGCTGATGGGGGTGTTCAGGTGTCTCTGATCTCGCCGTGGGCGGTCTCGCGGCCGGTGAGGACGGCGAGTGCGGTGACGGCGCAGCCGGCGATGACGTAGAGGACGACGGGGGTGATGGAGTGGCTGCCGGCGACGAGGGCGGTGGCGATGAAGGG
>NZ_JAQYWW010000251.1:0-1447 GCF_036322525.1 Streptomyces sp. BE20 | reverse complement strand
TGTCCGTGTGGCCGGACCCGTAGCCGTCCAGCCAGGCCTTCCAGGAGCCGCCGTGGCTCGCCTGGCCCCGGTCGGTGTCGACCGTGCCGGGTGTCGCCGTCCAGGGCTGCGCCGCGCCGCTCTCGAAGCCGGCGTTGCCGATCAGCTGCGCCGAGGGGCAGGGGCCGGTGCCGTCGGTGACGGCCCAGGTGAAGGTGGTGCTCGCGGTCGCGCCGGAGGGGAAGGTGGCGGTCACCGTCACGGTCGTCGATCCGGCCGTGCCGGGTGTGCCGGTGATCCTGCCGGTGGCGGCGTCGATCGACAGGCCGGCCGGCAGGCTGTCCGCGGTGTAGGTGGGCGCGCCGGAGCCTCCCACGGCCGGGACCAGCAGGTCCACCGCGGTGCCGAGCGCCGTGACCTGGTCGCCCGGCTGCGTGAGCGCGGGGGCCGCGGGCTGGGCCGCGCCGACGTTGACGGCGCTCCAGGCGGCGGCGACGGCGGTGTACTCGCCGCTGCCGGCGCCGTACAGGTCCTCGGCCGCGTGCAGGGTCGCGGTGCGGGCGGCGGCGTAGTCGGTGGTGGAGGTCATGTAGGCGGTCAGCGCCCGGTACCAGATGGCGGCGGCCTTGTCCCGGCCGATCCCGCTGAGCGTGGAGTGGTCGTACGTCGGGCTGTCGTACGCGACGCCGTTGACGGTCTTCGCGCCGCTGCCTTCGGAGAGCAGGTAGAAGAAGTGGTTGGCGACGCCGGAGGAGTAGTGGACGTCGATGCCGCCGACGCCCCGGCGCCAGTAGTCGGCGGAACGGCCGTCCTTGGACGGCTTGTCCATGGAGCGCAGCGGGGAGCCGTCCCCCCGGATGTCGATCTTCTCGCCGATCAGGTAGTCGGGGGTGTCGGCGGGCAGGTCGGCGTAGAACTCCACCATGATGCCGAGGATGTCGCTGGTCGCCTCGTTCAGGCCGCCGGACTCGCCCGCGTACATGAGACCGGCCGTGGCTGCGGTGACTCCGTGGGTCATCTCGTGGCCTGCCACGTCGACGGAGGTCACCGGGTGGGTGTTGCTGTCGCCGTCGCCGAAGGACATGCAGAAGCAGTAGTCGTCCCAGAACGCGTTGCGGTACCCGCTGCCGAAGTGCACCCGGCTGGACGCGCCGGCCCCGTCACCGCGGATGCCCGCGCGGCCGAAGGTGTTCTTGTAGAAGTCCCAGGTCGCCGCGACGCCGAAGTGCGCGTCGACGGCCGCGGACTCGCGGTTGGACGGCAGGCCGTCGCCCCAGCTGTCGGTGGAACGGGTGAAGAGGGATCCGCCGTCGACCGTGCCACCGTGCATGTCGGTGGTGTAGGTGCCGCCGCGCGTTCCGTCCTTGAGCTGGTAGCCGGAGTCGGTCGGGGTGGTGCCGATCGGGACTTCGCCGACGTGGACGCCGTGGCCCGTGCCGGTCTGCACGCCCTCGAAGGTCCGGATCAC
>NZ_JAQYWW010000250.1:0-255 GCF_036322525.1 Streptomyces sp. BE20 | reverse complement strand
CGGCGGAAGCCGCCGAGCCAGGCGACGGTGCGCTCGATCACCCAACGGTGGCGGCCGAGGCGCTGGGAGGACTCGACGCCTCGGCGGGCGATGCGGGCCGGGATCTGCCGTCGTCGCAGGTAGGCACGGATGAAGCGGTGGTCGTAGGCTTTGTCGCCGTGCAGCTTGCCGGGACGGCGGCGTCGCGGTCCGCGCCGTGAGCGGATCGGCGGGATGGCGTCGACAAGCGGTATCAGGGCCTGGCTGTCGTGGAGG
>NZ_JAQYWW010000249.1:0-816 GCF_036322525.1 Streptomyces sp. BE20 | reverse complement strand
CCGTCTCGCCGTCGAGGGCACCCGGATCGCCGGTCTCGGCGGCGCCACCACGGCCGGTGACCTCGACCTGACCGGGTACACCGTCGTCCCCGGCTTCGTCGACCTGCACGTCCACGGCGGCGGCGGCGCCTCCTACGCCTCCGGGATCGCCGAGGAGGCCCTCAAGGTCGCCCGGACCCACCTCGAACACGGCACCACCACCACCATCGCCTCCACCGTGACCGGCGAGATCGACGAGGTCGCCCGCCAGGCCGCCGTGCTCTCCGAGCTCGTCGAGGACGGCGTCCTGGCCGGCGTCCACTTCGAGGGCCCCTTCATCTCCCACAACCGCTGCGGCGCCCACCGCCCCGACCTGCTCCGCGACCCCGACCCCGCACTGGTCCGCAAGCTCGTCGACGCCGCCCGCGGCCACGCCAAGATGGTCACCCTCGCCCCCGAGCTGCCCGGCGGCCTCGACTCCGTCCGCATGCTCGCCGACCTCGGCGTCATCGCCGCCGTCGGCCACACCGACTCCGACTACGCCAAGACCCTCGAAGCCATCGACGCCGGCGCCACCGTCGCCACCCACCTCTTCAACGCCATGCCCGGCATCGCCCACCGCGCCCCCGGCCCGATCGTGGCCCTCCTGGAGGACGAGCGGGTCACCGTCGAGCTCATCAACGACGGCGTCCACCTGCACCCCTCCGTCCTCGACCTCGCCTACGGCACCGCCGGCTCCTCCCGCGTCGCGCTGATCACCGACGCCATGGGCGCAGCCGGCATGGGCGACGGCCTCTACCCCCTCGGCCCCCTCCAGGTCGAGGTCAAGGACGGCGT
>NZ_JAQYWW010000248.1:0-385 GCF_036322525.1 Streptomyces sp. BE20 | reverse complement strand
GCGGGGTTGGAAGTCCAGCCGTCTGCGGACCAGTCACGCGTTCCACTCCCGGTTGATGGAGCCGATGTTGGAGGACTTCCGCGCCGTGGTGCGTGGGTTGTCCTTCGCCGAGCCTTCGGTCCCGGCGGTTTCGTCGGTGACGGGCCGCTCGGTCGGTGTCGGGCAGTGGTCGGACCCGGAGTACTGGGTGGACCAGGTCCGCAAGCCGGTCCGCTTCGCCGACGCCCTCGACGCCCTCGAAGCGCTCGACGGCGTCACCAGGTTCGTCGAACTGGGCCCGGACGGCGTGCTGTCCGCGCTCGTCCAGCAGCCCGACGCCGTCACCGCGCCGCTGCTGCGCCGCGACCGTGACGAAGTCACCACCGTGCTCACGGCGTTGGCGACT
>NZ_JAQYWW010000247.1:0-253 GCF_036322525.1 Streptomyces sp. BE20 | reverse complement strand
GGCGGTGTCCTCCGTGACAGGCCGCCCGGTCGGGCTAGGGCAGTGGTCGGACCCGGAGTACTGGGTGGACCAGGTCCGCAAGCCCGTCCGCTTCGCCGACGCCCTCGCGGCCCTCGACGGCGTCACCAGGTTCGTCGAACTGGGCCCGGACGGCGTGCTGTCCGCGCTCGTCCAGCAGCCCGACGCCGTCACCGCGCCGCTGCTGCGCCGCGACCGTGACGAAGTCACCACCGTGCTCACGGCGTTGGCGACT
>NZ_JAQYWW010000246.1:0-283 GCF_036322525.1 Streptomyces sp. BE20 | reverse complement strand
TCTTCCAGGCAGTCCCCATCGGAATCGTAGCCGTCCCTTCCGCTCGGTCTGTGGCCGGTGTCTGCCACGATGAGTACTGCTCCTTGATACCTCAACAGGCCAGCCCGAATGTGCTCCTTGAAGGTCGGTCAAGAAGTGGCACAGTCGCGAGAACGGTGCAGGTCGCGAAGGGTCCTCCCCGCGCCCGCGGGGGTCAGCCGGGCGAGATCACGGCCTCGGGGGACCCTCACCTGACCTCCCCGCGCCCGCGGGTGTCAGCCGTGGAGCCCGTGACTCAACCCGA
>NZ_JAQYWW010000245.1:0-10245 GCF_036322525.1 Streptomyces sp. BE20 | reverse complement strand
TCCGGCTGATCGCCCGGCACAGCGGCAAGTGCCTGGACGTCATCAACCAGGCCACCACCAACGGCGCCGCCCTCGAACAGTGGACCTGCGGCACCGGCACCAACCAGCAGTTCAGCCGCCACACCGTCGCGGTCTGACCCCGTGCGGGACCCGGTCCGTCCGCGGGCCGGGGCCCCACCCGGCACACGTTCCACCTCCACCGGCACGCCCCTCCCTCACCCGAGGGGCGTGCCGTCCGTCTGCCTGCCCCCGCACCTGGAGGACCGATGGCCCCGCGTACCAAGAAGGCACGGCACCGCACGGCCCGCACCTGTCTCGCCGCCGCGGTCGTGGCGGCCGGTGCCGGCCTGCTCGCGCCCCCGCAGCCGGCCGCCGCCGCCGAACCGACCGCCCACCTCACCGTCCGGCTCGACCCCGGCTACCAGCAGCAGCCCTTCCAGGGCTGGGGCACCACGCTGGGCTGGTTCGCCAACGTCACCGGCGGCTGGCCCGACGAGCGGCGCAACCAGCTGGCCGACGAGCTCTTCGGCGCCGACGGTCTCGGCCTGACCGTCGCCCGCTACAACATCGGCGGGGGCGACAGCCCCGAGACCGTGCCGTACATGCGGGCCGGAGCAGCCGTTCCCGGCCACTGGAACCGCCCTGCGGAGTTCGCCCCGCAGCCGGGCGGCGCGAACGGTGGAGTCGAGCCCGCCGACTGGTGGAACCCGAACGACCCGAACCACTGGAACGCCGCCGCGGACGCCAACCAGCGCTGGTGGCTCGCCGCTGCGAAGAGCCGCGGCGCCGACACCTTCGAGGCGTTCTCCAACTCCGCCCCGTACTTCATGACCGTCAGCGGCCTGGTCTCCGGCGCGGTCAACAGCTGGGAGAACAACCTCCGGCCCGACCAGTACGACCGCTTCGCCGCCTACCTGGCCGGGTCGATCAAGCGGGTGCAGGCCTCCACCGGCGTCACCTTCGACTCCGTGTCGCCGGTCAACGAGCCCGGTACGGGGTACTGGCGCGCCGGCGGTCCCCAGGAGGGGTCCCACTGGGACCACGCCGCCCAGGCGCGCATGATCGACAGCATGCGCGGTGCGCTGGACGCGGCGGGCCTGGCCACGCCGGTGGCGGCGATGGACGAGACCGACCCGGTCATGTTCCGCGACGACTGGAACTCCTACCCGGCCGCGACGCGTTCGGCGATCGGCCGGCTCAACGTCCACACCTACGGCACGCAAGGGCGGATCGGGGCCCGGGACGTCGCCAAGGGGGCGGGCAAGCCGCTGTGGATGTCGGAGGTCGACCTCGGCGGCAGCGGCCCGCAGAACTTCACCGACATGGCACCCGCCCTCGACCTCTCCCGCCGCATCACGGGCGACCTCACCCTGCTCGAACCGCGGGCGTGGGTCCTGTGGCAGGCCGTCGAGGACTACGAGAACATGACCCCGGCCCACGAGAACGCCAACTGGGGCCTCATCCAGGTCGACCTGACGCCCGACGACCCGGCCGCCGAGCCCGTCCGCAAGAACAAGAAGTACTGGGCGATGGCGAACTACACCAGGTTCGTCCGGCCCGGAGCCCGCATCATCGGCACCAATTCCGCCCACTCCCTCGCCGCCCTGCGGCCGGGCGGCGAGGGCACGGTGGTCGTCCACACCAACACCACCGGCACGGCGCAGGCCCTCACCCTCGACCTGGCCGGCTACCAGAAGCCGGGCTTCGGCACCGCCGTCCAGCGCTACACCACCGACGGCACCAGGAACGTGCAGCGCGGGGCGGACCTGACCGTCACGGCCGCCGCCACGGTGACCACGACGGTCGGCCCCGGCTCGGTCACCACGTTCGTCCTCCCCGGCGCGGTCGGCGTGAACGCCTCGACGGCGACCACACCGACGGGCGGCGCGCGGCAGCTGCTGAACGAGAACAGCGGCCTGGCCCTCGCGGCCGGGCCCAACGCCCAGGCGGGCCCCGTCCAGCGCACCTCGAACCCGGCGGACCCCGGGCAGCAGTGGACCTTCACCAAGGTCGGCGGCGGCTGGGACAGCACCGCGACCTACCGGATCACCAACGCCGCCACCGGCAAGGCCCTCGCGGTCACCGCGGGCGCCCTCGGCTCCGCCGCACCCGGCAACGCGGCGGCGCAGCTGTGGATGCGCTCCACCGCCGGCGACGGGCGCGGCACCTTCGTCAACAAGGCCACCGGGCTCCTGCTCGACGTCAGCGACGCCGCGGGGTGGGACGGCGCGCCGGTGAACGTCTGGCCGCCCACCACCGGGAGCAATCAGTCCTGGTCCGTGCGCAGCGCGGACGCGGACGTGTGGGCGCCGGTGACCGTGCGGCGCAGCGGCCTGTGCGCCGAGGTGGCCGGTGGCGCGGGGGCGCCCGGCGCCGCCGTCGTCCAGTCCGGTTGCACCGGATCATCGGCCCAGCAGTGGTCGTTGCGGGCCGGCAGCCCCGGCCAGGTGTCCGTGGTGGTGCGCCACAGCGGGCAGTGCCTGGACGTGGAGGGCGAGTCCACGGCGGACGGTGCCCGGGTGGTCCAGTACGGGTGCAGCGGGGCGTGGAACCAGGAGTGGTCGGTCCGTCCGACGGGCGGGGGCTTCTCCGCCCTGGTGGCGCGGCACAGCGGCAAGTGCCTGGCGGTCGAGTCGAGTTCGGCGTCGCCCGGTACGGCACTGGTGCAGGCGCCGTGCGGGTCGGGCGCCGGACAGCGGTTCAGGATCGGCTGACCGTCGTGACCGGGCGTGCCCCCGCCGAACCGCGGGCGGGGGCACGCCAGGCCCACCGGGTCAGGCAGGTCCCGTGGCGCCGGGCGGCGCGGCCGAGCTGGCGCGGACGATCAGCTCGGGCTGGACCGCCACCGTGGTGACCGGGGCCCCCTCGCCTTGCGGCGGATCGATCTGGTCGAGGAGGCGGGCCACGCACTGGCGGCCGACCTCCTCGAAGTTCTGCCGGACGGTGGTCAGCGGGGGCACGAAGTAGGCCGCTTCGGGAATGTCGTCGAAGCCGACCACGCTGACGTCGTGCGGCACCCGGCGGTCGGCCTCGTTCAGGGCGAGCAGGAGGCCCAGCGCGAGCTGGTCGTTGGCGGCGAAGACGGCGGTGACGTCCGGCTGCGAGGCGAGCCGCCGGCCGATCTCGTAGCCGGACGCGGCCGTCCAGTCGCCGAAGGCGATCGGCGGCACGGGCGCTCCGGCGGTTTCGAGAGCGGTGCGCCAGGCGGCCGCGCGCCGACGCGCGGCGTAGGAGTTCTGCGGCCCGCCGATGTGCCAGACGGTCCGGTGCCCGAGGTCGAGAAGGTGGCGGACGGCCGCCGTGACGCCGGCCGCCTGGTCGGTATCGACGGAGGTGTACCGCTGCTCGGGGTCGCCGTCCGCGACGACGATGGGCACGCCGGACGAGATGTCGAAGCCCGGCCGGTCGAGGATCTGGGCCTCGATGACGGCGAGCCCGTCGACGGCCTGGTCGGTGAGCTGCCGGACGGCGCGCTGGACGGCGTCCTCGGTCTCGTTCTCGACGCAGACCACGTTGACCGAGTAGCCGGAGGCCTGGGCGGCGCGGGAGATGGCGGCGAGGGTGCGGGCGTTGCCCTGGGCGGTGACGTCGAAGGTCACCACGCCGAGCGCGTGGAAGCGTCCGAGGGTGAGGGCCCGGGCCGCGCTGTTGCGCTGGTAGCCGAGCGTGCGCATGGCGGAGAGGACCCGCTCGCGGGTCTCCGGCTCCACGTTGGAGCGGTTGTTGGCGACCCGGGAGACGGTCTGTGAGGAGACTCCCGCGAGGGCGGCCACGTCCGCCTGGGAGGCCGGGCGCCGAGTGACGCGCGCGGCCGCGCCGGACTTCGCCGCGGTGTTCATGCCGGCCCCTTTCCCTGATGTCTGCGTCAACATCGTAGCGGCCGCGATCAGCGACCGGACACGGCCGGTCGGGAGCCGGGGGAGCGGGCCGGTGCGGTCGGGGGCCGGCTGCCGCACCCGTCGGCCGGCTTCGAGGGGGGCGCCCGAGCCGGCGGGCGTACGGGGCGGCGGGCAAGCGAACAACATCGGACGTGAATCGATCGTCCGGCGCCGCCGGCCGGCCGTGGCGGGCCGCGTGGTTTACCCGGCCGACGTCCGACCGTAACCTTCCGGCGGTCGGCTCCGGGAGCCGATCCGCGGGGGCTCCGTCGGCCGCGACAGCCGGTCGAAAGGCCCCGTGAGCTGCACTCCTTGGCGATCTGTCACCCCCGTCCCTGCGGGAGCGTGCGGCCGGGCGGGCGCGCGCGGGCGGGCGCGGTGCTGATTACGAAGCTGCATCGCCGTGTTTCGGTGCCTTGACGCCCCGCGCGGAAACGGTCAACACTCAACACCATCGTCATGTTGGCGCAAACATTCGCCACGAAGGGCACTACCCTTGAGCACGTCACCCCCCTCCACCACCCCCCGGCCGAATCCGGTCCGCCCGCCCACGCCCAGGCCCGAAGCGGCGCCCCGGCTGCGACGGGGACGCCGTGTCGGACGGCCGGGGCACGGAGCGTTCGGCTACGCGTTCCTCGCGCCGTTCCTCGTCGTCTTCGTGATCGGCATCATCGCCCCGCTGGGCTACGCCGCCTACCTCAGCCTCTTCCAGGACCGCCTGGTCGGCGGCACCGTCTTCGTCGGCCTGGAGAACTACCGGCGGGCGCTCACCGACGACCTCGTCAGGGCGGGCCTGGGGCGGGTCCTGCTGTTCCTGGTCGTCCAGGTCCCCGTGATGCTGCTGCTCGCACTCGTGGCGGCGCTGGCGCTGGACAGCGGGAGGCTGCGCTGGACCGGCCTCTTCCGGATCGGCATCTTCGTCCCCTACGCCGTCCCGGCCGTCGTCGCGTCGCTGATGTGGGGATACCTGTACGGCGACCGCTTCGGACTCGTCGGCCAGATCGGCGAGGTGCTCGGCACGGACGTGCCCGACCTGCTCGGGTCCTCCTGGATGCTCGCCTCCATCGGCAACATCGTGACCTGGGAGTACGTGGGCTACAACATGCTGATCCTCTACGCGGCGCTGCGGACCGTGCCGCAGGAGCTCTACGAGGCGGCGGAGGTGGACGGCGCCGGGGAGTTCCGCAAGGCGTGGAGCATCAAGCTCCCGGCACTGCGGCCGGCCCTGGTCCTGGCCACGGTGTTCTCCATCATCGGCACGTTCCAGCTGTTCAACGAGCCGAACGTCATGCAGTCGCTCTCCCCGGGCGTCATCTCCACCAGCTACACGCCCAACATGTACGCCTACAACCTGGCCTTCAACGGCCAGCAGTTCAACTACTCGGCCGCCGTCGCCGTGGTCCTGGGCGGCGTCACCGCGCTCGCGGCCTACGCCGTGCAGATCCGGTCGATGCGAAAGGGGCAGGGCCAGTGAGCGCCAGGACCACCTCCGGCCGGCGCGCACGCGCCCGCCGCCCGAGCACCGCGCTCACGCTGGCCATGACCGCCATGCTGGCGTACGCACTGCTCCCGCTGCTGTGGCTGTTCATGGCCAGCACCAAGGACACCGCCTCCCTGCTGGAGAGCTTCGGCCTCTGGTTCGGCGACGGCTTCCGGCTGCTCGGCAACATCGGGAACGTCCTCACCCACGACGACGGCATCTACCTGCGCTGGTTCGGCAACACCCTGCTCTACGCCGTCGTCGGAGCGGGCGGAGCGGCCTTCGTCTCCACCGCCGCCGGATACGGCCTCGCCAAGTACCGCTTCCGCGGCAGGACCGCGATCGCCGCCATGATCCTCGGCGCCATCGCCATCCCCGGCACCGCACTCGCCGTCCCGACCTACCTCCTGTTCAGCAAGGCCGGTCTCGTCGACACCCCCTGGGCGGTCCTGCTGCCCTCCCTGGTCAGCCCGTTCGGGGTCTACCTCATGCGCGTCTACGCCGCCGAGGCCGTCCCCGACTCCCTGCTGGAGGCCGCCCGGATCGACGGCTCGGGGGAGCTGCGGACCTTCTTCACCGTCTCGCTGCGCCTGCTCGGCCCCGGCTTCGTCACCGTGCTGCTCTTCGCCCTGGTCGCCACCTGGAACAACTACTTCCTGCCGCTGATCGTGCTCAGCGACCCCCAGTGGTTCCCGCTCACCGTCGGCCTCAACCAGTGGAACGCGGTCGCCACCGGGGCCGCCGGAAGCGGCGCGACCACCACCGACTTCTACCCCCTCGTGGTCACCGGAAGCCTGCTCGCGATCGTGCCGCTCATCGTCGCCTTCCTCTTCCTCCAGCGCTTCTGGCAGTCCGGACTCGCCGCCGGAAGCGTCAAGGAATGACCGGCGCAAGCCCCATCCCCCTTCCTCACAGCAAGGACCCCCTCATGACCTCCGTCCACAGCCCGTCGCGCCGCAGAATCCTGGCACTGGCCCCCGCCGCGGCACTCGTCCTCGCCCTCACCGCCTGCGGCTCCGACGGCGGCTCCCCGTCCGAGGGGGCCGCCGACCCCGCCAAGGCCCTGGACACGCCCACCACGCTCACCTTCTGGACCTGGGCTCCGAACCTCGACAAGACCGTCGCCCTGTTCGAGCAGAAGTACCCCAAGATCAAGGTCGAGATCGTCAACGCGGGGCAGTCCGCGGCGGAGTACACCAAGCTCCAGACCGCCGTCAAGGCCGGCAGCGGCGGGCCGGACGTGGTCCAGGTCGAGTACTTCGCCCTGCCCGAACTCGCCCAGTCCAAGCGGCTCGTGAACCTCAAGGACTACGGCGCGGCCGCGCTGGAGTCCAAGTTCACCTCCTCGGCGTGGTCGCAGGTCACGGTCAACGGCGGCATCTACGCCGTCCCGCAGGACACCGGCCCGATGGCGATGTTCTACAACAAGAAGCTCCTCGACGAGCTGCACATCGAACCGCCCAAGACCTGGGCCGAGTTCGAGACCGCCGCGGCGAAGATCAAGGAGTCCGCCCCGGACCGGTACATCACCTCCATCGACCCCGGCGACGCCGGCGGCCTCGACAGCCTGATGTGGCAGGCCGGCAGCCGCCCCTTCCAGCAGAAGGGCGAGACGGGGGTCGGCGTCGACCTCCAGGACCCCGGCGCGAAGAAGGTCGCCGACCTCTGGACCTCCCTGGTCGACCGCAAGCTCGTCGACACGGCCCCGGGCTGGACGAACGAGTGGTGGCAGTCGATGAACAGCGGCCGGTACGCGATGTGGATCATCGGCGCCTGGGCCCCGGGCAACATCGCCTCCACCATCCCCACCACCGCCGGGAACTGGCGGGCGGCGCCGATGCCCCAGTGGAACGCGGGTGACGACGTCACCGCCGAGAACGGCGGTTCGGCCGTCGCCGTCCCCACCACCAGCAAGAACAAGGCCGCCGCCGCCGCCTTCGCCACCTGGCTGAACTCCGACCCCCAGGCCGTCCGCTCCCTCAACGCGAACGGCCTCTTCCCCGCCACCACCGAGCTCCTCAAGGACCCGGCCTTCCTCGACCGGCCCGTCGACGCCCTCGGCGGGCAGCAGGCCAACCAGGTGTTCGCCGCCTCCTCCGCCTCGGTCGGCAAGGGCTGGCAGTACCTCCCCTTCCAGGTCTACGCCAACTCGGTGTTCAAGGACACGGTCGGCCAGAGCTTCACCAGCGGCATCAACGGCGGTCTGACGGCCTGGCAGAAGCGCATCACCGAGTACGGCAACCAGCAGGGCTTCAAGGTCACGGCACCGTGACGTCCGGCGCCCGCCCCGACCCCCCTCTCAGGAGCAGCAGTACCATGCCAGTTCTCCAGATCGACGGAGACGACTTCACCCTCGACGGCGAGCCCTTCCGCATCATCTCCGGCGGGCTGCACTACTTCCGGATCCACCCGGACCAGTGGGCCGACCGCCTGCGCAAGGCCCGGCTCATGGGCCTCAACACGGTGGAGACCTACGTCCCCTGGAACCTCCACCAGCCGTCCCCCGACACCTTCCACCTGGACGGCGCCCTCGACCTCCCGCGCTTCCTCGACCTGGCCGCGGCCGAAGGTCTCCACGTCCTGCTGCGCCCGGGCCCGTACATCTGCGCCGAGTGGGAGGGCGGCGGCCTGCCGTCCTGGCTCCTCGCACACCCCGGCATCAGGCTCCGCAGCCAGGACCCCGTCTACCTCGCTGCCGTGGAGGACTACTTCGAACGCCTCCTGCCCCCGGTGCTCGACCGCCTGGCCACCCGGGGCGGCCCGGTTCTGGCCGTCCAGGTGGAGAACGAGTTCGGAGCGTACGACGACGACACCTCGCATCTGGAGCACCTGGCGGGCCTGCTGCGCCGGCACGGCGTGGACGTCCTGCTGTTCACCTGCGACCAGCCCGCCGACCTGGCCCGCGGCGGGCTGCCGGGCACCCTCGCCACAGCCAACTTCGGCAGCCGCTCACGGGAGGGCCTCGCGGCCCTGCGGGCCCACCAGCCCAGCGGCCCGCTGATGTGCACGGAGTTCTGGATCGGCTGGTTCGACCGCTGGGGCGGCCACCACGTCGTCCGCTCGGCCGAGGACGCCGCACAGGAACTGGACGAACTGCTGTCCCTGGGGGCCTCGGTCAACCTCTACATGTTCCACGGCGGTACCAGCTTCGGTTTCACCAACGGGGCCAACGACAAGGCGGCCTACCGGCCGACCGTCACCTCCTACGACTACGACGCGCCCCTGGACGAGGCCGGCGATCCCACCGAGAAGTACCGCGCCTTCCGCGACGTCATCGCGAAGTATGCCCCCGTGCCCGCCGGCCCCGGGCCGGAGCCCGCCCCGAAGCTCGCCCCCCGCACCGTGCCGCTGACGGATGTCGCGGACCTCCTCCCGCACAGCGCCGCGCTCGGCGCCACCGTGCGCTCCGAACGCCCGCTCACGATGGAACAGCTGGGGCAGGACTTCGGGTTCGTCCGCTACGAGACCGTCCTGCCGCAGGCCGGGCCGGCTGTGCTGGAACTCCGGGACGTCCGCGACCGCGCGCAGGTCTTCCTCGACGGCCAGCCGGTCGGCGTCCTGGAGCGCGAGAACCACGAGCACGCCATCGCCTTCGGCGTCCCCCGGGACGGCGCCGTCCTGACCGTCCTGGTGGAGAACCAGGGAAGGGTCAACTACGGCCAGGGCCTGCACGACCGGAAGGGCCTGGCCGGCGCGGTCCTGCTCAACGGCGAGGAGCTCGGCGGGTGGACCAACCTGCCGCTGCCGTGGCGATCGCTCGACGGCCTCGACTTCACCACCGGGGACACACCGGTCGTCGGCCCCGCCTTCCACCGCGGGACCTTCCCGGTCGACGTGCCCGCCGACACCTTCGTGCACCTGCCCGGCTGGACCAAGGGCAACGTGTGGGTCAACGGCTTCCATCTCGGCCGGTACTGGTCCCGGGGCCCGCAGCGCTCGCTCTACCTGCCCGGTCCCGTCCTGCGCCCGGGGCTGAACGAGATCGCGCTGTTGGAACTGCACGCGGCTCCCTCCGAGCGGTCCGTCCGCTTCGCGCAGAGCCCCGACCTCGGACCCACCGAGGAGTGAGGGCGGCGACGCCATGACGGCAGGGCGCCTGCGGGACCTTCCCGCAGGCGCCCTGCCGTTTGTCGCGGTCCGGTGGCCGCCCGCCGCGGGGGCCGGCGCGGTTCGGGGCGATTGCCGCTCCGCAGTGAACGTCCGGGCGCCGCCCGGGCCGTGGCACCGTGCGGGGCTCGGGGGCTCGGGCCGAGTCCGGGGGCGGGGACGGGGGACGGGGGCCGGGGACGGTGCCGAAGGCCGGTCGAGGCCGGTGGGCCGTTCGCCCACCGGCCTCGACCGGCCGTCCCGTCCATGCTCTCCCCGCCGGTCAGGCCGGTCAGGCCGGACCCCCTCGAACCCCGCTGCGCCGCGCCGGTCGTCGGAGCGGACGAGCCCACGACGGGACGAGACACGTCCGCCGGTGGCGCTCACCACAGGGGTGGGCGCCACCGGCGGGTGGTGGCGATCAGGCCGACCCTCAGCAGCCCTCGCCGTTCCGTCAGTGTGCACCGGCCTGGCCGACCCGCCGTTGGAACGGCCGCTGCTGGCTGGGGTGCTGACGGAAGATGGGGAAGTTCTGGAGAGGCGTCAGTGCGTCAGGCGGGGAGTCCGACGGCGCGTTCGCCGTTGCGGCGTTGCTGGATGACGACGGCGACGACGAGGAGGGCGCCCTGGGCGACGTTCTGCCAGAAGGAGTTGATGCCCTGGACGGTGAGGCCGTTTTCGAGGCAGCCGAGGAGGGCGACGGCGAGGAGGGTGCCGCCGATGCCGCCCTTGCCGCCCTTGAGGGCGGCGCCGCCGAGGGCGGCGGCGGTGATGGCCTTGAGTTCGAGGCCTTCGCTGCCG
>NZ_JAQYWW010000244.1:0-19190 GCF_036322525.1 Streptomyces sp. BE20 | reverse complement strand
GTGAGGTGTTCAGGCCGGTCAGGGGTGCGTCGGACGCGCGGTCGACACCGCGCAGGGTTCCGTTCGGGGCCTGGTGCGCCACGAGGTCGCCGCCCAGGACGGGGAGCCCGGAGTAGGTCCGTTCGTAGCGCAGGTGCCGGGTGCCGTCCGGGTCGAGGACGGCGTCCTTGGCGACGAGCTTCTCCTGGGGCGCGAGCCCGAGGTGCAGGGCGACGACGGCGCCCTGCCGGTCGGCCGCGGCCAGTGCGGCGTTGCGGCCGGACGCGGGTGTCGGGGCCGGGGCGGGGCGTGCCGCCTGCGAGGCGACCGCCGGAGCAGCGGTCACCAGCAGGGCTGTGGTGACGGCGAGTGCGGCGAGCCTGTGAACGGGGGTTGTGCGCTTCACGAGCACTCCTTTGCCTGCCGACCGCGGGTGCGGACGGGCACGGGTCCGCGCCGCAGGGTGCGGCGCAGCGGGCATCCGGCCGGTGACGCGTGAGGTGGGACGCGGGGCACGGCTGCTGCGGCTCTGGACGGGGCGGGAAGCGGCAAGCAGAACCGCCTATGCCATGAACATGACATAGAGTCGGCCATGCCACCCTTGCGATCACGGCAGGGTGCGGCATCGGAGCTGCATGCAGCGTCGGCATCCCCGGGGCGGGCCCCGGGGTAGCGATGTCGGAATAGTAGCCATCAAGTTCGAACTGCTGTTGGACTGTGCGTTCTTGTGGTGCTCGGCATGGTGAATTCCGGTCACCTGCCGGTCCGTCACGGACTCTGTCGACCAGCAGATACTCTGCGGCGCGTCCTTCATTCGAGGCCGCCAGGCTGCCTGAACTGTGGCGGAGCCGGCCGCCGCGAGCTGCATCACCGGCCGGATCCTGTCGTCGGCCGCACGTCCGCGTCCCCCACTGCCGGAGAGAGCCGACCGCCCACAGGCCCGAGCTCAAGGAAGCGGGAGGCGCCCGCCGCCGACCGGCAACCCGCCCTCCCCCGGTCAGGTAGTTCACCGGTGTGCAGCCCGCTGAAGACACGGCACGCGGTCTGAGGGATCCAGCGCACTCGCCCTGTTCGGCGGACACGCCACCCCTGCGGTCATGGCCTTCCGAACGACCGGCGGGGTCGCGGTCTGACCCACTCGCCATGGCTCCGGCGAAGCGAGGGCTCACCTGCTGGCGGCTACGGCACCGAGTCTCTACGACTCAGCAAGATCCCATGAGGCGAAGCGGGCGAAGGCGCCACCGTCGACGGCCCGGTCGGCGCCGGTGACGAAGCAGTCGACGTGGGAGAGGAGGATGGCGACGAGGGCGGCGATGTCGTGGGGCTTGCCGAGTCGGCCGAGGATGTGTGTGTCGGTGGCGGCCTGGCGGGCCTTCGGTGGTTCCCGGTCGGAGCACTCGGTGAGAAGGTCGGCCTCGATGTAGCCGAGGCTGACCTCGTTGCCCCGATACCGTGCGGTCCGACTTCGAGGGCGAGTGACCGGGTGAGGCCGACGCGCCGGATTCGGCGGCGGCGCAGGGGAAGAGGTCGGCCGCGTTCCTGGTGCGGGCCGAGCCCGCGCAGAAGCAGGCCCCCGTGCCCCGACGAGTCCGCGTCCTTGTCGTTGCTCCTTATCAGCTGTGGCCCGGCCTGTGAAGGAGCGCGGTATCACGCCGCGTCGCCCGGGCGGGGAACGCGAATCGTCACCATCACCTGATCACAGGTGGGTGTGCTCCAGCCCTGGTTCGTCATGCCCACGGCCGGATGGGTATGCAGGACGACGTGGTGGGTGACCCGGGCCGGCGATCAGCCTGCAGGTCGGCTGCCGCAGGATCGCACCGACGCCCATCCCGGGCGACTACCAGGGCTCCAGCCCCGAGCGAGCAGGCCCGCGGCGAGCCCGTCCTGTGCTTCCCCTCGTAGCGTGGAGTCGTGACCCGATAAGGAGTTGAGGGTGGGGAAGCGACGTACGTACGACGCCGAGTTCCGGGAGGGGGCGGTGCGGATCGTGCTGGAGACCAAGAAGCCTGCCGCGCAGGTGGCCCGGGACCTGGGTGTGCACGAGGCCACGCTGCAGAATTGGGTGCACGCCGCCCGCAGAGCCTCGGAGAGCGGAGCGGGGCCGGTGGAGGAGTCCGAGCGCGAGGAGCTCGCCAGGCTGCGTGCGAAGGAGAAGGACCAGGCCAAGCGCATCGTCGAGCTGGAGATGGAGCGCGATGTCCTCAAGCGCTGCATGGTCTTGTGGGTGAAGTAGCCGAGGCGGACCCGGCGGCGATCGTCGGGGTGATCGGCGACTGCAGGACCGAGGACGACATCCCGCACACCGTGGCCTGCCGCACGCTCGGCGTCTCCACGGCCTGGTACTACAAGTGGCGGCGCAGACCTGCCAACCCGACGAAACGCGAGGTCAGACGGGCTGAGCTGACCGAGCGGATCAAGTACTTCTTCACCAGGTCCGGTGGCACGTACGGCTCGCCCAGGATCACCCTCGACCTGTGGGCCGAGGGCCGGCAGGTGTCCGTGAACACCGTCGCCGAGATCATGACCGAGAACGGCTGGTACGGTCGCGAGCCGAAGAAGCGCAGGTCACTGACCCGGCAGGGAAAACGGAAGGCGGCACGTGACCTGGTGGGCCGACACTTCGACGCGGTCTCGCCCGACGTGCTGTGGGTGGGTGACATGACCGAGATCGACACCGCCGAGGGCAGCGACAGCAAGCTGTACCTGGCCACGGTGATCGATCTGTTCTCCCGGCGCTGCCTCGGGTACGCGATGGGCGAGCGGCACGACGCCTCCCTGGTCTGCGCGTCCCTGAAGATGGCGGCCGCCACCCGGGGCGGCGACGTGGACGGCGTGATCTTTCACGGCGACCGTGGCAGCGAGTACACGTCCGCGGCCTACCAGGGCCTGTGCGCCCGGTTGGGCGTCGTCCAGTCCATGGGTCGGGTCGGTTCGTGCTTCGACAACGCCGCCGCGGAGGCCTTCAATTCGCTGCTCAAGGTCGAGTACGTCCACCGGCACCGGTTCGCCACCCGCGCCGAGGCCCGCATCAAAATCGCCACCTGGATCGCCGACTTCTACAACACCAGGCGCCGGCACAGCCGGGCCGGCGGACTCCCGCCGGCCGAGTTCGAACGCATCATCCGACAGCAACGACAACAAGCCGTCCACCAGGACGAGGCCGCATAGAGAGGACTCTACGAAACGAGGGGATGGACAGTCCTCCGGGCGGCGGCGGTGGATGGGTCGATGAAGGGTCCGGTCAGTGGCCTGATTCGCCGCGGTGGTGCTCGACGTTCTCGGGGGTGCCGACATGTCCGCATCCGGCTCCCGGGCACTCGAGCCAGTAGCCGCTGTCCAAGGCGGCCTGCCGGACAGTCGTCCTACCGTCCGGGCCGAAGTCGTGCTCCGCGAGGAGACGGGCGACGGAATTGTCGTACTGGACGGCCATGAAGACCGCCTCGGCGATCCTGTCGTGACCCTGTGCGAAGAAGGAGCCGCTTCCCACCTCGGTCCCGCAACCGCACCAGCACGTTCCAGTCGGAGTCAGGGGCTTTTCGTCTGTGGCCATGAATCCCATGGTAGGTATCACGCGTGATGTTGTCGGGCTCACGACGTTCATGAGCCCGCACGCGGCCGGCGGACCGGCAGCGGGGGAGCATGCCAGATCTCCTCGCGGCCGGCCCGGAGTGGATCATCCGACACCACTACCCAGGGTGAGGTGGCACGCTGAACGTGGCCTCCGAAAGCTGGTACGGCGTCGGACCCGGTTCGAGCCGGGCAAGGCCAAAGCCGTGGGCCGCACCGCGGGTCCAGGGGTGATTTACGATCGACGACATGAGCGTCCAAATGGGCGGTGCGACGATTCCTGCCGATGCGACCAGCCTGGTGGGGCGCCGACGCGAGCTCACCGAGCTGAAGCGGCTTCTCGCCGCTGCACGACTGGTGACACTGACCGGCACCGGCGGTGTGGGCAAGACTCGTCTGGCCCTACAGGTGTCGCGTGAGGTGGCACGGGCCTTCGACGGAAAGGTCTTCTGGGTACCGCTGGCCGAGGTAGCCGAACCCGCCCAGGTGGTCCTGACGGTCATGGAGGCCGTGGGCCAGCGAACGGGACCCGGCGACACACGGGCTTTGACCGAATACCTGGGGGAAGAGCGGCTGCTGCTTGTACTCGACAACTGCGAGCACCTCACCGAAGCGTGCGCGGACCTGGCGGCGGAAGTGCTGCAGGCATGCCCGGACGTGCGGGTACTGGCCACCAGCCGCGAGGTGCTCGACATCGCGGGCGAACACGTCTTCGCGGTGACGCCCCTGCCCGTCCCCGAGGAGAACGCCACCGGGAGCGCCGCGATCACCCGAGCCGACGCTGTGGCCCTGTTCGTGGACCGGGCCACGGCCGCAGCCCCCGACTTCCGGATGACACCCGCCAACGAAAACGCCGTGGCAGCCCTGTGCCGCCACCTCGACGGTCTGCCGCTGGCCATCGAACTCGCCGCCGTGCGGATGCGCGGCCTGTCGGCCGAGGAACTCCTGCGCCGCCAGGACGAACGGTTGGAGTTCCTGACCCGCAGACGGGGTGGCGCGTCGACCGCCTCCCGACACCAATCGTTGCGAGCCACCGTCGACTGGAGCTTCGAGCTCTGTACGCCCGAGGAACGCCACGTGTGGGCACGCCTGTCCGTCTTCTCCGGCGGGTGCACCCTCGATGCAGCCGAAGACGTCTGCACGGACCAACGACTCCCCCGAGCCGCAGTCCTCGACGCCCTCACAGGCCTCATCGAAAAGTCCGTCCTCACCCGAGAGGAGCCCCACGGCCGGGTCCGCTACCGCATGCTCGAGACGATCCGCCGCTACGGCCACGAGCGCCTGAGCCTGGCGGGAGAGGAGAGCACGCTGCGCCGCCGCCACCGGGACCACTACCTACGGCAGGCCGAACACGTCCGCGACCGGTGGTTCGGCCCTGGCCAGGCAGCCCTGTTCGCCGCGACCCGTCGCGAACACGCGAACCTGCGGGCCGCCCTGGAATACAGCCTCACCGAACCAGGCGAATCGCGGGAAGCCCTTCACATCGCCTCGGCCCTGTGGATGTACTGGATCGTATGCGGCCTCGCCCACGAGGGCGCGATCTGGCTCGAACGAGCCCTCGCCGGCACCGCGCAGGCCAGCCCGCAGCGCGCCGACGCCCTGTGGACAGCCGCCCTGCTCGGCAACTACAGCGGCCGACCGAGCAAGAGCGCCGCCTACGAAACCCTCTCCATGGCACAGGAGTGCCACCGGCTCGCCGCGACACTCCACGACCCGGCACGCCTGGCCCACGCCACCTACCTGTGGGGCTACGTCCAACTCGCAGGAAACGATCCGGTCCGGGGCTTCCTCACCCTCGCCGAAGGCGTGGAGATGGAGCGCGCGTGCGGCGACTCCCACCCCCACCTGCACCACGCGCAGATCCTGCTCACCACCGCGGCAAGCCTGGCCAACCTCGACAACGTGGTCCGCTGCGTCGGCGAGGAATGCCGCGACGCCTGCCGAGACCACGGCGAGCAGTGGCTCCAGTCCTGGGCCTTGCTCCTGCTGGGACTGTCCGCGGTGCTCCGGGACGCGAGCGCCGACGTGGACCTGCCGTCCCACCTCGAAACGCAGAGCTACCTCAAGGAGGCCATCCGCCTCAAATACCCGTTCCGCGAACCGCTGGGTGTCGGCTGCGCACTGGACTACCTCGCTTGGAGCGCGGTGATGTCGGGTGATCCCGGCCGCGGCGCCCGGCTCTTCGGTGCCAGCACCGCCTTCCTGCTCCCTCTCGGCCTCGACTTCGACAGCTTCCCCACCGAGGGATGGACCAGGCGCGGCATCCGCTTGGAGATCATCAAGGCGGCCAAGGCGGCGATGGGTGAGCAGGAGTACCGTGCGGCGTACCTGAGTGGGTCGCGTCTCACGCCGGACGAGGCCGTGGCCTACGCCCTGGACGATCAGCTCGGCGATGAAGGCCGCACCACGACACCGGAGCAGTCCCCGGTCGTTCAGCACTTCACCCGCCGGGAGCGGCAGGTCGCGACGCTACTGGCCGAGGGAGCATCCAACAGGGAGATCGCCGAGCGGCTGGTCATCTCCCCCCGCACCGCCGAGACCCACGTCGCCAACATCCTCGCGAAGCTCGACTGCACCTCCCGCACCCAGGCGGCCATCCTGATCACCGAGATGGACCGCGCTTCCGGCGCCGTGGGACAGGACGGCGCCCCGCACCCGACGGGATGAGCACGCTCAGTGGCGCCCCGAGGTAGCCGCATGCCCGGCCCGGGCCACCGGGCGGGCAGTCCGTAGGTCCGGCAACGCGCAGTGGCCGGTGCGCTGCCGCAAGTCCGGTAGCCACTCAGGTAGGACTACCGACGCGACCGGCCGTCGCCCAAGCCCAGAGTTGGGGACACCACCGGCGATACCTCCCGGTATCAGCGCCGACATGCCGCAAGACCGGCGTGATCAGACCACGGCAGGTGAGTCCCATGCTCGGACGACGAAATTCCGGACGACAGTCCGCCCTCTATCTCCGGTGTTACCCCGGCGACCTTGCCACCATGGAATACCACCGTCAGGCACTGGAATATCTCGCCATGCGACTCGGCCTGCCGGAGCCGGTCGTCTACATCGACGACGGGCGGCGCCACCGTGACGGTCTTCCCCGACTGGAAAGCCTCGAACAGGGGATCGTGAACGGCTTGATCGACGCGCTTCTGATCCCCGGTCCCTTCGTGTTCGCGCTGGATGACGCAGTGGCCGGGGCAACCGTCCGCCGGCTGGAGCGACGCGGCTGCCTGGTGATCGAGCTCCCCTCCGGCGGACCGTTCTCCCCACGAACGGCGACACCGGCCGGCCTGCGGCGTGCGGGAAGCCGCCAGGGCGCAGGCGCCCTCGCGGAAATCAGGGCGTAGAGCACGAATGCCCCGCCGATCGAAGGCCTGGCCCGGCCCCGGCGAAGACCGAGACATCGACCGGGGATGAAAGAGGCGGGCCGAACACGGCTCGCGATGGTGGCGACCGGCACCGGACGGCTGATCGCACCCCCGGGTGAACCGGCCTCGGTGACTGTCCGCCCGCCCGGTGCCGTCCCGGTCTCCGGGGAGCCCGACAGGCCCGCCCTCACCGTTACCCTCCGCTGCACGGGCCGGTTTGATTGCCAGCGCGAACCGGAGCTTCGGCACGGTCCGGATGCGGGCCGCCGGTAGGTCAGATCGTTACGAGGACGGCCCGTACCGCGAACGACCCGACCGCGCACGCTTCCCGTGCGTCCTGCGGCCATGATGGCCGTGCCCGTCTCTGGCACCTCAATTCAGCGGTACGGCAAGCATGGTGATGGGTCAGCGTCCGAGCAGAGAGCATGCGCCGCGGTGGCTGCGCTGACGGCCCGCGTGGTTCTCGCGTGCAGCCCGCGCCGGGAGGTGTCGGGTCAGAAGGCCCCTGACCGCTGTCACCGGCGTCGGCTGCGGAGCCGGGATCGCCTTGGTAGCCATCGCCGCACTGTACGGAGATCCGATGTCCACCGCCGTGTACCTCGGGGCCGTCGCCCTTCCTCTCTCGTGGGGCAGGCGCTCCTGTACGTTCCGGCGGCCCCACTTCGGCCGTACCGAGACCTCCTGAGCCCGGGGCGCGGGGACCGTGCAGGCAGTCACCTCCCCCTGCTGTGGCGCGCCGCCACCGCTCTGCTGCCGCCCGGCGGGTACCTCGAAGGTCCGCGGGTCCGGGTGCCGGCGTAGGTCTGGAGGGGGAGCCGGAGATGGCACCTGGGACGTATGCCCGCGATACCTTGGAGTGACGACGCACACCTCGCCCACCTGGCAGCCTGTCAACTGCCCCGGCCAGCAGCGGTTTACCCCGATATCCGCCGCCCAGGCCCTGGTGGGCGCCGGCGGGTCCGCGCCCCGGTCGCCCAGGTCACCACCCCATCACCGTGGTGGCCGAGCCAGTGACATGCCTCCCGCCACTACGGGCACCTCCCCCTCCCCGCCGGAGACCACAGTGACATCCAGAGACAAGCCTCGCCCCATCGGATCCGGCCGGATGGCCGCCCCCACCGGCCACGCCGGCCCAGCCGTTCCCGCGTTCGACCAGGCGGCCCCATGAGAACCCGCCGACTTACTCCGCCGATCGGTCAACTGCTCGACTTCGCCTGGTCCCAGACCCGGGCGTCCGCCTTCGCCGCCGCCCTCCTGGGGGGCCTGGCCGCGTCCCAGCTCCTACCGACGCTCCCGGTGGCCCGGTACGACCTACTGCTCTGCTACGGCGTTCTGCTGACCCTGGTCTTCTGGCGACGCGGCTGGGAGAGCGGCCGCGACATCGCGGTCATCACCGCATGCCACGGCGTGGGCCTGGCCTTCGAAATCGTCAAGGTCCACCTCGGCTCGTGGAGCTACCCCGAGCCGGCGGTCCTGAAGTTCGCGGGTGTCCCGCTGTACGGAGGCTTCCTCTACGCGGCCGTCGGCAGCTACGTCTGCCGCGCATGGCATCTCCTCGACCTGGAACTCGTCCGGTACCGGCCCAGGACGATGGCCACGGTGGCCACCCTGATCTACGTGAACTTCTTCAGCCACCACTGGCTGCCCGACGCCCGGTGGGTCCTGACCGGACTACTCGCCCTGGCGACCGCGGGCACCTACGTCCGCTACACCGTCCAGACCACCCGGCGACGTATGCCGTTGCTGCTCTCCTTCACCCTCATCGGCTTCTTCCTGTGGATCGCCGAGAACATGGCGACGTACTTCGGGGCCTGGCGCTACCCGTACCAACTCCACGGATGGCAACCCGTCGGCCTGGACAAACTCGGAGCCTGGTCCCTCCTCATCTCGGTCACGTTCGTCCTGGCCGCCATCGGCCGCACCCGACCCACCGATCCGGCACCGAAGAGCTGATCCCCTGTCCGGCTGGTCCGGTCCTCAGCACCGGTGTCGGGGTCTGCGGCCGTGGACGGACTCGGCGACCGATCCGTCGGACCTGAACCCCAACCGCCCACCGCTCCTTGACATCCCTGCGGCGCACACGACCACCCCAACTCCCGATCGCCGTCTGGCACGACGGGCCCGCGCACACCCCGCACTGGAGAACGCCATGACCTCCAAACACGCTCCCCGTCGCCCCGGAGCCGACGAACCGCGCATCTGCATCGCGCAGTGCCTCGCCAGCCACACCGCGCAGGACCGGCGCCTCCCACCTCACAGCGTCGGAGCCCCCGGCGGGCGGCAATCCGACCACCAGGCGATCGCCCCCGGGCGTGGACCGTCCACGGAGCCGGCATGAACGAGCGCAAGCGCGCCCGGACCTGGCCCGTCCGAACGACGAGGCACCCCGGCCACACCGCGGCGCCAAGCGACACGAGTGGCACGGCCCACGTCCAGAAGCCCACCACACGCGATCACGCCGCCGGCATACCAGCACCACACCCGGAGCCCCGGAGGGACCTGCGACCGAACCGGCCCGCATCCGCGCGCCTGGCGAGCCTGATGCTTGCCGGCAAGGACCACCTTCCCGCGGACCGGATCCTGCTGCACCAACTGCAAGCCGAGGACGCGGGCTGCGCCGAGACCGTCCGGCGCGCCAGGGAGTTCCTCCATCACACCGTCAGACTCCAGGCCGAACGCGGCCTGGGACAGTTCCTCGACCTGGGCTGCGGTCTGACGACCGGTGCGCCGGGCACCGTACTCGCCCCGATCCACACCTCGATCCTGACCGTGCGGCCCGGTGCACGGGTGACCTATCTGGACCGCGACGCGGTCGTGATGACCCACGCCAGGGCACTACTCGACGCTCCGAAGCCCGCCCGGATCCGCCACCTCCACGCCGACCTGGCCTCCCCCCGTACGCTGCTCGCGATGCTGCGGCTGAGTGCGGACCTGGACTGGCGGCGCCCCGTGGTGGCCGTGCTCGGCGACGTTCTGCACGAGCTGAGCGACCCCCAGGCCCGCTCCCTGCTCCGGGCGCTGCACACAGAACTTCCCGCCGACAGCGTCCTTGTGCTCACCCACCGGACGGCAGACGCCACTGCGCCGGTCCGCGCCGTACGCGTAGCCGCCTGTTGGGCGCGGGCCGGCCTGCCGTGGCACCCCCGCGCCCCGGCCGCTGTCGACGCTCTACTGGGAGGCTGGGAGCGGCAGGAGCTCGGGGTCCAACCTGCGACGGGCGCTGGGACGCCGAGCCTGTACGCAGTAGTGGCGGTCAGGGGTGGGGGCAGTACACGGTGACCGGCACACGCCCGGGCGGGCCCGCCTTCCCGGCCGGCCAGGCGAAGTACGTTCGACTGACCTCCCTGGTCGGCTACGGCGGCTTCGCCTCCGCCGCCGAGATCACCATCCGGTAACCCGAACCCGTCCGGGGCCGGAGCAGTTGCTCCGGCCCCGAATAGGCATGTCCCCTCCCCCGGCGGGGCCAAGGTCTCTCGGGGCTGAGTGCTGTGAGCTGGATACGCCATCCACCGAGTGACCGCCGGCCCTCGTCGCCCAGCTGATCGCGACAGACCAGAGCGAGATCACCTCGGTGGACTTCTACTCCTCCCGGCCCAAACCGCCGGCCGTCGGGTACGGAGCCATGATCACCCTCCACGACAGCTCCCAGGCGCCCACACACCCTCCCGGAGCTCCAAGTCCGGCCGGACCTGGCTGATCGAGGCGCAGGGACTCCTTCCCCGTCATTGTCCGCTGAAAGGTGACGCGCAGCAGGAGGGCACTCTGACGGCGACCGCGTTGCTGCGGCACTGGGCGAACCACTGGGGTCTGATCGACGGGTTCGAGAAGGCGTACGGGATCACAGCTTCACGATCTATAGAAGCTTCAGTGCGTGGTAATGAACCGGTCTGAAGCTCGATGACCAGCGTCTTTCGGGTGGAGGCGGTGTCGGGGTAGCCGGCTGCGGGCAGCCAATGGAAGGGTTGGCCTGGCCGTGGAGGTGTGGGGTGCCGTCGGTGATCGCATTGCTGGAAGTCCGGGAGAGGCGGGCCCGGGAGGACCTGGAGTCCCGGCTGGAGATGCTGCGGGAGGCCGAGGTGCAGGCGGAGGCGTCCCGGCAGCGGCTGGAGAATGTGCGGATCGCCAGTGAGGAGGTGGCGCTCATGTTCGCCGAGGGGACGGCACCGGCCCCGGAGCGTGACGGGGCGTCACCAGCGCCGACCGTGGTGGAGGCGCCTGTGCGTGTGGCCGGGGCGGTGCCGACGGGCCCCGTGCTTCAGAAGGGTTACGACACCCGGCCGCCAGTCTGGCAGGCGGGGCTGGGGGCCGATGCGCTCTGCGGGGCCTACCGGCAGGTCTTCGAGACGGCGCTTGCCGCGTCGGGGCCGGTGACGGTGCAGGAGCTGACCCGGGCGCTGGGCCGGGACGCGGTGCGTTTGAACGAGTCGAGAAGGTGCGTCATCATGCCTATGCGTTGGAGGCGCGCGGCTGGCTCCTGCGTGAGCGGGGCCTGCTCAGCCTGGCCGCAGGTTCAGTCGCTCAGGCCGGAACTCCGGCCAGTGCAGACGCTCTTTCGCCAGCCTCCGGGCCAGGGTGATCGACCCACCATACCATCTGGGCGTGGTGGTCGGGCCGGCGCTCGTGATCGCGATTCAGACGGCGGGCCCGTGCGGCCACGCTCAGGTGGAGGGTGGAGAAGCCGACCGCGACGACACGTATGCCCAAGCGTGCGGCGCGCAGCAGCGATCGGAATGCCCTTGCATCGGGCTCTCACCCCTTCGTCGCACCGCCAGTGAGGCCGCGGACAAAGTACTTCTGAAACGCGAGGTAGAACACCAGGACCGGCAGTGTCGCCAGAAGCATGAACGCGAACACCGCGCCGAAGTCCTGTTGGTATGGGCCGATCGACCGGAAGACACCGACCGTGACCGTGTTGCCCGCGCCCGGGCCGAGCACGAGCAGCGGTGTGAGGAAGTCGTTCCACACCCACACACCGAGGAGGATGAGCACGCTGGCGGACGCGGGGCGTAGGAGCGGAAAGACGATCTGCCAGAACGTCCGTAACCGGCCGGCTCCGTCGACTGCTGCGGCTTCCTCGAGTTCGCGCGGGATCGAGCGGATGAAGCCCATGAACACGAAGACGGCGAACGGCAGGTAGTACCCGACGTTGACCAATACCGCGCCCGGCATGGTGCGCAGCAGGCCGATGCCGTCGAGGATCCGCGTGATCGGAAGCATGATCGCCGCTGCCGGGATCATCAGTCCGGTCAGCATGACAGCGAGGACGCCACGGCTCCACCAGTGTTCTGACCTCACCAGGTAGTACGCGGACATCGCGGCCAGCACGGTGGTGATGATGATCGACGCCGCTGTGAGTGTGATCGAGTTGATGAGGCCGTACCAGTACAGGCCGTCGGGGCGTGACAGCACGCGGTGGATGTTGTCCAGAGTCGGCGGTGTGGGCAGTGCAAGTGGTGATGCAATGATGTCGGGGCTTGGCTTGAAGACGTTGACCAGAGCCACGTAGAGCGGCAGGCAGAACACGGCGGTCACGCCGATGGCTGCCACGGGGCGCACCCAGGACGCTTGGGAGGTCACGAGTTCACCTCTCGTCGTTGCAGGAGCTTCAGTGTGGTCACGCTCGCCGCTGCGGTGACGAGGAGCATGGTCCCTGCCATGGCGGACGCCACGCCAGGGCGTTGCTCGGAGAAGGCGGTACGGACGACGTCGAAGGCGACGGTGGCTGTGCCGTTGGTTCCGGGGCCGCCGTTGGTCAGTACGGCGATCTGGTCGTAGACCTTGAACGAGGTAATTATCAGTAGCACGGTGTTGATCGTGAGCGCGGGTGCGAGCATCGGCCACGTGATCGCACGGAACTGCTGCCAGGGGCCCGCGCCGTCCAGACTCGCCGCTTCTTCGAGTTCGACGGGGATGCCCGAGAGGCCGGCTAGGTAGACCACCACGGCGAAGCCGAGCATCTGCCAAACCATGATTCCGGCGACGGAGTAGATCGCGTAGGACGGGTCCGTGAGCCAGCCGGGCGGGTTCTGGACCCCCAGCGAGACCAGGGTGCTGTTCAGCAGTCCCTTGTCGGCCAGAAGCGAGCGCCCGATCACCGACACCACCACGGCGGAAAGGATCACCGGTGTGAAGTAGATGCCGCGAAGGAGGCTGTACAGCCGGCTCTGTTTGCGTAGCATCAGGGCAACGGCGAGTCCCAGCAGGTTCGTCAGCACCACCACGATCGCTGTGATGACGACGGTGTTCCACAAGGAGTGCCGGAACCCTTCGTCATTGAGGAGGGACCCGTAGTTGGCCAGGCCGACGAATGAGGTTTCCTTGCGGCTCGCGCGCTCGTCCGTCAGTCCGATGTAGAGGGTCCACAGGATGGGCGCCAGCACCATCGTGGTGAAGATCGCGAGGGTGGGGAGGACGAAGACGACGAATGACCCCGTCGAGGGCCATGTCCACTGTCGCCCCACGTTCTCGAACCGGGACGTTCGCTCGGACGTGATTCCCTCGGCGGCACGGGTTCTCGCCCGGAAACGAGGGGAGCGTTTCATCCTGACAGTTCCTTGAACGCCGCGTTCAAGGTGTCGACGAACTCGGGGACGTCCGAGCGGCCGTTGAGCAGGTCGATCAGCCCCGCGTCCACCTGGGCCATGAAGCCCGACGGCAGGGCAGGGATGCCGCCCTCGTTGCCGAAGTTCGGGGTCACCTTCCCGCTGGACCGGCCCTTCTCGTACAGGTCCAGACCGACGCTGTAGAGCGGCGGCAGGTCGGTCGGCGGCTTGTAGTCCTTGAGCGCGACGAACAGGCCGTCGTAGCGCGCCCCGCCGTCCGCGTTCAGCTTGGAGAACTCAATGGCCCACCGCTTGGCCTTCGCCACGTCGTCGGCCTTGGCGCTCACCGACAGGCCGCCACCGGTGTACGCGGGCATCACCAGCGAACCGTCCTTCGTCGGCATCGTGAAGATACCGATCTGGTCCTGCAGCGTGTCGTCCGGGGCCGTGGAGAACCACGATCCCATCGGGTACATCGCGCCCTTGCCTGCGAGGAAGTCGCTCTGTGCCTCGGCGTAGGTGGCCGACAGGTGGTCGACGTTCTCCTTGCCGGCCAGTTCCTTCATTCTGCTCGCCGCCGAGACGAACAACGGATCCGAGAAGTCCGTCTTGCCCGCGACCAGCTTCCCCAGCCACTGCGGGTCCTTGGCGTAGACCTCGGTGGCCACCAACTGGGAAAAGGTCCAGCGCGGGCCGAGGCCGTCCGGTGCTCCGCCGCCGATGACGAACGGTGTGGTCCCCGCTGCCTTCAACTTGCCCACCGCGACCTGCAGTTCGTCCCAGGTGGCCGGGGTCGAGGTGATGCCTGCCTCCGCGAAGGCCGCCTTCTGGTAGTAGACCTGCCAGGTCTGCGCATTGGTGGGCAGCTGGTAGATCTTGCCGTTGAAGCTGTTCGCGGTCGGGTCGGTCCACTCCGGCAGTTCGCCCTTGCTGAACTCCGCGAGCTTGCCGACCTGTGCCATCCCGGCAGGATCGACCGCGACCATGATGTCGGGCAGCGAGCCGGTCGAATCGAGCTGGCGCGCGTACTCGTTGCGCTGTTCCGCGCTCGGTGCCACCAGTTTCTCGATCTTCACGCCCGGGACCTTGGCATTGGTCCTGGCGATGGCGTCATCCCAGTACGCGGCGGTGAGGTTGGGTGTCTCGAAGGTGAGCAGGCTCATCCCCACGTCGCCACCCGCCGCGCTGCCGTCCGTGTTCGCGGCTCCTGTGGAACAGCCCGCCAGCATCACGAGCCCGAGTACGGCGGCGCCTGCGGCCCGCCTGATTGCTCTGCGCATGAGATCTCCTTGGTCGTGGACCCGCCGCCGGGTCGGCCGACACATAGGTACGTCTCTTCACAATATTGCTGTCGGGCCGCCACCGTAGATACTGTCGCCAGGTGCGTCGAGACATCCACCCAGATCAGCACGACACCGCCCCAGCCACCCGTTCGGGTGACTGCGGTCTGCTGTGCTGGCTCAATCTCGCGGCCCCACCGAGGGCCGTCCTCGCTGCCGAATGGTCACGGTCAGCGACACACGTTCGACCATCTGTGTCTCCCGCCCCCTGCTGAGAAACCGCTCGCGACGCTGTCGGAGCGGAGTCTAGTCCGTGGGTGTGCCGCTCACTCCCAAGAGTGGGCGCGCCGCAGGCAGACCTGCCTGACACAATGAGGTCGCCGGGGAGAACCTCGCCGCCGTCGGTTTCGGCCCGGGAGCGTCGCCTCTGGTCCATGCCATCGATCCCGACCCCGTCCTGCTGGGCGGGGGCCGATCTTGTGCGGGGGCCGTGCTCGCCGAACCGTGCGAACCGCACCTCGACGCGCCCTCGTTCGCCACGTCGGAGTTCCGCGTGTCCCGGCTGTGCGACAAGTCCGTCACGCCCGGCGTCGCACGACCGGCCTTCGACGATTGCGGGGCGTGCCAGCACGCCGGACACGCCTGACACGTTCTGCCCCCAACCGAGGAGGTCCGAAATGCTCGAGCCAGGACGCGTGGCCGTGCCCGTGCCCACCGACCCCGTTTCGGTCTCCGGTCAGGACGGGTCGGAGATGACGACGCTGGTCCTACTGCCGCGGGCCGACGGCCTTCCCGACATCGGGTGGCTAGGGCTGGACCTCTCGGCGGCCGACGTCCGGGCGCTCACGGCGGCCGCCTCGGTCGAGACCACGTCCTGGAACTGCTGGCTGCTCGGTTCACCGGTCTCCCTGCTGCCGGAGCACTCGCGCGGCTACCTCGGGCGCCCCGCCCTGCTCGGCCACCGCGTCGGCGCCGAAGGCCCCGGCAGTGGCTGGTCCACCGCGTTCGGCCCGCCGTCGGTACGCGGCGCCGACGGCTCACTCGTGGTCGAGGCGACCGACAAGGCCGCGGGGCTCGACCTGCGTTTCGAGGCCGAAGCCGTCCGAGGCGGAGGACTGCGGCTCCGGCACCTGGTGACCAACACCGGTCGGGGTAACTATGTGCTGGACTCGCTCGACATCGTCGTCCCCGTACCGACCGGCGCATGCGAGATCCTCGACTTCACCGGGCGCTGGGCTCGCGAGCGGCAGCCCCAGCGCCGGGCCGTCGCGGACGGGCAATGGGTCAGGGAGCACCGCCGCGGCATGCGCATCCTGGACGGCACCGGGCTGATCGTGGTCGGCACGCCAGGCTTCGGCTACCGCGACGGCGAGGTGCTCGGCGTCCACTTGGCCTGGAGCGGCAACCACCGATACACCGTCGAGCGGCTCAGCTCCGGCACCACCGTGGTCCGGGCGGGCGAGCTGCTGCACCCGGGTGAGGAGGTCCTCGCCGAGGGCGAGACGTACACGATGCCGTGGGTCCACGTGACCGCTTCCGCGCACGGGCTCGACGGCCTGACGGACGCGACCCACCAGTACATCCGGTCACTCCCCGCACATCCCTCCCGGCCCACGCCCGTCATGTTCAACCCGTGGGAGGCGGTGCACCTCAACCACGACCTCGACACCCTGTCCGCGCTGGTCGACCTCTCGGCCGAGGTGGGTGCCGAGCGTTTCGTCCTCGACGACGGGTGGTTCGTCAACCGCGTCTCCCTCGACGACGGACTGGGCGACTGGGCTCCGGACCCGGTGTCGTGGCCGGACGGCCTGGCACCACTCGTCGACCGTGTACACGACAAAGGCATGGAGTTCGGGCTCTGGTGGGAGCCGGAGGCGGTCAGTCCCACCTCGGTCGTCTTCCGAGAGCACCCCGACTGGATTCTGCGCACGGGCGACCGGATGCCCGTCCTGGAGCGAAACTGCTACCTGCTCGACCTCGACCGGGACGAAGTGCGGGCCCACCTGATCGACGCGTTCGACCGCCTGATGGCGGCGCACCGAATCGAATTCGTCAAGTGGGACCACAACCGCGACCAGATCGACGGCGGCGACTCGCGCGGGTCCGGGCGGGCCGCAGCTCGGCGACAGACCCTGGCCTTCCGTAAATTGCTCGGCGAGCTGGCCCGCCGACACCCGGGCGTCGCTTGGGAGAGCTGCGCCTCGGGCGGCGGCCGAATCGACCTGGACATCTTCGCGCAGATCCAGAGCGTCTGGGCCTCCGACGTCACCGATCCGCTGTCCCGCCAGCTGATCCAGCACTGGACCGCCCAACTGGCCCCGCTCGAGTACCAGGGCGCCCACGTCACCGCGCCGTTCTCCCACCAGACCGGCCGGGCCAGCACCCTCGACTTCCGCGCGGCCACGGCCTTCTTCGGACAGTTCGGCGTCCAGTGGGACCTCACCTCGGTACCAGCCGAGGAGCTGAACCGGCTCGCATGCTGGATCGACCTGTACAAACGGCACCGCGCGCTCCTGCACAGCGGCCGGTTTACCCGCGTCAAGCTGCCCGAGGGGCTGCTCGCGCACGGTGTAGTCGCCCAGGACAGGTCGGAGGCAGTCTTCTCCTACGCACAACTGGACGACATCGTTCCGGTCCCGCCGCGGCTACGCATCTCCGGGCTCGACCCAGACCGCGCCTACCGGGCGTCGCCGGTCGCTCCGGCCGACTCGACGGTGACGTGGGCAGTGGCGGGCATCGAGGCGTCCGGCGCGGCGCTGGCGGCGCTCGGCCTACCCGGCCCGGAACGCAAGCCCCAGAGCGCGTCGCTCGTGCACCTCCATGCCCTGTAGCGATGTTCGCCTGCTCGAGTTCCTCGATGATGTCGCGCTGGAAGCCGCTGTGTTGCGATGGTTCCAGTCGTTGACGGCGGAGTCCCACCTGGCGAAGCCGTCGTGGCGCTTCGTAGTGAAGACGATGTGCTTCACGCCGGCCTTCTTGGCGCTGGCCACGATGCGCTTGGCGTCCCACGGGGAGGGGTCTATAAGAGGAGCTAACACAAAGCCCGGACGCGCCGATAGGTGATGACGCAGCATGCCAGTTTGAGGAATGCCTCATGGATGTCGTCGCGTATGTCCCAGCGGATGCGGAGGCGTCGGAAGCCGTGGATCCAGGCGTTCGTGCGCTCGACCACCCAGCGGACGGTCCCCAGGCCGGAGCCGTGCGCCACGCCGCGGCGGGCGATGACTGGCTTGATGCCTCGCTTCCACAGCAGTCGGCGGTACTTGTCGAAGTCGTAGCCGCGGTCAGCGAACAGCTGGCGCGGGCGGTGACGCGGGCGACCAGTGGCTCCGCGAATGCGCGGGATCGCGTCCAGCAGGGGCAGCAGTTGGGTGACGTCGTGCCGGTTGCCGCCGGTCAGGGTGATGGCGAGTGGCGTGCCGTGGGCGTCGGTGATGACGTGGTGTTTCGAACCCGGCCGGGCACGGTCGACCGGGCTCGGTCCCGTTTGGGCCGCCCCGACGAGCCTGGTGGTGGGAGCCGTCGATCACCGCCCGGGACCAGTCCAGCTTCCCGGCGCGATGCAGCTCGGTCAGCAGGACCTGGTGGAGGCGGTCCCAGACGTCGGCCTCGTGCCAGTCCCGCAGCCGGCGCCAGCACGTCATCCCGGAGCCGAAGCCCAGTTCCTGCGGCAGCCACTCCCACTGGATCCCGGTGTGCAACACGAACAGGATCCCCTGCAGGCAGCCGCGATCATCAAGAGGCATCCGGCCCGGATCGCGTGACCGACGCCGCCTCACCGGCAGCAGCGGTTCGATCCGTGCCCAGAGATCGTCCGACACCACCCAGGGCGGACTCTTCACCTTCCCCACGGATGGACCAACGAGCCGACGGACGAGGAGACATGGCCGACCGGCGGCTTTGTGTTAGCTCCTCTAAGTCTGCAGTGCCGGCGAAGTAGACATCGTCGGGCACGTCGCGGCGAGCACGCAGTGGCGACGTACCCTGTAGTGAGCAAGCAACCACACACCGGAGCTCCAGTCGCAGGTCTGCCCCCATTCATAATTCATACTGTTTGCGAACGGTGACCTAGGCGCTTCAGCCCTTCCGGCCCACGCTTCGGGACAGGGATGCAGCGAACTTCCGAGATACGGTTACGTCAGAACCCTTGACGCAGCAACACCGCTGGCTGAATTCGGCTCCACGAAATCTACTTGATTCTGGAGGTCGCGATGCGACCCAGATCAACTTTCGTCCGTCACGGCGGCTCTGGCCGCCGTCGCCCTGCTGGCCGGTTCCGCGGCGTGCACGGTGAAGAGCGCGGACAAGCCCGCGGACAGCCCGGCCCCGACCTCGTCCGCGGCACCCGCAACGGGTACGGGCGCCGGCAAGGGCACGCCGGAGGTCGCCGACGGCTCGGGCGTCAAGATCGCCCTCGTCCCCGGCGGGGCGCACCCGTACTTCCAGCCGTGGAAGAGTGCCGG
>NZ_JAQYWW010000243.1:0-304 GCF_036322525.1 Streptomyces sp. BE20 | reverse complement strand
GTCTACACCCGCGACGCCAACTACAACACCGGCCTCTGGACCGCCAGGAAGGAGATTCCCGGCGACGCCACCGGTGTCAAGGCAATCACGGGGGCCTGCACGGGGTGTGATTCGGACCCCGGGCGGGGGGGGGGTCTAATTTGGCGGTACGCAGGGGTGACGGGGGGTGCGCAGGCGCCCGTGGTACGGGTTGTGGGCGCGGCTGGGGTTGTGGTGACGGGTGGAGACCCCCGGGTGCCAAAACTGTATGTAATTTAACTTTTTTTTGTAATTATTTTCGTTAGGGGCGGGAGGGAAATTTTTC
>NZ_JAQYWW010000242.1:0-270 GCF_036322525.1 Streptomyces sp. BE20 | reverse complement strand
GAGCGTCCTGCCCTCCGTCGCGGCGGCGAGGTTGCGCGCGGCGTCGACCTTGGAGCGCAGCACCGCGTCGAGGCGCTCGGGCGTCAGATCGGCGAGGAGCGCGTCGTCCAGCACACCGGCGGCGTGGATCACCGCCGTCACCGGCTCGTCCCGCAGCGCTGCGGCGACCGCTTCCGCGTCCGCCACGTCACAGGCCACCGCCCGCACCTTCGCCGAAGCGAGCTCCTCGACCAGCCCGGCATCCCCACCGGAACGGGACAGCAACAGCAG
>NZ_JAQYWW010000241.1:0-744 GCF_036322525.1 Streptomyces sp. BE20 | reverse complement strand
TGACCCAGGCGCTGGGTGAGGCCGCGGTCGAGCTGCGGGTGTGGAAGAAGTCCGCGGAGGGCCGGCCGGGCCCTTCGAGGACCTCGAGGTGATCCGTGTCGAGGCGGGCATGCCGACCGCGAGGTTCTGCCGCCTGATCGGTGTGCCCGAGCGGACCTGGCGCCGTCACCGGGCTCGCGCCCGCCGCGGCGCACAGGCCGAGGGGCCGTGGCCGCGTCCGGCCCGGGAAGGGGTTCGTGACGCGGCCCGCCGCCACGCGCTTGCCCACCCCGCGTGGGGCCACCGGAAGGTCTGGGCGATGTGCCGGTGGGACGGCCACCAGGTCTCACAGGCCACCGTGCTGCGGCTGCTGCGCGACGAGGGCCTGCTGCTGGAGGCGAACTACCAGCGCGAGCGCCGACAGCTCGCCGCCCGGCGCAAAGCCGTGTTCGCGACCGAGCCGACCGGCCCGAACCAGGTCTGGCAGCTGGACTTCTCCGAGTTCGAGACGACCGGCGGCGGCACCTGGCGGCTCGCGGGCTGCCGGGACTACTGGTCGAAGTACGAGCTGGGCTGGCACGTGGCCCCGACCGCGAACCAGCACGACGCCATCGCCGCCATCGGGCTCGCCCTCGCCGAAGCCGAACGGCTCGCCGGAGCCCAGCTGGTCGACCTGGCCCGGCGCGCGACCGACGGCACCGTGCAGCCGCTGGTCACGATCGTCACCGACAACGGCGGACCGTTCCGCTCGTTCCGCTTCGAGGC
>NZ_JAQYWW010000240.1:0-440 GCF_036322525.1 Streptomyces sp. BE20 | reverse complement strand
TCCGCCCGGTGCTGGACGATCGGCATGGTTGGTGCGGGGGTGGCGGGATCTGGTCCCGAGGGTGTTGCGGGAGTGGAGGGTTCGGGTGTCGGTGTGCCGAGGGTGGGGTGATCGGCCGAGCGTTGCACGGGTGCGTCGGAGCCGGTTTCCGCCCGGTGCTGGACGATCGGCATGGTTGGTGCGGGGGAGGCGGGCGCTGGTCGCGAGGGTGTGGGGGGTGGGGCGGGTTCGGGTGGCGGGGTGCCGAGGGTTGGGTGATCGGCCGTGCGTTGCTCGGGTGCGTCGGAGCCGGTTTCCTCCAGGTGCTGGACGATCGGCATGGGTGGTGCGGGTGTGGCGGGTTCTGGTCCCGAGGGTGTTGCGGGAGTGGAGGGTTCGGGTGTCGGTGTGCCGAGGGTGGGGTGATCGGCTGCGCGTTGCACGGGTGCGTCGGAGCCGGT
>NZ_JAQYWW010000239.1:0-967 GCF_036322525.1 Streptomyces sp. BE20 | reverse complement strand
GTCGGTGTGGTGGGCTGCTTGGAGGGCGAGGTCGAGGAAGGCGGTGCCGGGGAGGAGGACGGTGTGGTTGACGGCGTGGTCGGCGAGCCAGGGGTGGGTGCGCAGGGAGATGCGGCCGCTGAGGAGGGTTTCGCCGGTGTCGGCGATGTCGACGGCGGCGCCGACGAGGGGGTGGCCCGTGGTCTCCAGGCCCGCCGCACCGACATCCCCCGCACCGGACTGCCTCGGCTGCGCCCAGTAGGTGCGCCGCTGGAAGGCGTAGGTGGGTAGGTCGGTCCGCTCGCCCGCGTCGAGCAGGCCGCTCCAGTCGACGGTGAGGCCGGTGGTCCAGGCGTGGGCGAGGGAGGTGAGGAGACGTCGCCGGTCGCCCTCGTCGCGGCGCAGGGTCGGGACGGTGACGGCGGTGTCGAGGGTCTCCTCGACGGCGGGCACGAGGACGGGGTGCGGGCTGGTCTCGACGAAGTGGGTGTGGCCGGCTTCGTGCAGGGCCTCCAGGGCCTTGGTCAGCAGGACGGGTTGGCGCAGGTTCGTGTACCAGTAGGCGGTGTCGGGCGGGGTGGTGAGCCAGTCGCCGGTGACGGTGGAGAACATCGGGATGCGCGGGAGCCGGGCTTCGACTCCGGCGAGGTCGGCCAGGATGCGCCGCCGGAGCCGGTCGACGTGCGGGGAGTGCGAGGCGTAGTCGACCGGGATCGCCCGTGCCCGCACGCCGTCGCGTTCGCAGGCGGCGAGCAGTTCCGTCAGGGCGGTGCTCTCGCCCGCGACGACGGTGGTGGTGGGGGAGTTGTAGGCGGCGACGGAGATCCGGTCGGCCCAGGGCGCGAGCAGCTGCTCGGCCCGTTCGGCGGAGAGCCCGAGCGAGACCATGCCGCCCTCCCCGGCGATGGCGTCGAGGGCCCGGCTGCGCAGGGCGGAGACCCGGGCGCCGTCCTCCAGGCTCAGCGCGCCGGCCACCACCGCGGCGGCG
>NZ_JAQYWW010000238.1:0-316 GCF_036322525.1 Streptomyces sp. BE20 | reverse complement strand
GAAGGTGTTCGAGGGGGTGGGCGGGACGTCGCGGGTGTCGTGTGTGTGGTTGGTGTGCGGGGGGGTGTCCGTTGGTGCTGCCGTGCGGGAGGCGCTGGTCGCCGGTGCGGGTGTGTCGGGGGCCGGGGGACGGTGGGGTGCGGGGGCGCGGGGGGGGGGGCGGGGCGGCGGTGGGGTGGTGGTCGTTGCGTTCGTTTTGTTGTTGGCGGGGGCGGGTGCCGGCCGGGGGGGGGCGGCGGGGTGGGGTGTGGGGCGACCGATTCGTGGGCGGCGCGGGTGGGGGGCGGCGGGGGGGGGGGGGGGGGGGGGGGGGCCG
>NZ_JAQYWW010000237.1:0-283 GCF_036322525.1 Streptomyces sp. BE20 | reverse complement strand
GGTCGGCACGTATTACTGGCGTGAGACGGCTGCCCCGCCCGGGTATCAGTTGCCTGCTTCGCCGGTGTTCGGTCCGTTGGTTCTGACTCCGGCGAATGCTTCGGCCGGTGTGCAGGTGACGGCCGCTGATCTGCCGCAGCCCCCGGTGACGGGTGAGGTGCGGGTGTTGAAGACGGATGCGAATACGGCGGCGCCGTTGGCGGGTGGTGTGTTCGATCTGTGGGAGGAGACGAACGGTGTTCCGGGTCTGCAGACGTCGGGGGTGAACCCGGACACGCAGGTG
>NZ_JAQYWW010000236.1:0-280 GCF_036322525.1 Streptomyces sp. BE20 | reverse complement strand
GGTCGGCACGTATTACTGGCGTGAGACGGCTGCCCCGCCCGGGTATCAGTTGCCTGCTTCGCCGGTGTTCGGTCCGTTGGTTCTGACTCCGGCGAATGCTTCGGCCGGTGTGCAGGTGACGGCCGCTGATCTGCCGCAGCCTCCGGTGACGGGTGAGGTGCGGGTGTTGAAGACGGATGCGAATACGGCGGCGCCGTTGGCGGGTGGTGTGTTCGATCTGTGGGAGGAGACGAACGGTGTTCCGGGTCTGCAGACGTCGGGGGTGAACCCGGACACGCAG
>NZ_JAQYWW010000235.1:0-404 GCF_036322525.1 Streptomyces sp. BE20 | reverse complement strand
GACCAGTCGACGTGTGGGGCGAGGGCCTTCTCGCACTGGGTGATCTTCTCGGCGAAGACGGGTTCGGTGTCGAGGAGTGCGGCGGCCATGCCGGGCCACTGGGAGCCCTGGCCGGGGAAGACGAAGACGGTGCGGCCGGGGTGGTGGGGGGTGCCTTGGACGAGGTCGGGGTGGGGGGTGTCCTCGCTGAGTGCGGTGAGGGCGTGGCGGAGTCGGTGGTGGGTGCCGATGGTGACGGCGCGGTGGTCGAAGGCGGTGCGGCCGGTGGCGAGTGAGTGGGCGATGTCGGTGGGGTGCCCGTCGAGGGTCAGTAGTTGTGCGGCCTGGTCGCGCAGGGCTTCGGGGGAGCGGGCGGACAGCAGCCAGGGGACGACCGGGTCCGCGTCGTGCTCCGGTTCCGTGGG
>NZ_JAQYWW010000234.1:0-313 GCF_036322525.1 Streptomyces sp. BE20 | reverse complement strand
GGCCGTGGGTCGTAGCCGTGAGAGTCGGAACTCGGCAGCGGGCGAGGGGAACTGCTCCGCGATCCCGCCGCCCGGAGGGTGTGCACCGTCCGGGGTGCCCCCGTCGTCGGGGGTGCGGGCGGGCAGTCCGGCCGGCTCGCCGGAGCGGCACGCGGTCCCCGCGAGCAGGCCGTCGACGTCGACGTGCTAGGCGGTGTGGCCGCCGCGCAGCACGTTGTCCGAGGTGGCCATCAGCTACACGCCCACCCCGCGCAGGTAGGCGGGCGGCACGCCCGCGTCCAGGGAGAGCGCCTGACCGGCCCGGCGCCGGACG
>NZ_JAQYWW010000233.1:0-716 GCF_036322525.1 Streptomyces sp. BE20 | reverse complement strand
GGAACGGGTAGGTGGGCAGTTCGACGCGTCGGCCGCGGGGGATCGCGGTGGTCCAGTCGACGGTGAGGCCGGTGGTCCAGGCGTGGGCGAGGGAGGTGAGGAGGCGTCGTCGGTCGCCTTCGTCGCGGCGCAGGGTGGGGACGGTGACGGCGGTGTCGAGGGTCTCCTCGACGGCGGGCACGAGGACGGGGTGCGGGCTGGTCTCGACGAAGTGGGTGTGGCCGGCTTCGTGGAGGGCCTCCAGGGCCCTGGTCAGCAGGACGGGTTGGCGCAGGTTGGTGTACCAGTAGGCGGTGTCGGGCGGGGTGGTGAGCCAGTCGCCGGTGACGGTGGAGAACATCGGGATGCGCGGTGCCTGCGGGCTGATGCCGGCCAGGACGTCGAGCAGCCGGTCGCGCAGTCGCTCGATGTGCGGGGAGTGCGAGGCGTAGTCAACGGGAATCGCCCGTGCCCGTACGCCGTCGCGTTCGCAGGTGGCGAGCAGTTCGGCCAGGGCGTCGCTGTCACCGGCGACGACGGTGGTGGTGGGGGAGTTGTAGGCGGCGACGGAGATCCGGTCGGCCCAGGGCGTGAGAAGCTGCTCGGCCCGTTCGGCGGAGAGCCCGAGCGAGACCATGCCGCCCTCCCCGGCGATGGCGTCGAGGGCCCGGCTGCGCAGGGCGGAGACCCGGGCGCCGTCCTCCAGGCTCAGCGCGCCGGCCACCACCGCGGCGGCG
>NZ_JAQYWW010000232.1:0-316 GCF_036322525.1 Streptomyces sp. BE20 | reverse complement strand
CGTCCACAGGTCACGGCGGAAGACGTCGCCGACGCCGTTGGTGTCGCCGGGCACCAGGGTGGCGGCCGCCGAGGCGAAGTAGACCCGGCGGCTGTCGGCGGTCCTCACGGGGGAGTGGGACTGGCCGTCCCCGGCGCCGGGCGCGCCGGCGTGGGCCGAGCTGCCCAGGTCGGTGGTCTCCGGGAGGAGGGCGCGTACGAAGATCTGCGGCTGGGTGTCGCCGCTGACCAGGGCCGTGTCGGAGCTGCAGAGCGCGTCGCGCCCGTCGGGGCTCAGTCCGCCGTCGAGGGCGCCGTACTTCTTGCCGTCGGGGCCG
>NZ_JAQYWW010000231.1:0-236 GCF_036322525.1 Streptomyces sp. BE20 | reverse complement strand
GCGTTCGTGGTGTTCTCGTCGATCTCGGGTGTCTGGGGCAGCGGGGAGCAGGCGGCGTACGGGGCGGCGAATGCGGCGCTGGACGCGCTGGTGGCGCGGCGTCGCGCGCAGGGTCTGCCGGGTACCGCCGTCGCGTGGGGCCCGTGGGCCCGGGTGGGCATGGCGGCGGACGACGAGACGGCCGCGCAGTTGCGCCGCCGGGGTCTGAGCCCGATGGATCCCGCCCGGGCGCTGGC
>NZ_JAQYWW010000230.1:0-377 GCF_036322525.1 Streptomyces sp. BE20 | reverse complement strand
GGCCGGGCCACGACACGGCAGTGCCCCCGGCCCGGGGGCCCCGGGCCAGGACGCCTGGGGGAGGGGTGACGTAGGGTTTCGGCCCGGTCAGCCCAGGAGGTCCACCGGGACGCATTTAAACCAACGGGTTTACATGCGGGGGCCCGTCGGCTGCGGTCGGGGCCCGGGCGGTTGCGGGCTCGGCCGGGGCCGGGGGGCGGGGGGGCCGGGGCCGCGCCGGCGGCCCGCGCCCCCCCCCCCCCCCGCCCCCCCCCCCCCCCCCCCCCCCCCCCCCGCGCCGGGGGGGGGGGGGGCGGCCGCGGCGCCGGGGGCCCCGGGGCCGGGGGGGGGGGGGCGGGGGGGGCCGGGGCGGCCCCCCCCCCCCGCGGGGGGGGGGG
>NZ_JAQYWW010000229.1:0-16560 GCF_036322525.1 Streptomyces sp. BE20 | reverse complement strand
ACCGGCTCGAGTACAACACCGTCCGCCCTCACGAGGCACTCGCCTGGAACCGGCCCCACGACGTGCACACCGGCCAGGCCGACCCGCTCGTCCCCAACTTTCCCGAACCCCAAAACCTGCCAGTTACTTGACGCGGGACACTCCGACCGGGCCTTGGCCTGGTCGCGTTGGTCAAGTTCCGAGGGCGCCGGTTCTGGCGGGGGCTGTTCGTCCCTGTGGGAGGGGCGGTGGCGGTCCCTGGTTCAGCTGTGCTTCGGCAGGTTCCAGGTGTTGACGGTGTCGATGATGTGGTGCTGCTGGTCGGGGGTGAGGCCGGGCCACAGGGGGAGGCAGAGGTGGGTTTGGGCGAAGTGGTCGGCGAGGGGGTAGTTGCCGGTGAGGCCGAGGGCGGGTTGGTGGTGCAGGGGGTGGTCGTAGACGCCTCGGGCCGGGGTGATGCCGGCGGACTGCAGGTGTGCGCGCAGGTTCTCGCGCTGGGTGTGGTCGGGTAGCTGAATGATCGCCTTGTGGCCGCTGTAGCGGTGCCGCGGCTCGAAGGGGACCGCGATGTCGGGGTGGTGGATCCGTTGGGCGTAGGCGCGCAGGAGGTTGTGGCCGCGCTGCATGGGGGTTGGGGTGGTGGTGAGCTGGACGATGCCGAGCGCGGCGGAGAGTTCGGGCATGCGCCAGGCGCTGCCGAAGACGGTGTTGAGGCCGTCCGGGTTTTTGCCCTGGTCGCGGTAGTGGCGGGCGCGGGCGGCGGTGGCGTGGTCGTTGGTGGTGATCAGGCCGCCTTCGCCGGTGGTGAGGGCCTTGGTGGCGAAGGTGGAGAACGCGGCGGCGGCACCGAGGGTGCCGGCGGGGCGGTCGGAGGTGGCGGAGCCGTGGGCGTGGGCGGCGTCTTCGACGACGAGCAGGTTGTGGGTGGTGCAGTAGCGCGTGATGCTGTCGAGTTCGGGGGTGATGTGGCCGCCGATGTGGACGAGGACGACGGCCCGGGTGGCGCGGGTGCGGGCGGCGTCGATGGCGTCGGCGGTGGCGGTGAGGGCGCAGTCGTAGAGGACGGGGCGGGCCCCGGCGCGGATGGTGGCTTCGGCGGTGGCGTAGTTGGTGTTCGCGGGGACCAGGACGTCGGCGCCGGTCAGGTCGAGGGCGCGGAAGGCGATCTCCAGGGCGGTGGTGCCGGAGGAGACGGCGGTGACGTACCGGGTGCCGGTGGTAACGGCGAACCGCTCTTCCAGCTGCTGTGTGTAGGGGCCGAGGGTGAGTTGGCCGCTGTCGAGGACGGCGGCCGCGGCGGTGAGGTAGGCGGCCTTCTGGGCGGTGGTGAACTCGCTGCGGAACGGGGGGATCACGGGGTGCTCTCCTTCGGGCTCAGGCGGCCAGGGCCGGGGCCCAGGGCTCGACGGCGACCAGGCCGTCCGGGACGTCGACGGTGGGACGCGGGTGGATGAGCAGGTCGACGCGGTGTCCGAGGATCTGTTCGACGCAGGCGGCCGAGGCGTGGCCGGCGAGGGTCATCTTTCCGGTGCAGATGGTGTGCAGGCCGGTGATGTGGTCGCGGTCGGTGTGGTCGATGATCTGCCAGCCCGGGTTGAATCGGCCGGCGAGGGCCTGGTCGGTGGCCACGTAGTCGGTCTTGCCGACGGTGTAGGCGGTGGCGGCCGGGAGGTCGACGGTGCCGGGCTCCAGGAGCTGTCCGAGCTGGTGGATGAGCAGCTGGGTGCGCTCCAGGGTGACCGGGAAGCGGCGGCAGCCGGTGATCTGGGGCTGGATGCCGCCGTAGAGGGAGGCGAGGACGGCTCCGTGGGTGGGCATCACCACCGGGCCGGACTGGTTGGTGAAGATGATGCCCTGGGTGAGGCCGCCGGGCAGGTGCATCATCATGTCCAGGCGTGAGCGCAGGTCCGGGGTGTGCCTGGAGTTCAGCGCGGTCAGGAGGCGGGTGGTGCCGAGACCGGCGGCGAGGACGATGTGGTCGGCTTCCAGGTGCTCGCCGGTTCCGGTGCGGATCGCGGCGGCCCGGTCTCCGTCGAGGACGATGCCGTGCGCGGCGGTGCCGAGGACGAAGCGCACTCCGGCTGCCAGGCACTGGGCGGTGATGGCGGTGAGGAGGCGGCGGGAGGAGATCGCGCGTTCGGTGGTGGCGATCAGGTGTTGGCCGGCGACCGCGCCGGGGCGCAGGTGGCGGACGTCGGTGGGCTTGACGGTGTGGTGGGGCAGGTGATGGGCGTCCAGGGCGGTGCGGAAGGCGTGCTCGTCGGCCGGGTCGAGGACGTAGACGGCGTCGGCGGCGGGGACCTGGGCGTCGGGGGCGAGGAGGGTGTAGAAGTCGCCGGCTTGGCGGCAGGCGTCGACGATGTGCGGGGACTGCCGGGCGTACAGGGCGCCGGAGTGGATCATGCCGTGGTTGGCGCAGGTGGCGCCGGAGCCGATGCGTTCGGCGTCCAGGACGGTGACGTTGTGGCCGGCGTGGGCCAGGCGCAGTGCGGTGAGCAGGCCTGCGATGCCGGCTCCCACGATCAGGGTGCGGTGCACGGGGCTGGTCCCTTCCGGGCGCCGGCCCCGTGCCGCGGGGTCAGCGTCCGATCTCGGTGTACTTGGTCTCGGTGGTGGTCTTCTGCGCCTGCCACCAGGGCTGGTTGGCCTGGTACCAGGCGATGGTGTCGGCCAGGCCCTGGCGGAAGTCGCTGTAGTGCGGCTGCCAGCCGAGGGCGCGCAGTTTGGCGCTGTCGTTGGCGTAGCGAAGGTCGTGGCCGGGGCGGTCGGGGACGAGGTCGTAGGCCTCGGTGTCGTGGCCGAGGAGTTCGAGAATGAGTTCGACGATCTCGCGGTTGCTGCGCTCGTCGGCGGAGCCGATGAGGTAGGTCTCGCCCGGGGTGCCGTGGTCGATGATCGTGTAAACGGCGGCGTTGTGGTCGTCGACGTGGGTCCACTCGCGGACGTTGGTGCCGTCGCCGTACAGGCGGGGGCGGGTGCCGGTGAGGAGGTTGGTGACCTGGCGGGGGATGAACTTCTCGGGGTGCTGGTAGGGGCCGTAGTTGTTGGCGCAGTTGGAGATGGTGGCCTGGACTCCGTAGGAGCGGGCCCAGGCGCGGACCAGCATGTCGCTGCCGGACTTGGTGGCGGAGTAGGGGCTGGAGGGGTTGTGCGGGCTGTCCTCGGTGAACAGGTCGGTGCTGTCGACGGGCAGGTCGCCGAAGACCTCGTCGGTGGAGATGTGGTGCAGGCGCTTGCCGTGTCGGCGGACGGCTTCCAGCAGGGTGAAGGTGCCGTGGACGTTGGTGCGCACGAACGGGGCGGGGTCGTGCAGGGAGTTGTCGACGTGGGACTCGGCGGCGAAGTGGGCGACGACGTCCGAGTCGGCGATGAGGCGGTCGACGAGGTCGTGGTCGCAGATGTCGCCGACGACGAGGTCGACGTCGTCGAGGCCGGCGAGGTTCTCCTTGTTCCCGGCGTAGGTCAACGCGTCCAGGACCCGGATGCGGTACTCGGGGCGGTGCGCGTGGGTGTAGCGGACGAAGTTCGCGCCGATGAAGCCGGCGCCCCCGGTGACGAGGAGGGTTTTCTGGCTCATGACGCCGCATCCTACGGCTCCACGAACTATTCTGACGAATCGTCATATATGTGTGCTCGCAAGCCACTTGAAGACCACTTGCCATGTTGGAGGTGATGGGTCCAGAGAACACCCGCGTGGGCCGCCAGGGGAGGCACACACGGGGGGCACACAACGACGGATCGCTGCGGACCGGGCCCGGGCGCGGGCCAGTGGTCCTACGCTCGGTTCACCGGCCCGCGTTGCGCGGGTCCGGGCCCGGACGAAGAGGGGGGATCCGGTCGTGGCGACCACCCGGGGCAGGGGCCCGAACACGGCTCTGGCCGCGCTCATCGAGGCCTCCGGCGCCAGTCACATCTGGCTCGCCAGACGGGTCAACGAGCTGACCGCCGAACGCGGCGTCACGACCGCCTACACCCATACGGGCGTATCCCGGTGGACGGTCAAGGGGATGGTGCCGCGCGATCCCACGCCGGCGTGTCTGGCCGCTGCGCTGGGAGAACGTCTCGGGCGGCCGGTCACGCCGGCGGAGATCGGCATGGGCGCGGTGCGTGAGAGGGATCCTGACGTGGGGTTGGATTTCCCCCGCGATCCCGATACCGCCCTGCGCGGCGCCATCCAGCACTGGAGCACCATGTTGAACCGACGTGCCATCCTCCACGGCTCCTTCGCGATCGGCGCCTACGCGGTGCCCACCGTCCGGTGGCTCGGCCGGCCCGCCGACGCCGCCCCCGTCACACCCGATCCCGCGGGGCGCCGCGTCGGACGTACCGATCTGGACCAGCTGTGGAAGGCCTCCGAGGAGGCCCGACGCTGGGACTCCAAGTTCGGCGGCGGGAACACGAGGGCGCCGGCCGTGGCGCGGCTGCTGCGCGAGCGCGCCGTTCCCCTGCTTCAGGGAAGCTTCACCGAGCAGCTCGGGCGCGAGCTGCTCACGGCCGTTTCCGAGCTCGCCCGTGTCTCCGCCTGGTCGAGTTTCGACATGGGCGACCACGGCGCCGCACAGCGCGATTTCGTGCAGTCCCTTCGCCTGGCCCGCGCCGCCGGGGACCAGGAGGCGGGGGCCTACACCCTGGCCACGATGAGTCTGCAGGCGATGCTGCGCGGCTACCCGCAGGAGGCGATCGACATGGCCCAGGGCGCCTACGACCGCGCCCGGCACGCGGCCGCGCCCCGGGTGCTGGCCTTCATCAAGCTGGCGGAGGCCCGCGCGCACGGCCGCGCCGGGGACTCCCGGGCCGCCGGCCGGACACTGGCCGAATGCGAGGGGTTGCTGGACTCCATCCGCCCGGGCACCCGGGACCCGGCCCACCTCGCCTACCTCACCCACCAGCGAATCAGCGCCGACGCCGCCGAAATCCACAAGGACCTCGGCCGGCCGGAGGCGGCCCTGCGATGGGGACAGCAGGCCGGTCCCATGTCGGAGAGCGACTTCGCCCGCGCCACCGGAATCCGCTGCACGGTCATGGCCGTCGCCCACCTTCAGCACGACGACCTGCCCTCCGCACTGGCCGCCGGCGAACGCGCCGCGGCGATCCTCGGACCGGTCCGCTCCGCCCGCGCCCACGGCTACCTGCGCGACGTCACCACCGCGCTGCGCCCCTGGCGCGGCGACACACAGGTCGCCGACTTCCTCCACCGCGCGGGGACGGTCCTCGCCTCGGCCTGATCCCCCACCGCTGCCGCACGCACGCCCGAAGGCCGAACCGATGCCCTCCCGATCCCGGCCGGGGCCGGTCACGGCGTCGCCCCGGTGCTCGGGGCCGTTCTGCAGTGGCACGGGTGGTGGCCGGGGAGCAGGCCCAGGCCGTGGAACAGGAAGATGGTGCGGGCGGTCGGGTTGCCGACGCCGGCGCTGCCGAGGTGAATGTGCAGGCGGTGACGGGCGCCCTGGACCGCTGTCACCTTGATGCGGAGGGCGGTGGCGGTCTGCCGCGCCGTCTGGCCGGCGATGGCCGCCTCGATCAGGCGCACCTGGTGCGCGGTGACCGGCGGGTCGGGGTGGGTCAGGTCGGTGGGTGGGGTGAGTAGGCCCAGGCGGCAGCCGTGGTCGACGGCCTGGTGTCGGCCGGCGACGCCGAGCGCCCGGCGGACCGCGGCGACGGCCGTCGCCCCGCCGTGTTCGGACGTGCCGTAGTGGGCGCCGATGCCGGTGTTGCTGCGGCCGTCGCCGATCAGGGTGAGGACCTCGTGCTCCCGGCCGCTGAGCGCGACACGCCGCCCGCAGGAGGGGCAGGGGCGGCCGAGGACTCCGCCGGATTCCCGGACATCCACGCCGCAGCGGCACGGGTGGTGGGCGGCCAGCAGGCCCATCCCGTGCAGCAGGAACACCGCGCGTGCCCCCTTGCCGGCGGGCTTCACGGCGTGCCCGATCCCGAGCCGCTCGTAGAGCTGGGCGTGGAGGTAGGCGAGGAGGTGGGAGCCGATACCGAGTTGCGCGGCCGCCGACTCCTGGGTGTGGCCCTGGACGGTGTACGTCATCGCTTGCAGGTGATCGGGGTTGACCACCCGCGACGACAGTGCCGGGCGCAGTGGGGGCAGGAGCAGGCCCAGGCGGCAGGCGTGGTCGACGGCCTGGGCGCGGCTGACCGCGGTCAGGGCCTGGCGCACCGCGCGGACCCACTGGGCGGCGAGGTGTTCCCGGATGCCGAGACGGAAGCCGATCTGGTCGTTGGTCAGGCCGTCGGCCATCAGGGACAGGACGTGGTGGCTCTGGGTGGACAGCGTGAAGGGGCGGTGGCAGCGCGGGCACGGACGGCCGTGCTTCAGGGTGTCGGCGGGCGGCGCGACGACGGGGAACGGGCGGTAGTGGTGGTTCACGTGGCGGCCCCGAGGCGCTCCAGGTCGGCGCGCACCCGGGCGGCGTCCAGCGGGCTGCCCGCGTAGAGGGCCAGGGCGCGGCGGTGCAGGTCGATGGCCTCGTGGTTGCGGTGCTGCGCTTCGGCGGCCACGGCGTTCCAGTTGAGGACGCGGGCCTGCCAGAGCACGGCGTGCTCGGCCTCGAACTCGGCGAGGGCCTGGCGTAGCGCGTCTCGGGCGTCGTCGGGGTGGCCGCCTGCGGTGAGGAGGTGGCCGGTCAGGGCCAGGGCGCGGGCGGCGTTCAGCCGGTCGCCTTCGGCGAGCAGGGCGCGGCGGGCGGTCTGTAGGTAGTCGAGGGCGGTGGAGCGCTCCCCCAGGTCGGCGACGGTTTCCGCGAGGGCGGTGAGGGTGACGGCGGCGTCCCGGGCGCGGCCCAGTGCCAGGCGCATGGCGTGGGCGTTCTGGAGGTGCGGGCGGGCGTCGTCCGGGCGCCCGCAGCCGCGGTAGCAGGCGGCGAGGTCGTGCAGGGCCCTGGCCTCGTCGACCTGGTCGCGGTCCTCGATGGCCATCGTGTGGGCGATGCGGCAGTCAGCGATCGCGCCGTTGTGCCGGCCGAGGGCGCGGAGTGCGGTGGCGCGTGAGCCGAGGAGTTCGCGCAGCAGGGCCCGGCCGGATCCGGCGCGCGGGGCCTGGGAGGCCAGGCGGTAGGCGGCGGTCACCGCGAGGTCCAGCGCGGTGACCCAGACCTGGTAGTCGCGGCGGCGCAGCAGGTGGGGGAAGTAGGCGTGGGCGAGGAAGGCGGTGTGGGCGTCGAGGCGGGCGTCGCGGGCGGTGTGGAGGGCGGTGAGGAGGACGTCGTCTGGGTGGCGAAGAAGGTGCGGGCCTGGTCTGGGGTGCCAATGAGGGGGAGGTGGGTGGGGAGGTGGAGGAGTTCGGGGGGCAGGTCGCGGCGGTGCGGGGCGAGTTGGCGGGCGGCGTCGTGGGCCTGGGCGGTCAGCCAGTCCAGGGCGCGGGCGAGGAAGGTGTGGGCCGCGGTGGGGCCGTCGGTGAGGGTGGCGAGGCGGGCGGCGTGGCGGCGGCCGTCGGCGGCCGCGAACACGAACCGGCCGTCCGGCAGGTCGGGGTCGGGGTTGTCGGGGGTGATCAGGCGTCGGTCGGTGAGGGTGGCGAGCAGGCGCCGGCAGGTGTCCGGGTCGAGGGCGGCGGCCGCGGCCGCCATCGCGGTGTCGATCCGGATGCCGGGCAGCGGCAGGGTGCCGAGGACGCGGTAGAGGCGGGCGGCGGCCGGGTGGGAGGCGCCGAGGGCGTCATGGGCGTGGGTGAGGGCGTCGTCCACGGTGGTCTCCGGGAGGGCGGCGGCCGGCCGGGGGCCGGGCAGGTGGGTGGTGGAGGGGTCGAGGGCGTGCCGGGCGGCGGCCAGGACGATCGCCATCGGCCGGCCGGCGCACCGGGCGAGCAGCGGGTCGAGGAGGCGGGCGGGCACGGGCCGGGTGCACGTCGTGGTGAACAGGTGGTGGGCGGCGTCGGGCGGCAGCGGGCCGAGCCGGTGGTGGCGCACGTCGGCGGCGAGGAGCTCCGGTGGCGGGGTGCGGGCGGTGACGACCATCGGCGCGGGCGCCAGGGCCAGCAGCGGCGTCACCTGCTCCCAGCCGGCCGCGTTGTCGAGCAGCAGACCGACCGGCCGGTCGTCGGCCAGCGACAGCAGCAGCGCGTAGGCCTCCGCCGGGTCCGGCGGCACGGTGGTGATCCCCAGCGCCCGCAGGAACCGGCCCACCAGCGCGTCCAACGTCGGCGGGAGAAGGGAATGTGCGCCGAGGTCCGCGTACAGCACGCCGCCGGGCGGCCGGGCGGCGCCGTGGAGGGCTGCCAGCGCCAGCGCGGTCTTGCCGATGCCGCCCTCGCCGGTCAGCAGGACCGGCAGCGGCTCCCGCTCACCGAGCCAGCCGGCCAGCAGCTGCCGGTCCCCGGTGCGGTCGGTCAGACGGCGCGGTCGCGGGAGCTGGAACGGCACCGGCCGCACGGGCCCGGCCGCGGTGGAGATGGTGAGGCGGTGAATGTCGCGGGCCTGCACGACCGACCCGTGCACGTCGCTGTCCGTGAGGGTGGTGCTGGCGAACACCGACGCTGGGACGGGATCGGGGCGCGTCACCGCACACTCTCCACGAGGTCGCGCGCGGGCGACCGGCCGAAATCGGCACGCTGGCGGGCCACCAGGTCCAACAGCATGTGCAGCTCGGCGGCGCGGCGGGCCTCCGCGCGGGTCCGCTCCACCCGCTTCAGCGCCTCGGCGAAATCGATCACGTCGATCAGCCGGCGGTGCCCCGGCCAGTGGGCGACGTCGCCGATACCCGTGGCCCGCTCGTAGTCCCCGACCGCCACGGCGTAGTCGTCCGGATGAAGCCAGCCGGTGGCGACGTCGCGCAACAACACGGTCAGGTCCCACTCCCGGCGCCCGGCCTGAGGCCAGGACGCCACCGCCAACCGCACCGCCCCCGGCCGGTCACGACGCAGGTTCGGAACCTGGCTGACTGCCAGGACAGTGGTCGGCGGCGTCGGCCAGCTCAGCTCGGCGTAGCGGGCGGACAGCTCGGACAGGTGCTCCACCAGCAGCGCCCGGTCCTCGTCGACCAGGCGGGTGCGGCCCAGCCGGCTCTTCAGGTGCCTGATCGGCTGATGATCGAACAGCCCGTCGGGCGCGAGGGTGTGCACGGCGGCCAGTAGGGCCCCGGACGCCGCGGGCGGCGCCGCCCACCGGCCGGTGTCGTGCCAGAAGGTGACGCAGGAATCGGCCACCGGGACCGGCTGCGGGTACGCGGGTTCGACGACCGGGATCCCGCGGCCCGCGAGCCACTGCGCGCCACTCACCGGTCCCATCGCCGTGTCGCTGATCCGGCCCAGGTGGACCTGGGCGATCACCGCGTCGTCCAGCCGCCACACCGCACTCGCCCCCGGCGCCCGCACCGCCGACGCCGCGCCCCACCCGACCTTGCGGCACGCCGCGGCGAGCACCTGCGCGGCGGCGACCTCCGTCACCCGGGGCCGCAACCGAACCGGCGACGGCTCCGCCACACGGTCGTCCAGATCCGACAGGAACGCCGTCACCTCGACCTCCCTCGGGCGCAGCTGCGCCGTGATCGATCCGGTGGTGAGGTACTGCTGGGCGCTGCCCTTGAGCAGGACCACGGCGGGCCGTTGCGCGAGGGGGCCGGTGGTGAGGGTGTCGCGTAGCCAGGTCAGGGCGTCGTCGGTGGTCGGGAAGTTGTGGGGGTGCGGGCTCGTGTCCGCCGCGGCGGCGCCGATTCCCGCGGCCTCGACGGCGTAGGCGGTGACCGTCTCGCGGACCCGGGCGGTCGCGGGATCGGCCCAGGGTGTGGGCGGCTCGCCGAGCAGCGCCACCGCGCGGGCTCTCTCCTGGGTCGCCCGGCGGCGCAGGACCCGCAACGCGGCCGTCGTCGCCTGCGGGCCGGTGCCGCAGCCGTCCGCGTACAGCAGTCGGGCGCCGTGGTCCGCGGTCTCGGTGTGCAGGCAGCCGCTGGGAAGGCGCAGGCGCTTGAGGCGGTCGACGACGCTCTGCAGGCGTTGGCCGGCGGCGAGGGCGGTGGCGGCGGCCGCCAGGGCGGGCAGCAGGTGGTCCGGGCCGTGGAGGGGAAGGTCCACCACCCGCGAGCGGGGCCCGTAGGCGAGGGTGAACCGGGTGCGGCCGTCGGGCAGGACCAGCACGTCCTCCGCGCGGACCTGGGCGGGGACCTCCTCGCCGACCGTGTAGGTGATCAGTCGGCCGGTGGTCGGCAGGTCGCTCGCGCCGGCGGGCACGACCAGGGTCGCCTCCCGGCTCAGGAGGACCGCGCCCTCGCGGAACGGGCCGCCGCCGGGCAGCACCGTGAGAATCTGCGGGCGCAGGATCTCCATCGCGCGGTCGTAGGCGTCGGCGCCGGCCGCGCCGAGGTCGGCCACCACGTGGCGGACCGCGTCGGCAGCGGCGAGCAGCGCGAGGGTCACCGCGGCCGGACCGCCGGGGTGTTCGTCCTCGACCACCGTCAGGTCGTCCGGCAGAAGCTGTCCGAGGATCTGCGCCGCGATCAGGCTGTCCGCGCCGCCCGTGACCGCGATCCTCCAGTCGGTCGTGCGCGCGACGTGCGCGGCGAGAGCGCCCGCGGCGGCCGCGATGTCCGCGACGACCACCGTCGGCGTGCCGTACACCGGCCGGCGGGCCACAACGGCCGCCGGGCCCTCGCCCATGCGGCGCCGCGCGGCAGGCTCGTCGCCGTCGATTCGCGGGGCGACGAACGCGCCGGGCCCCGCCGTCGTGTCGTCCGGCACCAGCACGGACACGGGACCCTCCAGCGGCACCCCGCCCTCGTGTAAGGTGCCGCCGGTCAGCTCGGCGATCTGCCGCAACGTCATCGCGTGCATGAAGTCCTCACGTCTGTAGAAGAGTTGGTCACTCGGGTCGTGATTCAGGCGGCCCGGTGGGCCCGGACCGCCAGCGGCGGCCCGGACGCCGGCGAGGGCGGTTCGGCGGTGAGGTACGGCAGCATCGCCACGAGCGCCGCCACCCGCCGCAGCCCCTCCAGGTCCCGAAGCGCCTCGGCCTCACGAAGCTGCGCCGCGCACACGTCCAGCAGCTCCGCCGCCCGGTCCGGCCCGCTACGCCGGCGCCGACGCCGACGCGCCACCAGTTCGCACTCCAGCGCCACCCGGTCAAGATCCGGGCCGACCAGATCGGTGGCACCCCAGTGCCGGGCGAGGTCCCCGGCGATCGAGGCGGCCAGCAGACGCGGATCCGCTATCCCCTCCACCGCACCGCGTGCCAGCTCCGCCAGCTCGGCCAGTCCCTCGCCCACCGTGATCTCCTCGCCCGGTTCGATCGATCGCACCGGGCCCGCCCCGCCGGAAGGCGGGGCGGGCCCGGTGCGCCGTCCCGGCCCGACACGGGGACGGCGCACCACCCTGTCGGCGCCCCCGGCTCCACAGGCCGGTGACGCCGACAGGGGTCTGAACGCCCGTCCGGGCTGCGGGGCCCGTCGGGGCGTTCGTCGGCGGTGAGCAGTGGCGCGCACCCGCGGGGGGCGAGGGTCCGCGCCGCTCTTCCGCCACCCGCCCGAAAAGCCGGACGGGCTTCTTGGTGCCCGGGCGACCCGCGTGTGATGAGCACCGGCGGGCCACCCGGGGGCCTATCCGGACCTGTGGTCCGGTATCACGGTGGACTGAGTGGCCCGGGGAGCGTGGATCAGCGCCTCGTTGCGGCAGTAAGCGGCGACCGCCGCCGCGAAATCGTCCGCCACCGCCTGTGTCAGCCCGTCCCGGGTCACGGTCCGGGCGGGGCTCCGACCGGTCCGGTCACGATGAGCCCGCGCGGTGAACCGCCCCCGAGCCGCCGTCATCCTCGTCGTCCGCCGGCGGCTGAGGCGCACAGGCAGCCCGTCCGGGCGGTTGGTGCCGGCGCTCTCGCGTGCCGACGGCAGCAGGCGGCGGGCGGCGGCTGCGATGGTGGTGTTCACTGGCGTCCCAGGGGGTGGTCCGTTCGGATGCCTCTACACTCCCGTCACGCACCCGCCGCCGTCACGGGCAGCGGCGTCCGGCTTTTCCGGACAGGCCGTCACCTCGCTGACATGCCCCGATGTGTGAGGCCGCTCGCGGATCTGGACGGTACGTCACAGGAATTTCGCGCAGTGTGACCCGTGCGGCGTAGCCGGGTCGCTACCGTGAGATGGTCAGGCAGCTCCGCACTCCCTCCTTGGAGCCCGATATGCCTCCGCGTCCCAAGCCCGGCTCGAAGGCCGACCGCGATGCCCTGCGCTCCGAGCTACTGGCTGTCGGCGCCCCGATGTCGGTGGTCGCCGCCGAGATGCGCGCCCGCTTCGGCCTGCGCCCGCGCGAGGCATGGCGGCAAGCTCACGGCTGGACGCTCCAGGAAGCGGCGGACCGGTTCCACAGGGTCGCCGGCGCGTCGGGTCCGGCCGCCGACGCGTCCCTCGTCGGGAAGTGGGAGAAGTGGCCGGACTCCGCCGGCCGGAGGGTGACCCTGCCGGTCCTCACCGTCCTGGCCGAGCTGTACGGCGCCACCCTGGAGGGCCTGCTCGACCTGGAGGACCGCCGGGCCCTCGCAGACTCCGATCTGAGGATGCTCCAGCACCATCAGGGCGGGGCCGCGCCCGTCGTCGTGGTGGCCGCCGCCCCGGTGCCCGCTCCCTCGCCCGTGCAGGCCGTCCCGCCCGCCGGCACCGACCTCGTCCGGGCCGCCGCACAGGAGTCCGCGGACTGGGCCCGCTGGGCGGAGGCCACCAACTGCGGCCCGATCGCCCTGGAGCAGCTGGGCGCCGATACCCAGAACCTCGCCCGCGCCTACCTGATGGCAGAGGACCCACTGCACGTCTTCGGGCAGACGAAGCGCCTGCTCAATGGCGTCTGGGACCTGCTCTACGGCCACCAGCGCCCGCAGCAGCGCCGAGAACTGTTCACGGTCGCCGGGTACCTGATGGCGCTGATGTCCTGGATGACCAGCGACCTCGGGCACCGCGCGCAGGCCGAGACCCACGCCCGCGGGGCGCTGCTGTGCGCCGACAGCGCGGACGACCCGGGCCTGTATGCCTGGGTCGCCTCGACCCGCAGCAAGCTGGCTTTCTGGGACGGCCAGTTCCGCCAAGCCGTCCAGTACGCCCAGCTCGGTGCCTCCTACCGGGCGCCCGGCACCGTCACCGTCCTCCTCCACTGCCAGCTCGCCGACGCCTGGGCCGAGGTCGGTGCCCGCACCGAGGCCCTGGGCGCGCTCGGCCAGGCCGAGGACGCCGCCGCCCACGACCAAGCCGACCCCTTCCACGACCAGGTCGGTGGCCTGTTCTCCTGCACGACAGGACGGCATGCCAACTACGCCAGCGCCGTCCACCTGCGCGGCGGTTCCGCGTCCAACGCCCTCGTCCACGCCGACCGCGGACTCGCCTCCCTCCAACAACAGCGCGTACGCGCCTACGGCACCGAGGCGCAGCTGCACATCACCCGCGCGGGCGCGCACCTGCTCGCCCGCAACCCCGAAGGCGTCCTCGACGCCGTCGGCCCCCTCCTCTCCCTGCCCGCCGAACACCGCACCGCCCCTGTGCGCCGGCGCCTGCGCGACCTGGCCCGCGATACCGCCGCCTCCCCCATGGGCGACAGCGCCGCCGGGCTGCACCTCCAGGACGCCGTCGAGACCGCCGTCCGCGAAGCCGTCCGAGCACTCCCCCCGACAACCACGTGGATCGGTGACCATGACTGACACCCCCGCACCCGCGACGATGGCCGACCACTGGTGGTGGCGGCCCGGCTGGCGGCCCGGCCGCCGCTTCTACACCTGGCACATCACCTTCGCCGCCTCCACCGACGTCCACCGCCTGGCCGCCGACTACCGTCAAGCCCTGGCCGACGTTCCCGGCCTCGACCTCGTCCCCGACCAGTGGCTCCACCTCACCATGCAGGGCCTCGGCTTCACCGACGAGGTGAGCGAGACCGACGCCCGCGCCATCGCCGACGCCGCCATACGACGCCTCGCCAAGCTCCCCGCCTTCGACCTGGTACTCGGCCCCGCGATCACCACCCCCGAGGCGCTGCTCCTCACCGCCCGCCCGGCCGAACCCGTACACGCCGTCCGCCTGGCCCTGCGCTCCGCCATCACCGACGTGTGGCCGACCGCCCCCGAGCCCGCCGACGGCTTCCGCCCCCACGTCTCCGTCGCCTACTCCAACACCGCCGGCCCCGCCCGGCCCGCCTCCGACGCCCTGGCGGGCGTCACCTCCCACCCGGTGACCGCACGCATCACCGCCGCCGAGCTCATCGTCCTCGGCCGCGACCGACACATGTACGAATGGGACACCTACGCACACGCCTCGCTCGGGTAGCGCGACCCGCAATCGGTGCTGCCCAGCGGGTGGGAGGCGACCTTCAACAGGCCGGAACACCGCTGGTCAGCCCCACCCGTGAACACGCCAGGTGATCGGTTGTACCGTCGAACCCCAGGCCGTCGGCCGCTGCCTGATGCGAATAGCCAGACAGATTGCTCCAGGCTCCGCTGCAGGTCGGGCCCTGCTCGCTGCACAAGGCAATGGCCACAATGGCGGGCAGCTGATCCGGTTCGACCCGGCGCGTCTCACTCCACGATAATCAGGTGACTGGGTGTACTGGCTGGCGTCCGGGTACGGGCTGCGGGCGTCCCGGGCGTTGGCCTGGCTGTTGGCGGCGATGGGTGTGACCTTGGTGCTGATGGTGTTGTTCGGGCTTCCGAACGAGACGCCCGACCCGCGCACTACCGGAACCTGGACCGCCGGCACGGTGAACGTGACGACCAGGGCCCCCGACCCCGTCCTCACCCTCTCTTGAGCGTTCGCGGAACTGTCATGCTTTCGGGCGGACTTCTACGACTGCCTGGACGGACGCGGCGACGCGTTGTTCGAACTGGCCGACGCGCTGCTGTGCACGGACGGCCCGGTGAAGACGCTGGTGGACCTGTCGCTCTCGCCGGCACACCGACGCGGGCACGGTGCCATGTACGGCGCGCTGAACAAGGGCCGCCTGGACGTCGGCCGCCTGCGGCGAACGCTGGCGGGCCTGCCGCTTCCCCGGGCGGCCGATGGCCGACTGGTTCTGGCGGTGGACGTCTCGCCCTGGCTGCGGCCGGACGCCGCGACCGCGCCGGACCGCTCGTTCTGCCACACGTACGGCCGGGGCAAGGACGAGCACCGGATGATCCCGGGCTGGCCCTACTCGGTCGTGGCCGCACTGGAGACCGGCCGCACCTCCTGGACCGCGATCCTGGACACGGCCCGACTGGAGCCCGGCGTGGACGTCGCCGCCGTCACTGCCGTCCAACTCCGTTACGTAGTAGAGGGGTTGATTGCCGCCGGTCAGTGGCGCAAGGGTGACCCGGAGATCCTGGTCGTCCTGGACGCCGGGTACGACGCGCCGCGCATCCACCACCTGCTGGCCGGTCTGCCGGTGCGGATCCTGGGCCGGCTTCGATCGGACCGGGTGATGCGCCGCCCGGCACCGACCCGCGCGGAGTTCGCCCTGGCCAACCCGGCCGGGGGCCGGCCGCCCAAGCACGGCGGTGAGTTCGTCTTCGGCCAGAGCGACACCTGGGGCGAGGAGCAGGCGGTGACCGTCACCGACACCCGCCTCTACGGCAAGGTCACCGCCCGGGCCTGGGACCGGCTCCACCCCAGGCTCACCCGGCCCGGGGCCTGGCTCGACCACGCCGACGAGCTGCCGGTCATCGATGGCACCGTCATCCGGCTGAGCGTCGAGAGGCTGCCCAGCGGCGGGGTCAACAAGCCGGTCTGGCTCTGGTGGTCCGGCACCGGAGCCACCCCGGCTGATGTCGATCGCTGCTGGCAGTCGTTCCTGCGGCGATTCGACATCGAGCACACGTTTCGCCTGTTCAAGCAGACGCTGGGCTGGACGAAGCCGAGGCTTCGCAGTTCGGAGGCGGCCGACCGGTGGACATGGCTGGTGATCGTCGCCCACACGCAGCTCCGCCTCGCGCGCCCGTTGGCCGCCGACCTCCGTCGGCCGTGGGAGAAGCGGGTCGAGTCGAACAAGCTGACCCCGGCCCGGGTGCGGCGGGGGTTCAGGAACCTCCACGTGCAGAGCCCAACGCCAGCGCGAGCACCGAAACCCTCCCGGCCCGGCCCCGGGCGCCCGCTCGGTTCGAGAAACAGCCGTTCGGCGACCCGTCACGACGTGGGACGGGTCCTCGCCACCGGCGAGGCGTACACCAGACCCGCTCACCACAAGAAGGGCACCAAGCCCCGGCGCACCGGCTGATGCCGGTCAACGGGCGGGGAAGGCCAGCAGCTCACGGTCCCATTCATCGGCTGCACGCAGCAGCTCAGCCTCAGTGAGCTCGATCTCCACCTCATACGGGGCCAGGTCGCCCTCGGTGTCCGGCCGCGACGGCGGCGAGGCCTCAAGCGACAGATGGACGCGGACCCTCACTGCCCCGTCGGTGCGTCCGGCCAGACTGAAGGCCAGGACCGGTTCGATGAACGTCAAGGACGGCGACCACCCGCCTTCCCTGTCTGGCTGGGCCACAGCGACCCTTCCCCCAGCCGCAGCCCGTGTCCCGCGTCAAGTAACTGGCAGGTTTTGGGGTTCGGGAAAGTTGGGGACGAGCGGGTCGGCCTGGCCGGTGTGCACGTCGTGGGGCCGGTTCCAGGCGAGTGCCTCGTGAGGGCGGACGGTGTTGTACTCGAGCCGGT
>NZ_JAQYWW010000228.1:0-347 GCF_036322525.1 Streptomyces sp. BE20 | reverse complement strand
GGGGGTGGGGGGGGGGGGTGGTTTGTGTGTGGGTGGGGGGGGGTTTGTGCCTGTGGGTTGGGTGGGGTGTTGTTGTGGGTTGGGTGTTGGGGGGTTTGGGGGGGGGGGGGGGTGGGGGGGGGGGGGGGGGTTTCGGGGTGGGGGGCCGGCCTTTCGGCCCCCCGCCCCACCGCGCCAATGTGGTGGGTGTGGTTGTTGCGCGCCTGGGCGTGGTGGGGTGGGTGCCCGCGAGGCGCGCGGGCGGTGTAGGGCCCCCCCGCCGCCAACCTCGGGGTGGTGTTTTTGTTTTGTGGGTTGGTGGGGGGGGGGTGGGTGGGGGGGGGGGGGGTGGGGGTGGGGCGGGGCCC
>NZ_JAQYWW010000227.1:0-325 GCF_036322525.1 Streptomyces sp. BE20 | reverse complement strand
GGGGGGGCCCCCCCCACCCCAGCGCAATCGGTGGACCCCGCGCGACCTCTAGCCCAACACGGGGTAAAGCAACCCACCCGCCCCAAACGTGCTCCCGTGGGGCCAAACAACACACAACCAGTCGGGCCCGGTCGCGTCAGCGCCCCCACCGAGATCCAGTGGGTCACCCGCGGCTACCTGCTCGCCCGCGCGGGCTGCCTGATCACCGCCGGCACGATCGGTGACCGGTTCGGCCACACGAACACCTTCCTGGTCGGCGCGGGCGGCTTCGCCGCCACCGCGGCGGGGTTCGGATTCGCGGGGGCCATGCGGACGGGGAGCGCCT
>NZ_JAQYWW010000226.1:0-384 GCF_036322525.1 Streptomyces sp. BE20 | reverse complement strand
TGTTGTTTTTGTGGTTGTTGGGGTTTGTTGTTTTTGGGTTGGGGGTGGTGTTGTGGGGTTTTTTGGGGGTTTTTTTGTGGTTTTGTTTGTTGGGGGGTCGGTGCGGAGGTTGTTTGGTTTTTTTATGTTTTGTTGTTTGTGGGGGTGTGGGTGGGTGGCGGGGTGTGGTTGGTTGGTTTTTTATTTTTATTTTTGTGGGTTTTGGGGTGGGTGGGGGTTTTGTCTTACATTTGGCGTTGGGGGTTTTTCGTGGGGTTGTGTTCCATGTTTGTTAGTACGTTTTGGGTGTTCTGATTTCTGGGGGTGATGTTTTTCACGTTTTTTTGGTGTGTTCGGGGGTTTGGGGGGGCCGCCGCGGGGGGGGGGGGGCGGGGGGCGGGGCCG
>NZ_JAQYWW010000225.1:0-322 GCF_036322525.1 Streptomyces sp. BE20 | reverse complement strand
GACTCGACCTCGGTGGTCGAGATGTTGTGGCCGGAGACGAGCATGACGTCGTCGACCCGGCCGAGCAGCCAGATGTCGCCGTCCTCGTCCTTCTGGGCACCGTGAGCGGCGTAGGAGCGGCCCTCGTACCGCGACGAGTAGGTGTCGATGTTGCGCTGGTCGTCGCCACAGCTGGTGCGGAGCATTGACGGCCAGGGTTCGGTGAGGACGAGGTAGCCACCGGAGCCGTTGGGGTCCTCGCGGGCGTCGTCGTCGTCGACGGTGGGGCCGATGCGGGGGAGCGCGCGCGGGGCCGCGCGGGGCTTGGTCTCGGTGACGCCGG
>NZ_JAQYWW010000224.1:0-333 GCF_036322525.1 Streptomyces sp. BE20 | reverse complement strand
CCCTGGCCGCCGCCGTCGCCACGGGCGAGCCCCAACTCGCCCTGCGGGAAGGGCGCCTGCACACGCCGCGGCTGGTGCGGGCGGCGGTTCCCGAGGTCGAGTCGGCCCGCCCGTGGAACCCGGACGGCACGGTTCTGATCCCGGGTGGTTCGGGGACGCTGGGGGCGATCCTGGCGCGGCACCTGGTGGCCGCGCGGGGGGTGCGGCATCTGGTGCTGCTCTCCCGGCGGGGTGAGCGGGCGCCGGGTGCGGCCGAGTTGCGGGAGGAGCTCGTCGCGGCGGGTGCTTCGGTGACGATCGCCGCCGCCGACGCGGCTGATCGTGAGGCGCTGG
>NZ_JAQYWW010000223.1:0-393 GCF_036322525.1 Streptomyces sp. BE20 | reverse complement strand
TTGTGGCGGGTTGATTGTTGTTGTCGTTCTTTTTTTGGGGATGTTGACTTTATGTGTTGTTTACGCTTGGTCTGGTCTCGGGGGGCGGTGCGCTTTGGGTGTTTTGCTGCGGCGGGCGGTAGGTGGTGGGTTGGGTTGGGGGGGTGGGGGGGTGGGTTGGTGGGGGTTTTTGGGGTTGGTGGGGTTGGGGTTGTGGGTGGGGGTGGGGGTGTTGTTGCGGCGTTTTTTATTGGGGGTGTTGGGGTGGGGGGGGGTGGGGCGGTGGGGGTGGGGGTGATCGGGCGGGCGGGGCTGGGGGGGGGGTAGGGGGGTTTTTTGCTTTTGGGGCGGAGGTGTGGTTTGGTGCTGGCAAAGGGGGTTTTCTTGGCGCTCAAACTGGGCCTGGAGGTGGCT
>NZ_JAQYWW010000222.1:0-441 GCF_036322525.1 Streptomyces sp. BE20 | reverse complement strand
CCCGTGGAACCCGGACGGCACGGTTCTGATCACGGGTGGTACGGGGACGCTGGGGGCGATCCTGGCGCGGCACCTGGTGGCCGAGCGGGGGGTGCGGCATCTGGTGCTGCTCTCCCGGCGGGGTGAGCGGGCGCCGGGTGCGGCCGAGTTGCGGGAGGAGCTCGTCGCGGCGGGTGCTTCGGTGACGATCGCCGCCGCCGACGCGGCTGATCGTGAGGCGCTGGCCGCCGCGATCCGGGAGGTTCCGGTGGGGCATCCGCTGACTGCGGTGGTCCACACGGCGGGTGTCGTGGACGACGGGGTCCTGACCGCGCTGACGCCCGAGCGGTTGGCCGCGGTGTGGGCGCCGAAGGCGGACGGGGCCCGGCACCTGCACGAGCTGACCCGGGGCCACGACCTGGCCGCGTTCGTCCTGTACTCCTCCGTCGCCGCCGTCCTGGG
>NZ_JAQYWW010000221.1:0-374 GCF_036322525.1 Streptomyces sp. BE20 | reverse complement strand
TTGTGGGGGGTGGGGGTGTGTTTTTTTGGTGGGTTTTTTGTGGTGGGGGTTTTTCTTTTTTTTTTTTGTGGTGTTGTGGGGGGGGGGGGGGGGGGGGGGGGGGTGGGGGGCGGGCCCGCCACTCGCGCCACGGACCCACCCCCCCCCCCACGGCCCCGCCTCACCACCCGAGCGACCCGACCAGCCAGACTCCGCCCATCGGCCTCGCCAGCGCCCGCGCCGCCGGCCGCCTCACCGCGCATTGACTGCCCGGCCTGTACCGTCGTCGACACACGGGAACTGCCGTTCACCGTCGTGGACGCCGGCCCCGAGCAGGTGGGCGAGCTGCTCGCCGGGGCCGCGCTGGTCCCGTTCGACCTGGAGACCGGGCCGCT
>NZ_JAQYWW010000220.1:0-316 GCF_036322525.1 Streptomyces sp. BE20 | reverse complement strand
CTGTGGGGGTGTGTTGTGTTTTTTTTTGTTTTGTGTTTTTTTTTTTGTTTTTGTTTTGGGTGGTTTTGGTTTGGGTGGGGGTTGGGGGGGGGGGTGGTGTGGGGGGGGGGGGGGGGGGGGGGTGGGGGGGGGGGGGCGGCGGGTGCTGCGGCGGCGCCGGGCGCGGCCGGGGCCGGAGCGGCCGCGGCGTGGGGAGCCGGTGCGGCGTCGGGGGCAGGCGGGGCAGCCTGCGCCGGGGCTGGGAGCGGTGCCGGTGCGGGGGCCGGGGCCGGCGGGGCGACCGGGGCCGGAGCGGCTACCGGTGCGGCCGGAGCCG
>NZ_JAQYWW010000219.1:0-5298 GCF_036322525.1 Streptomyces sp. BE20 | reverse complement strand
GGTGCCGGGTGCCGCCTCGCTGGAGCGGGTGGATGTGGTGCAGCCGGTGTCGTTCGCCGTGATGGTGGGTCTGGCGCGGGTGTGGGGTTCGCTGGGTGTGGTGCCGGACGCGGTGGTGGGGCATTCGCAGGGTGAGATCGCGGCGGCGCATGTTGCGGGGATCCTGTCGCTGGAGGACGCCGCTGCCGTGGTGGCGCTGCGTTCGCAGGCGATCGCGCGGGGTCTGGCGGGTCGTGGCGGCATGGTGTCGGTGGGCCTGCCCTACGGGCGGGTGGCCGGTCTGCCGGCCGGTGTGGAGGTGGCGGCGGTGAACGGGCCGTCGTCCGTGGTGGTGGCCGGTGACCCGGACGCGCTGGACACGCTGGTGGCGGGCTTCGAGGAGCAGGGTGTGCGGGTGCGGCGCGTCCCGGTGGACTACGCCTCGCACACCGCGCACGTGGAGTCGATCGAGGAGGAACTGGCCGGGTTGCTGGCCGGGGTGAAGCCACAGGCGGCGAGGGTGCCGTTCCTGTCGACGGTGGAGGGCCGGTGGTTGGAGGGTCCTGAGCTGGACGGCGGGTACTGGTACCGCAATCTGCGGCAGACCGTGCGCTTCGCCGAGGCGGTGGACACGCTCGCCGCGGAGGGGTTCCGGGCGTTCGTGGAGGTGAGTGCGCACCCGGTGCTGGCGCACAGTCTGGTGGAGGCGCTGGAGGAGGCGGTCCAGGCTCCGACGGTGGTGACGGGCACGCTGCGGCGTGAGGACGGTGCGTGGGACCGCGTCCTGCTCTCGGCCGCGGAGCTGTACGTCCGCGGGGTCGGGGTGGACTGGTCGGCGGCGTTCACCGACGCCGGCACCCTCCGGCCCTCCGACCTCCCCACCTACCCCTTCCAGCACGAGCACTACTGGCTCCGGCCCGGCCGCGCCGCGGGCGACCTCGCGGCCGTCGGCCTGGACAAGGCAGGCCACCCGCTGCTGGAGGCCGGGCTGCTGCTCGGCTCCGAGGAGGGCGCCGTCTTCACCGGCCGGATCACCGAACGCACCCTGCCCTGGCTGACCGACCACCGGGTCGGCGGCGCGACTCTGCTGCCCGGCACCGCGCTGCTGGACGCGCTGGTGCACGTCGGGCACCGGCTCGGCGCGCCCACGGTCGAGGAACTGACCATATCCGCCCCGATCGTCGTCCCCGAGGGCGGCGGCATCGACCTCCAGGTCCACGTCGGCGAGGCCGAGGACGGCCGCCGCGCCGTCCGGCTGCTCACCCGGACCGGCCCCGGCCTGCCGTGGAGCGGGAACGCCACCGGCACGCTCGTCCCCGAGGGCCCGGAGCCCGCCGCCGCCGAGGAACTGACGGCCTGGCCGCCCGCCGGGGCCCGCCCGCTCGACCTCGACGGCCTCTACGACCGGCTCACCGTCGCCTACGGCCCCGCGTTCCACGCGGTCGAGGCCGCCTGGCTCGCCGACGGTCGCCTCTACGCCCAGCTCCGCCTCCCCGAGGCCGTGTCCGACGCGGCCGCGTACGGGCTGCACCCGGCCCTGCTGGACGCCGCCCTGCACCCGCTCGGCGAGGCCGGCTTCTTCCCTGGCGCCGCCGTGCCGCGGCTCGCCTTCTCCTGGGCCGGGGTGCGCCTGCACGCCGCCGGGGCCGAGGTCCTGCGGGTCGTCGTCGCCGCCTCCGGGCCCGACACCCTCTCCATCCGGGCCGCCGACGAGACCGGCGCACCCGTCGTCGACGTCGAGGCCCTCACCGTGCGGCCGGTGGACCCGAGCAGCCTGGGCGCCGCCTCCGACGCGGCCCTGTTCGAGGTCGACTGGGTCCCGGCACCCGAAGCGACACCTGAAGCGACACCTGAAGCGGAACCTGAAACGACATCCGGAGCGGCTGACGGGACGGCCGCCGAGGCGACCCCCGCCGGCACGGCCTGGGTGCTCCACGACGAGCTGCCCGCCGACGGACCGCTGCCGCCCCTCGTCGTGCTGCCCGCCGGCCTCGGCGTGCCGACCGACGGTGTCCCCGAGCGCGCCCACGCCGTCGGCCACGACGTCCTGCGGGCCCTCCAGTCCTGGCTGGTGGACGAACGGACGGCCGACTCCCGGCTCGTCGTCGTCACCCGGCGCGGGGAACTCGTCCAGGAGCCCGTCCGGGGCCTGGTGCGGACCGCGCAGTCGGAGAACCCGGGCCGCTTCGTCCTCGTGGAGGGCGACGACCCGGCAGCCGCCGCCGAGGCGGTGGCCGCCACGGCGGACGAGCCGCAGATCGCGGTGCGCGACGGGCGGCGACTCGTCGCCCGGCTGCGCCGCGCGGCGCAGCCGGCCCCCGAGGTCCCGTCCCCGCTGGCGGGCGGCACCGTCCTGGTCACCGGCGTCACCGGGGGCCTCGGCCGCCTGGTGGCCCGCCACCTCGCGGCGGTCCACCGCGTCGCCGAGCTGGTCCTGGTCTCCCGCTCCGCCGTCCCCGCCGACCTGCTCGCCGAACTCGCGGCGGACGGCACCCGCGTCCGGTCCGAGACGGTGGACGCCGCCGACCGCGAGGCGCTGGCGGCGGTCGTCGACTCCGTCGCGGACCGCCTCACCGGCGTTGTCCACGTCGCCGGGATCGTGGACGACGGCGTCATCGAGGCGCTGGACGGCGCCAAGTGGCACAGCGTGCTGCGCCCCAAGGTCGACGCCGCCTGGCACCTCCACGAACTCACCGCCGGGCTCGGCCTCGCCGTCTTCGCGCTCTACTCCTCCGCCTCCGGCGTCCTCGGCGGCTCCGGCCAGGGCAACTACGCGGCCGGCAACGCCTTCCTGGACGGTCTGGCCGCCCACCGGCACGCCCTCGGCCTGCCCGCCGTGTCACTCGCCTGGGGCCTGTGGGCCGAGGCCGGCGGCATGGGCGGCCGTCTGAGCGAAACCGACCTCGCCCGGATGGCCCGGGGCGGCACCCGTCCGCTCTCCGCCGGGCAGGGCCTGGCCCTCTTCGACGCCGCGATCACCGGCGACCGGGCGGCCGTGGTGCCGATCCGGCTCGACGTCACCGGCGTCCGGAGTGACGACCTCCCGCCGCTCCTGCGCGGGCTGGCCCCGGCCGTCCGCGCGCCGCGCGCCCTGCGACGGGCCGCCGCCCGGTCCGCCGGGGCCGGTGCCGACACCCTCGCCCGGCGGCTGGCGGGCCTCGCCGCCGCCGAGCGCGACGAGGTGCTGCTCGCCCTCGTCCGCGACACCGCCGCCACCGTGCTCGGTCACGGCTCGGCCGGGTCCCTGGACGTCGAGAAGCCGTTCAAGGACCTGGGCATCGACTCGCTGACCGCCGTCGAGCTGCGCAACGGGCTCGGCGCCGCCACCGGGCTGCGGCTGCCCGCCACGCTGGTGTTCAACTACCCGACGCCGAAGGCCCTCGCGGCCCACCTCACCACCGAGCTGGTCGGCGAGGAGACCGCCGCACCGGCCGCCGCGCCCGTCCCGGCGGTGCGCGCCGCCGAGGCCGACGACGAACTCGTCGCGATCGTCGCCATGGGCTGCCGCTTCCCCGGCGGCCTCGACTCCGCCGAGGACCTCTGGCGCTTCGTCGCCGCCGGAGGAGACGCCGTCTCCGGACTGCCCACCGACCGCGGGTGGGACCTCGACGGCAGCTACGACCCCGACCCCGACGTGCCCGGCCGCACCTACGTGCGCGGCGGCGGGTTCCTGCCCGGCATCGCCGACTTCGACGCCGCCTTCTTCGGGATCAACCCCCGCGAGGCGCTGGCCATGGACCCGCAGCAGCGGCTGCTGCTGGAGGTCGCCTGGGAGACCCTGGAGCGGGCCGGTCTCGACCCGACCGCCCTGCGGGCCACCCCCACCGGCGTCTTCATCGGCACCCACGGCCAGGACTACGGCACCCAGGGCACCGGCGGCCAGGCCGACGAGGGCTACCTCGTCACCGGCAACGCGGGCAGCGTGCTGTCCGGCCGGCTCTCCTACACCCTCGGCCTGGAGGGGCCCGCGATCACCGTCGACACCGCCTGCTCCTCCTCGCTGGTCGCCCTGCACCTGGCCGCCCAGGCCCTGCGCAGCGGCGAGTGCACGCTGGCGCTGGCCGGCGGCGCGTCGGTGATGTCCACCCTGGAGGGCCTGGTCGGCTTCTCCCGGCAGCGCGGCCTGGCCACCGACGGCCGGAGCAAGGCGTTCGCGGACGCCGCCGACGGGTTCGGGATGTCCGAGGGCGTGGGTCTGCTCCTGCTGGAGCGGCTGTCGGACGCACGGCGGCTCGGCCACGAGGTGCTGGCCGTCGTCCGGGGCTCGGCCGTCAACCAGGACGGTGCGTCGAACGGCCTGACCGCGCCCAACGGCCCCTCGCAGGAGCGGGTGATCCGGGCCGCGCTCGCCAACGCCGGACTGGCCGCCGGCGACGTCGACGCCGTCGAGGCGCACGGCACCGGCACGCCGCTCGGCGACCCGATCGAGGCGCACGCCCTGCTCGCCACCTACGGCAGGGGCCGCCCGGCCGAACAGCCGCTCTGGCTGGGCTCGGTGAAGTCCAACATCGGGCACACCCAGGCCGCGGCCGGCGCGGCCGGTGTGATCAAGATGGTCGAGGCGCTGCGCCACGGCGTACTGCCGAAGACCCTCCACATCGACGCGCCCTCCTCGCACATCGACTGGTCCTCGGGCGGCATCGCCCTGCTCACCGAGGACCGGGAGTGGCCCGAGGGCGACCGCCCGCGCCGGGCCGCTGTCTCGGCCTTCGGCGTGAGCGGCACCAACGCCCACGTCATCCTGGAGCAGGCCGAGCCGGCCGAGCAGGCCGCCCCCGAGGCCGCACCCGGCGCGAACGAGGACGAGAACGCCGACGCGGCCGGGGACGGCGCGGCCCCCTGGGTGCTCTCCGGTGCCTCGGAGGCCGCCCTGCGGGCACAGGCCGCCCGGCTGGCGGCGTACGCGGACGAGCGCCCCGACGTGGACCGCGCGGCGACCGCCCGTGCCCTCGTCACGGCCCGCTCCCGCTTCCCCGAGCGAGCGGTCGCCGTCGGCGCCGACCCGGCCGGACTCGCCGACGCCCTGCGGGCGCTGTCCTCCGGCGAGGCTGCGCCCGGGTTGGTGGCGGGCCGTGCGGAGGTGGCGGGCCGGTCGGTGTTCGTGTTCCCGGGTCAGGGTTCGCAGTGGGTGGGGATGGGCCGGCGGTTGCTGGCGGAGTCTCCGGTGTTCGCGCGGGCTCTGGCGGAGGTGGAGGGTGCGCTGAAGCCTTATGTGGACTGGTCGTTGGTGGATGTGGTGAATCAGGTGCCGGGTGCCGCCTCGCTGGAGCGGGTGGATGTGGTGCAGCCGGTGTCGTTCGCCGTGATGGTGGGTCTGGC
>NZ_JAQYWW010000218.1:0-349 GCF_036322525.1 Streptomyces sp. BE20 | reverse complement strand
GTGTGGGTGTGGGGGGGGTGTGGGGGGGGTGTGTGGGGGGGGGGGTGGGGGTGTTGTGGGTGGTGGTGGGTGTGTGGTTGGTGTGGGGGGGGGGGGGGGGGGGGGGGCGCCGGGCCCCCCCCCCCCCCCCAGCTCCCGGGGGCGGCCCCGCGCCGCCCCCCCGGGGGGGGGGCCCCGGGCGGCCGCAGCATACACCCCCGCCCCCGCCCGCCCCCCCCCCCCCCCCCCCCCCACCCCCCACCCCCCCCCCCACCCAACAACCCCAACCACACCCACCAACCCCCCCCACACACAACGAAACAAAACCCCCCCCCCCCCACACCACCCACCCACCCCCCCCCCCCCCCCC
>NZ_JAQYWW010000217.1:0-300 GCF_036322525.1 Streptomyces sp. BE20 | reverse complement strand
GACCACCGACTGCGCGTGGAGGACGGAGTCGATCACCGCCAGGAGCACCCCGAGAAACGGATTACCCCGGCGGGGGGGGGTTGTACGACAGACGTCCCCCCCCTTGCCTGCCCTCACCCGGCTGACCCCCGCTGGTGCGGGGAGGACCTGCGCGAGATCCTGCGGGAGGCGCTCCACATCGGCTGACCCCCGCGGGTGCGGGGAGGACGTCGCCACCCCCTACCATGCGAAGGCGAACCACGGCTGACCCCCGCGGGTGCGGGGAGGACGCGGTACGGGCTTCGCGGAAAGGGAGTTCCG
>NZ_JAQYWW010000216.1:0-322 GCF_036322525.1 Streptomyces sp. BE20 | reverse complement strand
TCTCGCGACCGGCCCGCACTCCTGCTCCCCGCGCCTGCGGGGCTGTTCCCGGCCTGTCGGCGACCGCGCGCTCGATGCTGTTCTGCTCCCCGCGCCTGCGGGGCAGTTCCCGGCTCCCGGGTCTCGGCGCGGTCGGCGTCTGACTGCTCCCCGCGCCTGCGGGGCTGTTCCCCGTGGCCGCCCGCCACCCGAGCCGCGACGCCCCTGCTCCCCGCGCCTGCGGGGCTGTTCCCGACCTGTCGCCGCTGGGGACGGTCCAGGAGTTCTGCTCCCCGCGCCGGCGGGGGAGTCGCCTTCACCGCCTGCCGGCGCCGTGCCGCCC
>NZ_JAQYWW010000215.1:0-359 GCF_036322525.1 Streptomyces sp. BE20 | reverse complement strand
GTCTGGAAGGCGTAGTGCTCGACCCAGTTCTGCTTGCTCATGGCGAAGCCGAAGATGAACTGGCCGGTCTTCAGGGACTTGTCGTACGATAAGTACTGGCGGTTCTCGTCGATGTAGAACTCGGCGTACCCGTTGTCGTTGTCCTGCTCGGTGTGGTTCCGGGGGGTGGCGGTCGGCGTGGGGGGGGTGGTGCGGGTGGGGTCGTGGGGTGGGGTCAGCGGGGGGGTGTGGTTGGAGTCAGAAAGGCGGTGGGTTTGGGGGGGGGTATATTGGTGAAAGGTTGCGGACGAAAAAAAGCAGGGGGGGGGGGACCACGCGGCCCCCCCCCCGGCACCCCGCGACACCCCCGCCCGGTCATG
>NZ_JAQYWW010000214.1:0-319 GCF_036322525.1 Streptomyces sp. BE20 | reverse complement strand
TTGTGGTGTTGTTTGTTTAAATTGCGGCCTGTGTCGGGTAGGTTCTGTTGTTGTGGTGGTTGAACCGGTGGAGGGGTCGCTGGGGGGGGGGGGGGTGGGGGGGGGTGGTGGGGGGGGGGGGTGGTGGGTGGGGTTTTTTTTTTATTTTTTTGTTTGCCTTGGTTTTGTGGGGGTTGGGTGGCGTTGGTTTTTTTTTTTTGGTTGGGTGTTTTGTGGTGGCGGGGCCGGGGGGGGCGGGGTGTTGTGTTGGTGGGGCTGGCTCTCCCCGCAGGGGGGCCGGCGCGCGCCCCCGCCCCCCCCTCCCCCCCCCCCCCCCCCC
>NZ_JAQYWW010000213.1:0-1202 GCF_036322525.1 Streptomyces sp. BE20 | reverse complement strand
CTAGTGAGCTGGTCTTGAGATCTGTGGTCGCCACGTGAGGCGCGTTGCGTTTCAGTTCTGATGTTCGCGTGGTCGTGAGTGGTGACAGGCCGTCAGAGCTGCGGTCTGCTGAGCGTATGGGTGACAGCAGACTGCAGCCGCTGGTCCTGTCCGATACCGAGCGGCTGATCTTGCAGGGATGGGCGGCTCGGCGAAGGACCGCCCAGGGACTCGCGATGCGGGCGCGGATCGTGCTGGCGTGTGCCGAGGGCGGCAGCAACATCGCAGTGGCCGCGCGGCTGGGGGTAAATCGGGGCACGGTCAACAGGTGGCGGGCCCGGTTCCTGCGCGAACGTCTGGACGGCCTGGCCGACGAGCCGCGGCCCGGGGTGCCGCGCACCATCACCGACGCCCAGGTGGAGGAGGTGGTAGTGCGCACGCTGGAGGAGACCCCACCAGGCTCCACCCACTGGTCCAAACGGGAACTGGCCGCGAAGGTCGGCATCTCCCCGTCGAGCGTGCTGCGGATCTGGCGGGCCTTCGGCCTGCAGCCCTGGCGGACGGAGACCTTCAAGATCTCCCCGGACCCCCTGCTGATCGACAAGATCCGGGACGTGGTCGGGCTCTACCTGGCCCCGCCGGCGAACGCGGTGGTGTTCGCCGTGGATGAGAAGCCGCAGATCCAGGCCCTGCAGCGGACCGCGCCGGTGCTGCCGATGCTGCCCGGAGTTCCTGAGCGCCGCAGCTTCGACTACGTCCGCCACGGCACGGTGGATCTGTTCGCCGCACTGGACATCACCACCGGGAAGGTGATCGGGAAGCTGTCCGCACAACACCGCGCGGTCGACTTCCGTGACTTCTTGGACGAGATCGACCGCCAGACCGAGCCCGGCCTGGCGGTCCACGTGATCTGCGACAACCTCTCCACCCACAAGGCCCCCGTGGTGGACCGCTGGCTGGTCGCGCATCCCCGCGTTCAGCTGCACTTCACACCCACCTACTCCTCGTGGATCAACCAGGTCGAGCGCTGGTTCGCCGAGCTGGAACGGCGCTGCCTCGAACGCGGAGTGTTCTGCTCGCTAGACGAGCTGAAGGCCACACTCGAGGACTGGATCAAGAACTGGAACGACAGTGCCCACCCGTTCAAGTGGACCAAGACCGCCGACCAGATCATCGACCGAATCTGCCGCTACTGCTCACGCATCTCCGGACCAGCTCACTAG
>NZ_JAQYWW010000212.1:0-491 GCF_036322525.1 Streptomyces sp. BE20 | reverse complement strand
TGTCGCCGCTGACGACGACGGCGGTGGGGCCGTTGACGGCGGCGACGGAGATGCGGTCGTGCCAGGGGGCGATGAGTTGGTGGGTGTGGTCGAGGGGGTGGGTGAGGGAGACCATGCCGCCGGTGCCGGTGATGGTGTGGATGGCTTGGCTGCGGAGGGCGACGACGGTGGCGCCGTCTTCGAGGGTGAGGGCTCCGGCGACGACGGCGGCGGCGATTTCGCCCTGGGAGTGGCCGAGGACGGCGTCGGGGGTGACGCCGTAGGACTCCCAGAGGGCGGTGAGGGAGATCATGACGGCCCAGAGGGCGGGTTGGACGATGTCGACGCGGTCGAGGGGTGCGCCGTCGCGCAGGAGTTGGGTGAGGGACCAGTCGACGTGGGGGGCGAGGGCCTGTTCGCACTGGTTCATCTTCTCGGCGAAGACGGGTGCGGTGTCGAGGAGTTCGACGGCCATGCCGGCCCACTGCGAGCCCTGCCCCGGGAAGACGAAG
>NZ_JAQYWW010000211.1:0-323 GCF_036322525.1 Streptomyces sp. BE20 | reverse complement strand
GTGTGGTTGTGGGGGGGCGTGGTTTTTTTTCCCCCAACATCGCGCTTTCCCTGTTGGGGGCGGGGTGGGTGGGGTTGGGGGGGGGTGTTGGTGTTTTTTTTTTTTTTTTGTTTTTTTTTTTTGTTTTTTGGGGTTTTTTGTGTTGTTTGTTTTTTTTTTTTTTTTGTGTTTTTTTTTGGGGGTTGGTGGGGGGTGGGGGGGGTAGGGGGGCGGGGGGTTGGGGGTTACGGTGGGGTGTTTGCACACTTGGTCCGGGGGGGGGGGGGGGCCGCGTGGGGGGGGGGGGGCACCGCGGGGGGGCCCCGAAGTTGGTGGGGGGTTCC
>NZ_JAQYWW010000210.1:0-383 GCF_036322525.1 Streptomyces sp. BE20 | reverse complement strand
GTGTGTGGTGGTTGGGTGTTTGTGGGTTTGTGTTTTTTGTGGTGGGGGGGGGGGGGGGGGGTGGGGTGTTGGTTTTGGTTTTTGTTTTTTTTTTTTTTGTTTTTTTTTTTTTTTTTTGTTGGTTTTGTGTTTTCGTTTTTTTGTGTTTTTTTGGGTTTTTTTGGGGGGTTTTTTTTGTTTTTTTTTTGGTTGTTTTTGGGTTTTGGTGGTTTGTTTTGGGGTGGGGGGGGGGGGCTGGGGGGGTTTTTTTTTTTGGGGGGTGTGGCCCGGGGGGGGGGGGGCGGGGGGGGGTGGGGGGACCAAGGGGGGTCGCTACATCCAACCTCCGACCGGGGGGCCGGTGACGGAGCGTGGAGGCGATGCGTGTCAGAGGATCTAGGCAC
>NZ_JAQYWW010000209.1:0-324 GCF_036322525.1 Streptomyces sp. BE20 | reverse complement strand
GTCATGTTCATGGCATAGGCGGTTCTGCTTGCCGCTTCCCGCCCCGTCCAGAGCCGCAGCAGCCGTGCCCCGCGTCCCACCTCACGCGTCACCGGCCGGATGCCCGCTGCGCCGCACCCTGCGGCGCGGACCCGTGCCCGGCCGCACCCGCGGTCGGCAGGCTAAGGAGTGCTCGGGAAGCGCCCAACCCCCGTTCACAGGCTCGCCGCACTCGCCGTCACCACAGCCCTGCTGGTGACCGCTGCTCCGGCGGTCGCCTCGCAGGCGGCACGCCCCGCCCCGGCCCCGACACCCGCGTCCGGCCGCAACGCCGCACTGGCCGCG
>NZ_JAQYWW010000208.1:0-397 GCF_036322525.1 Streptomyces sp. BE20 | reverse complement strand
GGAGCTCCGGTGTTGCCTGGGGGCTGGGGTGCCTGGGGGCGCTTCGGTGCCATGGGAGAACCCTACGTTGCCGATTCCCGCACACCGGGGCAGGTGTTCGCCTAGGCTTGTCACAAGCTTGCGACAGCTTCGCTCTGTCATCATCTGTCACTCTTGTGAGTGATGAGAATTGCCCGAATTGCCCTTTCTTGGGGGGTTTTTGAGGCAGCTGTCGCTGGCTGTGCACCTGTGTCCGGTAGCGCTCAGTGACGACTCGCGTGGCGAGCGCGGCGCCCGCGACCCTGGCAAGGCTTGCGACCTGCGGTCACTCCAACGAGTGAGCTGATCGATACCCATAGTCCATTCGGGTCATTCGAGATTGTGCCCGAAGGGGCTGTTGCAACCTGTCGTTCTTCCG
>NZ_JAQYWW010000207.1:0-519 GCF_036322525.1 Streptomyces sp. BE20 | reverse complement strand
GGACATGGCCGTCAATGTGGTGGGTGTGCTGGTCGTGGTGGCGGCGGCCGTGGTGGGGGTGGTCGCGCTGTGACCCGGGAGCCGGTTATCGTCCCGCCATGGAGCCGCTGACGTTCGACTACGAGAGCCTGCATCTGCGCGTGGACCGGGGCGTGTTCGAACTGTTCAGCAGGGGCCGATCCGAGTTTCGGGTGCCGCTGCGGTGGCTCGGAACGCTGGTGTACTACAAGAAGCCCGACCGGCCCGGCCAGTTGTTCATCGGCACTGTACGCGACTCGAGCGCCGCACTCTACGGCACCGACCAGGCCGCCTTCTGGTACAGCACCTCGCCCGAGTTCCGGGTACCGCCCGGCGACGAGCCGTTGTTCCGTGGGTACTTCACCGAGGTGGCCGCGCTCGTCGACCGGAGAGTGGTCTGACGCGGAAGCGGCGGAGCCGCGGGTTTCCGGCACGGGCGTCTGCCCATCCAGGTCGACCGGGGGATCGTCGAGGTGTTCCGGCGCGGCAACGTCATCGGGC
>NZ_JAQYWW010000206.1:0-9861 GCF_036322525.1 Streptomyces sp. BE20 | reverse complement strand
TACCGCCGTCGCGTGGGGCCCGTGGGCCCGGGTGGGCATGGCGGCGGACGACGAGACGGCCGCGCAGTTGCGCCGCCGGGGTCTGAGCCCGATGGATCCCGCCCGGGCGCTGGCAGCGCTGGCGTCGGCCGTCGGCTCGGGGGACGAGGCGGTCACCGTCGCGGACGTCCGCTGGGCGGACTTCCTGCCGCTGTTCACCGCGAGCCGCGCCCGACCGTTCTTCGACCGGCTGCCGGAGGCCGCCGAGTCGGCTGCCGCGCCGGAGTCGGACTCCGGGCTGGCCGCGCGGTTGGCGGGTCTGTCGTCGGCGGAGCGGCAGCGGACCGTGCTGGAGCTGGTCCGGGCCGAGGTCGCGGCGGCTCTCGGCCATGCGTCGGCCGGGGAGATCGAGGCGTCTCGGGCGTTCAAGGAGCTGGGCTTCGACTCGCTGACCGCCGTCGAACTGCGGAACCGTCTGCGGTCGGCGACCGGGCTGGCACTGCCGGCGACGCTGGCGTTCGACTACCCGAGCGCCGAGCGGCTCGCCGCGTACGTGCTGGCACAGGTGGTGGGCAGCGCGGAGGCAGCCGCACCGACCGGGGCGGCGGTTCCGGTCGCGGTCCAGGACGACCCGGTGGTCATCGTGGGCATGGGGCTGCGGTTGCCGGGCGGGGTGGAGACACCCGAGGCGTTCTGGGATCTGGTGGCCGAGGGCCGGGACGGCATCGGGGCCTTCCCGACCGACCGTGGCTGGGACCTGGAGGGGTTGTACCACCCCGACCCGGACCACGCGGGCACCTCGTACACCCGGCACGGGGGCTTCCTCTACGAGGCCGGCGAGTTCGACGCCAGGCTGTTCGGGATCTCGCCGCGCGAGGCGCTGGCGATGGATCCGCAGCAGCGCCTGTTGCTGGAGACGTCGTGGGAGGCGTTGGAGCGGGGTGGGGTCGATCCGCTGGGCCTGCGCGGCGAGCCGGTGGGCGTGTTCGTCGGTGCCTCGTTCATGGGGTACGGCATCGGGTCGGTGGAGAGCGGGGAGGGCCTGGAGGGGCACCTGCTGACGGGTACGGCCTCGTCGGTGATGTCCGGCCGGATCTCCTACTCCTTCGGGCTCGAAGGCCCTGCGGTGACGGTGGACACGGCGTGTTCGTCCTCGCTGGTGGCACTGCACCTGGCGGCGCAGGCGCTGCGGTCGGGTGAGTGCTCGATGGCGCTGGTCGGCGGTGCGACCGTGATGCCGAACGCCGATGTGTTCGTGGAGTTCTCGCGTCAGCGGGGTCTGGCGCCGGACGGCCGGTGCAAGTCGTTCGGCGCTGGTGCGGACGGGACGGGCTGGTCCGAGGGTGTCGGCATGCTGCTCGTGGAGCGGTTGTCGTCGGCGCGGGCGGCGGGTCGTCAGGTTCTGGCCGTTGTGCGGGGCACGGCGGTGAACCAGGACGGTGCGTCGAACGGTCTGACGGCGCCGAACGGTCCGTCGCAGCAGCGGGTGATCCGGGCGGCGCTGGCGCAGGCGGGGTTGAACCCGCAGGACGTCGACGCCGTCGAGGCGCACGGCACCGGCACGACGCTCGGCGACCCCATCGAGGCCCAGGCGCTCCTGGCGACGTACGGGCAGGACCGGGACGGCGGCGAGCCGTTGTGGCTGGGGTCGGTGAAGTCCAACATCGGGCACACGCAGGCGGCGGCCGGTGTCGCGGGCATCATCAAGATGCTGCTGGCGATGCGGCACGGGACGCTCCCCGCCACCCTGCACGCGGACGAGCCGTCCCCACACGTGGAATGGTCGGCCGGTGAGGTCGAGCTGCTGACCGAGTCGCGTCCCTGGAACCCCGGGGACCGGCCTCGTCGGGCCGGCGTCTCGGCGTTCGGCGTCAGCGGCACCAACGCGCACGTCATCCTCGAAGAGGCCCCCACAGGGGAGGTCCCGGCCGACGGCCCGGAGCCGACGGTCGTCCCGGTGCTGCTCGCCGGGCACACCGAGTCGGCGCTGCGGGCCCAGGCGGAGCGTCTGCGGCACGTCGCCGACCAGGATCTCCACGCGCTCGCCGCGGCTGCGGCGCGGCGCCCGGCGCTGGCGCATCGTGCGGTGGTGCTCGCGGGTGGGACCGACGAGCTGACGGCCGGGCTGGACGCGGTGGCGTCCGGTGCGGGTGGTCTGACCGGCACCGCACGGGCGGGTCGGGTGGCGTTCCTGTTCACGGGTCAGGGTGCGCAGCGTGCGTCGATGGGCCGGGGGTTGTACGAGGCGTTCCCGGTGTTCGCGGATGCCTTCGACCAGGTGGCGTTGCACCTGGATGCCCATCTGGACCGGCCCTTGGCGGAGGTCCTCGCGGACGAGGAGTTGATCCACCGGACGGGATATGCGCAGCCGGCCCTGTTCGCGGTTGAGGTGGCGTTGCATGCGCTGCTGTCGCACTGGGGTGTGCGGGCGGACGTCCTGGTCGGGCACTCGATCGGTGAGATCGCCGCCGCGCACGTGGCCGGGGTGCTGTCCCTCGGGGACGCGGCCACGCTGGTCGCCGCACGCGGCCGACTGATGCAGGCCCTTCCGGCTGGTGGGGCGATGCTCGCCGTCGGAGCCTCCGAGGCGGACGTCCTCGCCGCGTTCCCGGACGTGGACGTCGCGGTGGTGAACGGCCTGTCCTCGGTCGTCGTGGCCGGGCCGGAGGCCGAGATCGACGCCGTCGCGGAGGCGGCGGGCGAGCGGGGTTGGAAGACCAGCCGTCTGCGCACCAGCCACGCCTTCCATTCGCGGCTGATGGAGCCGATGCTGGAGGACTTCCGCGTGATCGTGAAGTCGCTGGCCTTCGCCGAACCGTCGCTCCCGGCGGTCTCCACGGTGACCGGCCGCCCGGTCCGGCCGGGCGAGTGGTCGGACCCGGAGTACTGGGTGGACCAGGTCCGCAAGCCGGTCCGCTTCGCCGACGCCCTCGAAGCGCTCGACGGCGTCACCAGGTTCGTCGAACTGGGCCCGGACGGTGTCCTGTCGGCGCTCGTCCAGCAGCCCGACGCCGTCGCCACGCCGCTGCTGCGCCGCGACCGCGACGAGGCGACCACCGTGCTCACGGCGCTCGCGACCCTGCACGTCAACGGCGTCCCGGTCGACTGGTCGCCCTTCTTCACCGGCGTCCGGCCGCTCGAACTCCCCGCCTACGCCTTCCAGCGGAAGCGGTACTGGCTCGCCGCGACCCGCGGTGCCGGCGATCTCGGTGCGGCCGGGCTCGGCGCCGCCGAGCACCCCTTGCTCGGCGCGGTCGTGCCGCTGGTCGACGGGGACGGGACGGTGCTCACCGGCCGGCTCTCGCTCGGTGACCAGCCCTGGCTCGCCGATCACGTGGTCGCCGGTGCGGCGCTGCTGCCCGGGACGGCGCTGCTGGAGCTCGCGCTCCAGGCCGCCCGCCAGGTCGGCTGCGACACCGTCGAGGAGCTGACGCTGCACGTGCCGCTCGTCGTTCCCGACCGGGCCGCGGTTCGGATCCAGGTGACGGTGGACGGCCCGGACGAGCGGGGCCGCCGGGACGTGCGCATCCACTCCCGTGACGAGCACGGCGACGGCTGGCAGCACCACGCCACCGGCGCCCTCGCGCCGGCCGGCGCGGCGGCGGGGCGGGCCGTCGAAACCTCCGCCGTCTGGCCGCCCGCCGGCGCGGTGGAGGTGCCGCTCGACGGCCTCTACGCCGGTCTCCGGGACATGGGCCTGGACTACGGGCCGGCGTTCCAGGCGCTTCGGGAGGTCTGGCGTCGTGGCGACGACCTGTTCACCGAGGTGGTCCTCGGCGAGGAGTTCCGGCGTGAGGCGTCGCGGTTCGGTGCGCACCCCGCGCTGATCGACGCGGCCCTGCACGCGCTGAGCCTTCCGGGCGGCGACGCCGAGGGCGGTGACGCCGACGCGCTGGCACGGCTGCCGTTCAGCTGGTCGGACGTGGCGGTGTACGCCGCCGGCGCGGACCGGTTGCGGGTCCGGATCAGTCCGGCCGGCGGTGACGCGGTCCGGTTGGAGGCGTTCACCACGACGGGGCAGGCCGTGCTCGCGGTCGGGTCGCTGGTGATGAGGCCGGTGCCCTCCACCCGTCCCGCGGCGGCGGACCTGTTCGCGGTCGAGTGGGACCGGGTGCCGGCGCCTGCCCCTTCGGCGGCCTCGTCGAGGGCCGGCTGGGTGGTGCTCGGGGAGCCGCTGCCGGAGCTGCCGGATGTGCCGGCGCGGGACGGCTTCGGTGCCCCGGTGGTGTTCGTGGCCGCGGGTGGCGCGGGCAGCGGCGGCCAGGGGGCCGGCGGGGTCGCCGAGGTGACCCGTGCCGAGGTCCGCCGGGTGCTGGCGGTCGTGCAGAGCTCGCTGTCCACCGACTCCCGGGTGGTGGTGCTGACCAGGAACGCGGTCCTGCCCGGTGGCGAAGGCGGCGAAGGCGGCGACGGCGTCGACCTCGCCGGGGCTGCGGTCTGGGGCCTGCTCCGGTCGGCCCAGCAGGAGAACCCGGACCGGTTCGTCCTGGTCGACGTCGACGAGGACGCCGCGTCCTGGCCGGCGCTGCCGGCGGCGGTGGCCTCCGGTGAGCCTCAGGTGGCGGTCCGTGGTGGCGCGCTGTTCGCGCCGCGGCTGGCGCGCACGACCGCCGGTGACCCGGCGATCGACCCGACCACCGGCCGGGCCACCGATCCGACCACCGCATCGGTCACGGACCCGGCCACGGACTTGGCGGTCGGATCGTTCGGCGCCGGTACCGTGCTGATCACGGGCGGGTCCGGCACACTCGCGGGCCGGGTGGCGCGTCATCTGGTCGGCTCCCACGGGATCCGCCGGCTGGTCCTGGTCAGCCGCAGCGGCGGCGGGGAGGCGGTGGCCGGGGAGCTCGGCGCCGAAGGCGTGGAGGTGACGCTCGCCGCGGCGGACGTGACCGACCGTGCCGCGCTGGCCGCGGTGATCGCCGGGATCCCGGCGGAGCACCCGCTGACCGGGGTGGTGCACACCGCCGGTGTCCTGGACGACGGGATCGTCGAGCAGATGACGCCCGACCGGCTCGACCGCGTCCTGCGGCCGAAGGTGGACGGCACGCTGCACCTGCACGAACTCACCCGGGGCCTGGAACTCTCGGCGTTCGTCCTGTTCTCGTCCGCGTCGGCGGTCTTCGGGACGCCGGGGCAGGCGAACTACGCCGCGGCCAACGGGTTCCTCGACGCGTTCGCCCAGCACCGCCGGGCGCTCGGCCTGCCGGGGCAGGCGCTGGCCTGGGGGCCGTGGGCCGAGGGCGGCATGGCCGGCGACCTGGACGAGGCCGACCGGCAGCGGATGGCCCGGGCCGGCGTGCTGCCCTTCGACGTCGCGTCGGGGCTGGCGGCGTTCGACGCTGCCGTGACCGCCGCGGCGGCGCCGGTGGTGCCGATCCGGCTCGACCTGGCGGCCGTGCGGGCGGCGGGGGAGGTGCCGGCGCTGCTGAGCGGCCTGGTCCGGAGGCCGGCGGTCAGGGCCGTGGCGCCCACGGTGGTGCCGGTCGCCCAGCGGTTGGCGGGGCTGTCGGACGAGGCGAGGCGCGAACTGTTGCTGGACCTGGTGCACGGCCACATGGCGACGGTGCTGGGCTACCCGGCCGACCATCCGACGGAGCCCGCCCGGGGCTTCCTCGACCAGGGGTTCGACTCGCTCACGGCGGTCGAACTGCGCAACGGTCTGACCGCGGTGACCGGCCTGCGCCTGCCGGCGACGGTGATCTTCGACTACCCGACCCCCGGCGACCTGGCCGAGCACCTGTTCGAGCAGTTGGCCCCGGTGGAGCCGGTGGCCCCGCCGCTGCCCGCGCTGGCCGAGCTCGACCGGTTCGAGGTCTCGTTGGCCGCCGACGGACTCGACCCCGCGGTGCGCGACCAGATCGCGGACCGGCTCCGGAGGCTGCTCGCGGGCTGGCAGCCGACGGAGGCGGACGAGGTCGTCGACCTGCTGGAGGAGGCCAGCGACGAGGAGATGTTCGCGTTCATCGACAACGACCTCGGCCTGTAGCCGGTCGGGGCGGGGTGGAGCGCCGGCACGCAGGGGCCGGCGCTCCACGGGCCGCGAGGGCGCGGCGCGACCGGTGGGCGCGGCCTACTTCCGCATGATCACGGGTTCGCGCCGGCGCAGCAGCCGGGCGACGACGAGTCCGAAGAGCACGGAGAGGGCCAGCAGCATGCCCATGTCGAGCAGCCAGACGCTGCCGCGGTGGGCGAACATCGGGTCGTCGGTGAGGGGGTCGGGCAGGAGGGCGCCCAGGTCGACGGTGGCGGCCATCGCGCCGAACCCCCAGCGCGCGGGCGCCAGCCAGGAGAGCTGGTTGAGGATCGGCGTCTGGTCGAGCTGGAGCAGCGCGCCGCAGAACACCACCTGGACGATGGCGACCAGGACCAGCAGGGGCATGGTCACCTCCTCCTTCTTCACCACGGCGGAGACGAGGAGGCCGAGGACCATCGTGGTGACGGAGAGCAGGGCGACGGCGAGGGTGATCTCCACCAGGCGCGGCAGGAACACGCCTCCGGCGCCCGGTGGTCCGAGCCCGACGCCGACCAGGGCGACCAGGGTGAGGACCACCGACTGGACGACCGTGATGGTGCCGAGCACCACGATCTTCGAGCAGAGGTACGCGGATCTGGACAGGCCGACGGCGCGTTCGCGCTGGTAGATGACGGTTTCCTTGACCAGTTCGCGGACGGCGTTGGCGGCCCCGGTGAGGACGCCGCCGACGCAGAGGATGAGCAGCGCGTTGAGGGCGGTGTCCTCGTCGAGCTGTCGGCCCGCGAGGGCGCGCGTCAGGGCGCCCATGATGAACGGCAGGGCGATCATCACGGCGAGGAAGGTCTTGTCGGCGGCGAGCACCGTGGTGTAGCGGCGGACGAGGGTGGAGACCTGTTTGCCCCAGCGCCTCGGGGTGGGTCGGGGGGCCGAGGCGCTGGGCGCCGGCGTGCCGGGGGTCGAGCGGGCGGGGTGGTCCATGGCGCCGGCGATGTAGCGCCGGTAGGGGGTGGACGCCCGGTACTGACCGGCCCAGTCGTGGTCGCGTCGGCTCTCGAAGGCTTCGAACGCCTGGGGCCAGTGGTCGAAGCCGAAGTGGCCGAGGGCCTCGCCGGGTGGGCCGTACCAGGCGATCCGGCCGCCGGGGACGAGCAGGAGCAGACGGTCGCAGAGGTCGAGGCTGAGCACGCTGTGGGTGACGACGATGACGGTGTGTCCGTCGTCGGCGAGGCCGCGGAGCATCTGCATGACCGAGCGATCCATGCCGGGGTCGAGACCGCTGGTGGGTTCGTCCAGGAACAGCAGGGAGGGCTTGGTGAGCAGTTCGAGGGCGACGCTGACGCGCTTGCGCTGGCCGCCGGAGAGACTGGAGATGACCTGGTCGGCGCGCTGGGTGAGGCCGAGCTCGCTGATCACCTCCTCGACCCGGGCCTCCCGTTCGGCGGGCGCGGTGTCGCCGGGGAAGCGGAGCTCGGCCGCGTACCGCAGGGCGCGGCGGACCCGCAGCTGGGTGTGCAGGATGTCGTCCTGCGGGACGAGGCCGATGCGGTGGCGCAGCTCGGCGTACTCGCGGTAGAGGTCGCGGCCGTCGTAGCGGACGGTGCCCCCGGTCGCGGGGCGGAGCCCGGTGAGGGCGTTGAGCAGGGTGGACTTGCCCGCGCCGCTGGGGCCGGTGACGGCCAGCAGGCTCTTCTCGCCGACCGGGAAGGTGACGTGGTCGAGCAGGACGTGGGTGTCGCCGACCGTGACGGTGAGGTCCTCGACGTCGAGGTCGACGATGCCGGTGTCGACGAACTCCTGGAGCTCGTCGCCGATCAGGCAGAACTCCGAGTGGCCGATGCCGACCAGGTCGCCCTGGCCGACGAGGGCCTCGAACACGGGCTGGCCGTTGAGGTAGGTGCCGTTGTGGCTCTCCAGGTCCGCGATCTCGTACCGGCCGTCGGGGAGGGCACGGAGTTCGGCGTGGTGGCGGGAGGCGGAGAGGTCGCTCACCACCAGGTCGTTGTCGGGGGCGCGGCCGATCCGGACGACGCGGGCGGACAGCGGGAGGATGCTGGTCGGCGGGCGGTAGGAGCCGGTGATCGAGGTGAGGGCGGACGACTGCCGCTGCTGGACGGTCATCGGCTCGGGCAGGGCGCTCAGGCTGCAGCGGGGCCCGTCGGCGGGATCGCCGAAGCGGACCACGCTGCCGGGGCCGACGTCCACGTGCCGGACGCGGTGGCCCTCGGTGTACGTGCCGTTGGTGGAACCGACGTCGTCGAGCACCCACCGGCCGTCCCCCTCGTGCAGGACGGCGTGGTGCCAGGAGACCCGGGGGTCGGTGAACACGACGTCGCTCGCCGGGTCCCGGCCGACGGCGTACGAGCGGCTCGGGCTCATGACCTGCGAGTCGCCTTCGGCATCGAGTACGAGCTGGGGCGCGCTGGGCCCGAACTCTCGTTCTCCCATACGGTCGATGCTAGTCCGGTGGGGGCCCGGGCGCCCGGGAGGCGGCGTCGTGACCCGGGCGCCTGCCCCCTGCCCCCTGTGACGGCCTCGGACCGCTCGATCGGCGGATCCCGGCCCGTCGGGGGGATTCCCGCCGGCAGGCCGGGATCCGCGGCTAAGGGACTCCTAGGGGTTGAGGGGCCCGAGGGACCGCTCCTACCGTCTGGGACGGTACCGCCGGTCCGCGGTGCCGTCCCACCCTGCGATCCCGGTGACCACCGGAGTGAGGTGACGCGCTGGTGTCGACTGAGCAGAGGCTCCGGGACTATTTGAAGCGGGTGACCGCCGACCTCCATCAGACGCGCAAGCGGCTGGCGGAGGCCGAGGCCGGCGCCCGCGAGCCGATCGCGATCGTCGGGATGGCCTGCCGCTACCCGGGCGGGATCACCACGCCGGACGAGCTGTGGAAGCTGGTGGACGAGGGCCGGGACGGCATCGGTCTGTTCCCGACCGATCGCGGCTGGGACGTCGAGGGGCTCTACCACCCCGATCCGGACCACCCCGGCACCTCGTACGCGCGCGAAGGCGGATTCCTCTACGAGGCCGCGGACTTCGACCCGGACGTGTTCGGGATCTCGCCGCGCGAGGCGCTGGCGACGGACCCGCAGCAGCGCCTGCTGCTGGAGACGGCGTGGGAGGCGCTGGAGCGGGCCGGGGTGGACCCGCTGGGCCTGCGCGGCTCCCGCACCGGCGTCTACGTCGGCCTGATGTACCACGACTACGCCGCGCGCCTGCTGGACGTCCCGGACGAGGTCGAGGCGTACCTCGGGACCGGCAACTCCGGGAGCGTCGCCTCCGGCCGGATCTCCTACACGCTCGGCCTGGAGGGCCCCGCGCTGACGGTGGACACCGCCTGCTCGTCGTCCCTGGTCACGCTGCACCTGGCGGCCCGGGCGCTGCAGGCGGGCGAGTGCGATCTCGCCCTCGCGGGCGGGGCCGCGGTGATGGCGACCCCGGAGACCTTCGTCGGGTTCTCGCGGCAGCGGGGTCTGGCGGCCGACGGCCGGTGCAAGTCCTTCGCGGCGGGTGCGGACGGCACCGGCTGGGGCGAGGGCGTCGGCATGCTGCTGGTGGAGCGGCTGTCGGACGCGCAGCGTCTGGGCCACCCGGTCCTGGCGGTGGTGCGGGGCACGGCGGTGAACCAGGACGGCGCCTCCAGCGGTCTGACGGCGCCGAACGGCCCGTCGCAGCAGCGCGTCATCCGCCAGGCGCTGGCGAACGCCGGTCTGACGCCGCGGGACGTCGACGTGGTCGAGGCGCACGGTACGGGGACGACGCTGGGCGACCCGATCGAGGCCCAGGCGCTGCTGGCGACGTACGGGCGGGACCGGGACGGCGGCGACCCGCTCTGGCTCGGGTCGATCAAGTCGAACCTCGGGCACACCCAGGCGGCGGCCGGGGCGGCCGGCATCATCAAGATG
>NZ_JAQYWW010000204.1:0-369 GCF_036322525.1 Streptomyces sp. BE20 | reverse complement strand
GGGCTGGTCGTGGGAGTGTTGGTGCGGCTGGGGTTCAGGTGGGGGGGTCCGCGGGGGGGTCGGCTCCGCAGCGGTGGTGGTGGGCCGTCTGGCGGGACGCGGATTGGGCGCCCGGGTCCCGGGGGGTGTGGGTGGGATCATGGCCCCCCGCGGCGCCGCGAACACGGGGGGTGGGGTCCTGGGGGGCGTGGGGGTGTTTCGTGTGGTTGTGGTCTTTTAGGACGAGGGGTTTGGGGGTCCGGTTGTCGGCGGGTGGGGCCGGGTTGGGGTTGGGGGTTTTGTTTTCTTTGTTGTTGGCCTCAAGTTTTTTCTTTATGGGGGGGGTGGGATCTGTGGGGTGTGGACTTTTTGGGGGGTTTTTTTGTTGGG
>NZ_JAQYWW010000203.1:0-12462 GCF_036322525.1 Streptomyces sp. BE20 | reverse complement strand
GGCGCAGGTGATCAACCTGCTGGAGCAGCTCCAGAGCGAGTTCGAGCTCTCGTACATGTTCATCGCGCACGACCTCTCGATCGTCCGGCACATCTCCGACCGCGTCGGCGTGATGTACCTCGGCAAGATGGTCGAGATCGGCTCGGACGAGGAGATCTACGAGAACGCCACGCACCCGTACACCCAGGCGCTGCTCTCCGCGGTGCCGGTGCCGGACCCGACGGCGCGCGAGTCCCGCGACCGGATCATCCTGACCGGTGACATCCCCTCGCCGGCCAACCCGCCGTCCGGCTGCCGGTTCCGCACCCGCTGCTGGAAGGCCGAGGAGCGCTGCTCCACCGAGGTCCCGCTGCTGGCGGTCCCCGAGGTGCTGACCGGTGCGGCCAAGCACCAGTCGGCGTGCCACTTCGCCGAGGTCCGGGAGCCGGCTGCGGCCTGATCCCGCTTCACTCCGCCCGGAAGGGCCCGCAGCCCCGTGCTGCGGGCCCTTCCGGCGTTCCGTCAACTCCTCCGGCCCCCGGTGCACCCGTCCGGGGGTACCCGACTCGCGCCGCCGCGTGGGCGCGCTTCTCATGGGGTGTGATGCGTCACACACCTTGAGGAGGGACCTCCATGCCCGCAGCCACCCGTGCTCGATGGGTCCTCGCCGCAGCGACATCCGTGGCCCTGGTGGCCAGCGGGTGCAGCAGCGGCGGCGGCAGCAGCAGCGGTTCGTCGGACAGCACCAAGACCTTCAGCTACCAGAGCAGTGAACCGCAGAACCCGTTGCAGCCGGCGAACGCCAACGAGACGGGTGGTGGGCGCATCCTGCAGAACCTGTTCAAGGGCCTGGTCGACTACGACCCCACCAACGCGAAGATCCGGATGCAGGTCGCGGACACCATCGAGACGAGCGACTCCCAGACCTTCACCATCACCCTGAAGGACGGCTGGAAGTTCCACGACGGGACCCCGGTCCACGCCAAGAACTTCGTCGACGCGTGGAACTGGGCCGCGACCACCAGCAACAACCAGATCAACAGCTCCTGGTTCTCCGACATCGAGGGCTACCAGGACGTCCACCCGACGAGCGGCCAGCCCGCCACGAACAAGATGTCCGGGCTGACCGTCGTGGACGACCTGCACTTCACCGTGAAGCTCAACGGCAAGGTCTCCTACTTCGAGTACAAGCTCGGCTACATCGCCTTCTCCCCGCTGCCCGACGCCTTCTTCAACGACCCGGCCGGGTACGGCCAGAAGCCGGTCGGCAACGGCGCCTACCAGTTCGTCAGCTGGGACCACAACCAGCAGGTGGTCACCAAGGCGTTCCCGGACTACCAGGGCGTCGACAAGCCGAAGAACGGCGGCATCGTCTTCAAGATGTACAGCACCGCGGAGGCGGCCTACGCGGACCTCCAGTCCAACAACCTGGACGTGATCGACCAGGTGCCCCCGTCGGCGCTGGCCACCTACAAGAGCGACCTCGGCGACCGGGCGATCGACGCGCCGCAGGGCGCCATCCAGAACATCGGCTTCACCCTGTACCAGCCGGACTGGGCCCCGCCGGAGAAGGCCAAGGTCCGCCAGGGCCTGTCGATGGCGATCGACCGCGAGACCATCACCAAGACGGTGCTGCAGGGCTCGCGCAAGGCGGCCACCGCCTGGGTCGCCGAGGGCGTCGAGGGCTACAAGGACGGCCAGTGCGGTGCCAACTGCACGTTCGACCCGGCCAAGGCGAAGCAGCTGATCGCCGAGGGCGGCGGCGTGCCCGGCAACAGGCTGACGATCACCTACAACGCGGACGGCGGCCACAAGGAGTGGGTCGACGCGGTCTGCAACTCGATCCGGCAGAGTACCGGCGTGGACTGCGTGGGCGACCCGAAGCCCGACTTCAAGACCGCCCGCGCGGCGATCACCGGCCACCAGATCAACGGTGCGTTCCGTACCGGCTGGGTGCAGGACTACCCGCTGAACGCCAACTTCCTCGCGGACGTCTACCGCACCGGCGCCGCCTCCAACGACTTCGGCTACAGCAGCCCGCAGTTCGACCAGCTGGCGAACCAGGCCGACCAGGCTCCCAGCGTGGCCGACACGGTGACCGGCTACCAGCAGGCCGAGGCCGTGCTGGCGGGCGACATGCCGGCGGTCCCGCTCTGGTACTACCGCACCAACTCGGGCTACTCCACCAAGGTGCAGAACGTCGAGTTCGACTCCTTCGGCAACCCCGCCTGGACCCAGGTCGAGGTCAAGGGCTGATCAGCCCCCCTGCGCCGGCCCCGCCCTCCCCGCACGGAGGGCGGGGCCCGGGCACTCGGTCAGATAGCTAGGAAGGAGGCTCGGATGGGCAGTTATGTGCTGCGTCGGGTACTGCAGATGATCCCGGTGTTCTTCGGCACCACGCTGCTGATCTTCCTGATGGTCTACACCCTGCCGGGCGACCCGGTCTCGGCGCTGTTCGGTGACAAGGCCGCCGACCCCGCCGTGGTGGCCAACCTCAAGCACAAGTACTACCTGGACCAGCCGCTCTGGAAGCAGTACCTGCACTACATGGGGAACCTCTTCCAGGGGGACTTCGGCACCAGTTTCACCGGCCGGCCGGTCACCGAGATCATGGCGGACGCCTTCCCGGTCACCATCCGGCTGGCCGTGATGGCCTTCCTCTTCGAGATGATCCTCGGCCTCTGCCTGGGCCTGGTCTCCGGTCTGAAGCGCGGCAGCCTCCAGGACACCCTGGTGCTGGTCCTCACCCTGCTGGTGATCTCGATCCCGGTCTTCGTGCTGGCCTACATCGCCCAGACGATCTTCGCGACCAATCTGGGCTGGGTCACCCCGACGGTGCAGGATTCGACGGACCTCTCCCAACTGATCCTGCCGGCGATCGTCCTGGGCTCGCTCTCACTGGCCTTCGTCGCGCGGCTCACCCGGACCTCGATCGGCGAGAACCTGCGGGCCGACTACCTCCGCACGGCGGTCGCCAAGGGCCTGCCCCGGCGCACCATCATCTCCCGTCACCTGCTGCGCAACTCGCTCATCCCGGTGGTCACCTTCCTCGGTACCGACCTGGGCGCGCTGATGGGCGGCGCGATCGTCACGGAGGGCATCTTCAACGTCCAGGGCATCGGCAACGTCCTGTACCGGGCGATCAACCAGAAGGAGGGACCCACCGTGGTCGGCATCGTGACCGTCCTGGTGATCGTCTACCTGGTCGCCTCCCTCATCGTCGACCTGCTCTACGCGGTCCTGGACCCGAGGATCCGCTATGCCTGACATCCACGACGAGAGCTCGTACGAACCGCACCCCAAGCCGGGGATGGACCACCTGGACTACGCCGGTGAGCAGGGCATGGCGGTCGAGCTGGAGACCCTGGTGGAGCCCGACCCGGTCAAACGGGAGGAGGCCCGCAGCCTCTGGGGCGATGCCTGGCGGGACCTCCGGCGGCGGCCGATCTTCCTGATCTCGGCGGTGCTGATCCTGCTGCTGGTCGTGATGGCGATCTTCCCCTGGGCGTTCACCGACGCCGACCCGCGCAAGGCCGACCTGGTCAACGACTACCTCAAGCGGCCGGACTGGACGGACTTCTTCGGCGCCGGCTGGTTCGGCTACGACGGCCAGGGCCGGTCCATCTACGCCCGGGTGGTGTACGGCGCCCGGGCGTCGATCACCGTCGGCATCTGCGTGACCGCCGCGGTGACCGTGCTCGGCGGACTGGCCGGGATGGTGGCCGGCTACTTCGGCGGCGGCGTGGACGCGGTGATCTCCCGGATCATCGACATCTTCTTCGGCATCCCGCTGCTGCTCGGCGCGCTGGTCCTGCTGAACTCCTTCTCCCACCGCACGGTGTGGAGCGTGGTGATCGCGCTCGCCTTCCTCGGCTGGACGCAGATCGCGCGCGTCATGCGCGGTGCGGTGCTGACGGTCAAGCAGTCCGACTTCGTGGTGGCCGGCCGGGCGCTCGGCGCCGGCACCGGCCGGCTGATGCTCCGGCACATCCTGCCGAACGCGGTCGCCCCGGTGATCGTGGTGGCCACCATCGCCCTGGGCGGGTACATCGCCACCGAGGCGACGCTGAGCTTCCTCGGCATCGGCCTGCAGGATCCGACCATCTCCTGGGGCATCGACATCTCCTCCGCCCAGAAGGTGATCCGGACCGCCCCGTACGTGATGTTCTTCCCGGCCGCGGCACTCTCCGTCACCGTGCTGGCCTTCATCATGCTGGGCGACGCGGTGCGCGACGCCCTCGACCCGAAGCTTCGCTGAGCGAGGGGACGCATCGTGACCACAGCAGTCGATACCGGCACATCCCAGCACGAGAAGCCCTACGAGGGGCCGCTGCTCGACGTCCGCGACCTGCACGTCGAGTTCGTCACCCGGGACGGGGTGGCCAAGGCGGTCAACGGGGTCAACTACAGCGTGCGGGCGGGGGAGACCCTGGCGGTGCTCGGCGAGTCCGGTTCGGGCAAGTCGGTGACCGCGCAGGCGATCATGGGCATCCTCGACATGCCGCCGGCCCGCATCCCCCGCGGCGAGATCCGGTTCCGCGGACAGGACATGCTCACCATGGGCAGGGAGGAACGGCGGAAGATCCGCGGGCAGAAGATCGCGATGATCTTCCAGGACGCGCTCTCCTCCCTGAACCCGGTGCTCACGGTGGGCTTCCAGCTCGGCGAGATGTTCCGCGCCCACCACGGCGCCTCGCGCAAGGAGGCCAAGGAGAAGGCCATCGAGCTGATGGACCGGGTGCGCATCCCCGCCGCCGGGGACCGGGTCGGCGACTACCCGCACCAGTTCTCGGGCGGCATGCGCCAGCGCATCATGATCGCCATGGCGCTGGCGCTGGAGCCGGACCTGATCATCGCGGACGAGCCCACCACGGCGCTGGACGTCACCGTCCAGGCCCAGGTGATGGACCTGCTCGCGGAGCTCCAGGCCGAGTACCACATGGGTCTGATCCTGATCACCCACGACCTCGGCGTGGTCGCCGACGTGGCCGACAAGATCGCCGTGATGTACGCGGGCCGGATCGTCGAGACGGCGCCGGTGCACGACCTCTACGCGCGCCCGGCCCACCCGTACACCAGGGGTCTGCTGGACTCGATCCCGCGCCTGGACCAGAAGGGCCAGGAGCTCTACGCGATCAAGGGTCTGCCGCCCAACCTCCTGCGGATCCCGCCGGGTTGCGCGTTCAACCCGCGCTGTCCGCGGGCGCAGGACATCTGCCGGCGGGAGGTGCCGGAGCTGTTCCCGGTCACCGAGGACGACGGCACCGAGCTGGCCGGGCGGGGCAGTGCCTGCTTCTTCTGGAAGGAGACCCTCCATGACCGCTGACGGGACGGGCGCCGGGGCGACGGGCGCCGGTGGGACGGGGGCCGGGGCCGGGACCGGGGCGACGAGGGTGACCGGGGTGAGCGCTGCGCCGGTGGAGGCCGCCTTCGCCCAGAAGGTGGCGCGCGGCGAGCCGATCCTGGAGGTCCGTGACCTGGTCAAGCACTTCCCGCTGACCAGGGGGGTGCTGTTCAAGAAGCAGGTCGGCGCGGTGAAGGCGGTCGACGGGGTCTCCTTCGACCTGCGGCAGGGCGAGACACTGGGCATCGTCGGCGAGTCGGGCTGCGGCAAGTCCACGCTGGCCAAGGTGCTGATGAACCTGGAGCCCGCCACCGCGGGATCGGTCCGGTTCAAGGGCGAGGAGATCTCCCGGCTCTCCGGGGCCGGGCTGAAGGCGGTGCGGCGGAACATCCAGATGGTGTTCCAGGACCCGTACACCTCGCTGAACCCGCGCATGACGGTCGGCGACATCATCGGTGAGCCCTACGAGATCCACCCCGAGGTGGCTCCGAAGGGCGACCGTCGCAAGGCCGTCCAGGACCTGCTGGACGTGGTGGGCCTGAACCCGGAGTACATCAACCGGTACCCGCACCAGTTCTCCGGCGGCCAGCGCCAGCGCATCGGCATCGCCCGGGGGCTGGCGCTCAAGCCGGAGGTCATCATCTGCGACGAGCCGGTGTCCGCGCTGGACGTCTCGGTGCAGGCGCAGGTGATCAACCTGCTGGAGCAGCTCCAGAGCGAGTTCAACCTCTCGTACATGTTCATCGCGCACGACCTCTCGATCGTCCGGCACATCTCCGACCGCGTCGGCGTGATGTACCTCGGCAGGATGGTCGAGATCGGCAGCGACCGGGAGATCTACGACCACGCCACGCACCCGTACACCCAGGCGCTGCTCTCCGCGGTGCCGGTACCGGATCCGACGGCGCGCGAGTCGCGGGACCGGATCGTCCTCACCGGGGACGTGCCCTCGCCGGCGAACCCGCCGTCGGGCTGCCGGTTCCGCACCCGCTGCTGGAAGGCGCAGGAGAAGTGCGCACTGGAGACCCCGCTGCTGGCCGTCCCGGCCTGGCTGGACGGGCTCGCGGCGCACGACTCGGCGTGCCACTTCGCGGCCGAGCGCGGACCGGGGGAGTGGGCGCCGGCGGGGGAGTCCGGGAAGGGGCCCGGGGGAGAGCCCGGGGGCGGCCCGGAAACCGTTTGACACCGGGCGTACGCCCCACTCACAGAGCGCGTCCTCCGTTCGGAGGGCGCGCTCTCGCGTTGCGGCCCGCCGACCTGCGGGAATTCCCGTCCGAACGGTGTCCGGGGCACTCGGAAATGATCATTACGCTTCGTAATGCGCCGAATACCGGTGATATATGTTCGTTATTCGGAAAGTGGAATTGACGGCTCCGTGCGCGATATGGAGGAATTTGCCGAGTATTGTCACGGGTTGGTCTGAGCATGTAATTGAAAAGAGATGTGACGGCGATTCCACCGAAGGGGTCGGGTGATCGATAGTTGCTCTGCGCGTATCAGTGGTCACCTCGTCACCTGTGCGGATCGGCCCTGAGATGTCGACCTTCGCCATGCCCGGCACACCGACTGGCGAGGCGCCGTTCGTTCGTAAGCCCTTAAATCGAGGAGCAGTTGAATGAGGCTCACCAAGACGATGCGTTGGACCGCGCTCGCGGCCTGCACCGCGCTCGCGATCTCGGCCTGCAGCACCAGCAGCGACAAGAAGTCCTCGGACGGGGGCACCTCGGGGTCGGGCAAGAAGGGCGGCTCGATCAGCGTCGAGCTGGGTGAGCCGCAGCACGGTCTGGTGCCGCAGAACACCGCGGAGTCCGAGGGCTCCGAGGTGCTCAACGCGATCTTCGCCGGCCTGGTCGACTACGACATCAAGGACAACTCGCCGCGGCTGCGGGTCGCCGAGTCGATCGAGAGCCCGGACGCGACCGTCTGGACGATCAAGCTCAAGGACGGCTACACCTTCCACAACGGCGAGAAGGTCACCGCGCAGTCGTTCGTCGACGCCTGGAACTACGGCGCGAACCAGGCCAACGCGCAGGAGGCCATGCCGTTCTACGACAAGATCCTCGGCTCCGAGGAGCTGGCCCCGGGCAAGGACAAGACGCCCACCGCGGACAAGCTCAAGGGCCTGGCGGTCGTCGACGACAAGACCTTCACCGTCACCCTCAAGGTGCCGTTCTCGCAGTTCAAGACCATGCTCGGCTACAACGCCTTCTTCCCGCTCCCGAAGGCCTTCTTCACCGACACCAAGGCCTTCGAGGAGGCGCCGATCGGCAACGGCGCCTTCCAGATGGACGGCAAGTGGGAGCACAACAAGCAGATCAAGGTCAAGCGGTACGAGAACTTCCCGGCGTCGGACGGAAAGGCCAAGCTGGATTCCGTCACGTTCAAGGTTTACGACAAGCTGGAAACCGCGTACAACGACCTGCGCGCGAACAACATCCAGATCACCGACAAGCTGCCGATCTCGGCGATGGCGACCGTCGCCCAGGAGTTCGGCGACCGCTACATCTACAAGCCGGAATCCGGCGTCGGTTACCTCGGATTCCCGATCGCCACGAACCCGGCGTTCCAGAAGCCGGAGCTGCGCAAGGCGATCTCGATGGCGATCGACCGCGAGGCGATCACCAAGACGATTTTCTCGGGCACCCGCAAGCCGGCCGACGACTTCATCAGCCCGATCATCCCGGGCTACCGCGCGGGCGCGCTCGGCGACGCCGCCAAGTACGACCCGGCGAAGGCCAAGGAGCTCTTCACCCTGGCCGGCGGCCTGCCCGGCAACACGATCGAGATCGGGTACAACGCCGACGGCGGCCACAAGGAGTGGATCGAGGCGGTCGGCAACCAGCTGAAGAAGAACCTCGGTCTGGAGGTCACCTTCAAGCCGTTCGAGAAGTTCGGCGCCATCCTCACCGCGCTGGGCGACAAGAAGTACTCCGGGGCCTTCCGCATGGCCTGGTCGATGGACTACCCGTCGATCGAGAACTACCTGCGCCCGATCTTCTCCAAGGTCGCCATCGAGAACGGCTCCAACTACGGCGGCTACGTCAACGAGGAGTTCGAGGCCACGCTGGCCAAGGCCGACGCCGCCAAGGGCGAGGCCGAGGGCCTCAAGCTCTACCAGGCCGCCGACGACATCCTCATCAAGGACCTGCCGTACATCCCGGTGTACACCTACATGTCCTCCGCGGCCTACACGAAGACCGTCAAGAACGTGAACGTCAACGCCCAGGGGCAGATGGACCTGGCCAACGTCGAACTGGCCTGACGCCCCCCAGCTGACCGGTACGCCGCGGCGGGCGGCGCGGGAAACCCCCGCGCCGCCCGGCTCAGGCGTGCCCCCGACCATGAGGAGACCGCATGGGCCGCTATGTGGTCCGCCGGATCATCCAGGCCATACCTGTGATCCTCGGCGCGACGTTCCTTATCTACGCACTGGTCTTCCTGCTGCCTGGGGATCCCATCACGGCACTGGCCGGTGAGAAGCGACAGGACCCCGCCGTCGTGGCGGTCCTGCGGGACCGGTACAACCTCGACGACCCGTTCTTCATCCAGTACTGGAACTACCTGGTCGGCCTCTTCCAGGGCGACTTCGGTGAGGACTACCGCGGCAACCAGGTCGTGGACGTGATGAAGACGGCCTTTCCCTACACCATCAACCTGGCGCTCACCGCGATCGTGATCGAGATGGTCGTGGGCATCACCGCCGGTGTGGTCGCGGCCCTCCGGCGCGGCCGGTTCATCGACAACGTGGTGCTGATCTCCACCCTGATGGTCATCTCGATCCCGGTCTTCGTGATCGGCTTCGTGCTCCAGCTGCTCCTCGGGGTGAAGCTCAACACCGATCTGGGCATCGACTTCTTCCCGGTCTCCTTCAACGAGGAGGCGGGCTTCCGGTCCTACCTGCTGCCCGCCTACGTGCTCGCCTCGACCTCGCTGGCGTACGTCGCCCGGCTCACCCGCACCAGCCTGATCGAGGTCATGCGGGCCGACTACGTCCGCACGGCGGTGGCCAAGGGCCTCAGCCCGCTGCGGGTGGTGATCCGGCACGGACTGCGCAACGCGCTGATCCCGATCGTCACCTTCCTCGGCATGGACCTCGGCGGGCTGATGGGCGGCGCGGTGATCACCGAGGGCATCTTCAACATCCCCGGCGTCGGACACCAGCTCTTCCAGTCCGTCTACCTGCGGGAACGGACCATCGTCGTGGGCATCGTGAGCGCCCTGGTGATGGTCTACCTGTTCGCCAACCTGGTGGTCGACCTGCTGTACGCCGTCCTGGACCCGAGGATCCGCTATGAGTGAGCCGACGAAGCGCGAGGACGCGACGGTGGCGATTCCCGGGCAGCCCGCTGCCGGGACCGCCGCGAGCGGGCCGGCGGCCGAGGCCGCTCCGCTCGCCGGGGCGTCGCTCGACAAGAAGGACCCGGCCGGCAAGGGCCCCGCCGGGAAGGGCAAGGACGGCACGGAGCGCGTCGCCAGCCTCTGGACCGACGCCTGGTACGACCTGCGCCGCAACCCGCTGTTCCTGATCGGCGGGTTCCTGGTGCTGTTCATGGTGGTGCTGGCGATCGTCCCCGGGCTGTTCACCGACGGTGATCCGCGCGCGGGCGGCTTCTGCAACCTGGCCGACTCGCTGCAGCGGCCCAGCGCCGACCACTGGTTCGGCTTCGACGTCCAGGGCTGCGACATCTACACCCGGACGGTCTGGGGCGCCCGCAACTCGATCATCGTCGGGCTGGTGACCACCACGCTGGTGGTCGCCGTCGGCGGCACGCTGGGCCTCTGGGCCGGCTGGATCGGCGGCTTCGCGGACAGCGTGCTCTCCCGGGTCACCGAGATCTTCTTCGCCATCCCGCTGCTGCTCGGCGGGATGCTGATCATGTCGACCTGGGGCGAGGGCAACGCCTGGACGGTCTCCGCGGTGATGGCCGTCCTCGGCTGGCCGCAGATCTACCGGCTGATGCGCTCGGCGGTCCTCGCCAACAAGCACAACGACTACGTGGTGGCGGCCCGGGCCCTCGGTGCCGGCACCGGGCGGATCGTCAGCCGGCACATCCTGCCGAACGCCGTCGCGCCGGTGATCGTGGTCTCGACCATCAACCTGGGCGTCTACATCGGGGCCGAGGCCGCGCTCTCCTACCTCGGCATCGGCATCCAGTCCCCGGCGATCTCCTGGGGCCTGATGATCAGCGACGCCCAGGCCCGCTTCCTGAACGCCCCGCACGTGCTGCTCTTCCCGGCCGCCGTGCTGAGCATCACGGTGCTCGCGTTCATCATGCTCGGCGACGCGGTGCGCGACGCCCTCGACCCGAAGCTGCGCTGAGGAGGGCCGCGGACCATGACTGATCTGACCAAGCCGACGACGAAGGACGGCGCGGCGCGCCGGGACGCGGTGGAGGTGCTCGGCGGCGGCCGGGAGAACCTGGTGCCCGGCACCCCGCTGCTGGAGGTCGACGACCTGCACATCGAGTTCCACACCCGGGACGGCGTCGCCAAGGCCGTCAACGGCGTGAGCTACTCGGTGTCGGCGGGGGAGACCCTGGCGGTGCTCGGCGAGTCCGGTTCGGGCAAGTCGGTGACCGCCCAGGCGATCATGGGCATCCTCGACATGCCACCGGGGAAGATCACCTCCGGCTCGATCCGGTTCCGCGGCGAGGACCTGCTCACCATGAGCCCCAGGGCCCGCCGGGCGGTGCGCGGCCGGAAGATCGCGATGATCTTCCAGGACGCGCTCTCCTCGCTCAACCCGGTCCTGAGCGTCGGCTACCAGCTCGGCGAGATGTTCCGGGTGCACCAGGGGGCCTCGCGCAAGGAGGCCAAGGAGCGGGCGATCGAGCTGATGGAGCGGGTGCGCATCCCCGCCGCCAGGGAACGGGTCGGCGACTACCCGCACCAGTTCTCGGGCGGTATGCGCCAGCGCATCATGATCGCCATGGCCATGGCGCTGGAGCCGGACCTGATCATCGCGGACGAGCCCACCACGGCGCTGGACGTCACCGTCCAGGCGCAGGTGATGGACCTGCTCGCGGAGCTCCAGGCCGAGTTCAACATGGGCCTGATCCTGATCACCCACGACCTCGGCGTGGTCGCCGACGTCGCGGACAAGATCGCCGTGATGTACGCGGGCCGGATCGTCGAGACGGCGCCGGTGCACGAGCTGTACGCGCGCCCGGCCCACCCGTACACCAGGGGCCTCCTCAACTCGATCCCGCGCCTGGACCAGAAGGGCCAGAACCTCTACGCCATCCAGGGCCTGCCGCCGAGCCTGCTGCGGATCCCGGACGGCTGCGCCTTCAACCCGCGTTGCGACCGGGCGCAGGACGTCTGCCGCACCGAAACCCCGCGGCTGGTCCCGGTGCTGGACGCCGAGGGGGCCGACCTGCCGGGCCGCCGGAGCGCCTGCCACTTCTGGAAGGAGACCCTCCGTGGCTGAGCCCATCCTGGAGGTCAAGGACCTGGTCAAGCACTACCCGCTGACCCAGGGCATCGTCCTCAAGAAGCAGGTCGGCGCCGTCCGGGCCGTGGACGGCATCTCCTTCCAGCTGCTCAGGGGCGAGACCCTCGGCATCGTCGGCGAGTCCGGCTGCGGGAAGTCGACGCTGGCCAAGGTGCTGATGAACCTGGAGCGGGCCACCTCCGGCCAGGTGCTGTTCAAGGGCGAGGACATCACCCGGCTCTCCGGATCCGCGCTGAAGGCGGTGCGGCGGAACATCCAGATGGTGTTCCAGGACCCGTACACCTCGCTGAACCCGCGCATGACGGTCGGCGACATCATCGGTGAGCCCTACGAGATCCACCCCGAGGTGGCCCCGAAGGGCGACCGCCGCAAGGCCGTCCAGGACCTGCTGGACGTGGTGGGCCTGAACCCGGAGTACATCAACCGGTACCCGCACCAGTTCTCCGGCGGCCAGCGCCAGCGCATCGGCATCGCCCGGGGGCTGGCGCTCAAGCCGGAGCTCATCATCTGCGACGAGCCGGTGTCCGCGCTGGACGTCTCGGTGCAGGCGCAGGTGATCAACCTGCTGGAGCAGCTCCAGAGCGAGTTCGAGCTCTCGTACATGTTCATCGCGCACGACCTCTCGATCGTCCGGCACATCTCCGACCGCGTCGGCGTGATGTACCTCGGCAAGATGGTCGAGATC
>NZ_JAQYWW010000202.1:0-12246 GCF_036322525.1 Streptomyces sp. BE20 | reverse complement strand
GGCCGGGCTGCTGACCAGCGAGCGCAGGGGCACTTGGGTGTACTACCGGGTCGCGCCGTCCGTGGTGGCGGGTATGGCCACCCTGCTCGACCTCAACCGCTGACCCGCCACCCGAAGGAGCCCCGTTGCCGCACGCCGTCGCCACCCTCGGGCCGATGGGGCCCGAGCACGCCGAGCAGGTCCTGGCGATCTACCCGCCGCTGCCCGAGGACGGCGCCTCGGCGCTGTTCCAGGTGATCAACCAGCGGTATCTGAAGTCGAGCACGATCCTGAGCACCAACGTCGGCATCGTCGACTGGGCCTCGGCCTTCGGGGACGCGACCGTCGCGGCCGCAATGCTCGACCGGCTCCTGCACCGGGCGACGGTGGCGCGGGCGGGGTCGTCGACCATGACGGACAGCAGGACGCAGTCGACGTCCAGGCGTTCGTACTCGGCGAACAGGTCGGGGAAGTTCGCCTCGATGCAGGTCGCCAGGCCGAAGCGGACCCCGTCGACGTCGAAGACGGTCGGCGCCGGGCGGCCGGGGGTGTAGAGGTAGGTCAATTCGGTGTGCGACAGGAACCTCTTGTCGTACCGGGTGACGATCTCGCCCTGGTCGGAGACGACGTACAGGCTGTTGTGCGGACGGGCCGGCGGGGTGAGCGGGTGCAGCGACCCGAAGACCGTCCACAGGCGCAGCTCCCCGGCCAGGGCCGCGATCCGCTCCGCCTCTTCGCGTAGGACGCCCCACGCCGCACCGGACCAGTCGGCCGGTGCCGGGGTGCCGTCGGGGCCGGTCGCCACCACCCGCTTGTCGGGGTAGACCAGAGCACCCTCCGGGAACTGCACCAACCGGGCCCCTCAGCGGCGGCCCGCCGCATCAGCGTCCGGACCTCCGCGCCCGCCGCCCGGATCGCATCCCGGTCCGCCGGATACTCCGGCACCGTGCTCTGCGCCACCGCCAACCGCAACGTCGCCACCATGGCGCGACTCTACTGATGTGGCCGGGCGCGCGGTGCAAGCGTCCCGGGAAGGTCGCACGGGCTGGGCATCAAGGTGTCCAAGGTTGCCGCCACCAATGCTTTGACCTGCCCTTTTTGCCTGGTCTCCAAGGTTTTCGGGCCAGGAGCGAAAGCGTCCCCAAGATCCGGGACGCCTTCCAGGGTGACCACCGGGGTGCCCGGGCGCCCGCCGGGGGCGGGCATCAAGGTGACCCGGCGGTTAGGTCCCGAGCCCCTCCAGGCCCCAGGCACCCCGACGGATCACCGCCTTGCCGGAGGTCTGGTCTGGGGTGTCAGGGGCGCCAGGTGTAGGACTCCACCTTGGCGCCGCACAAGCTGAGTCCGCCGTTGTACGCCTTGCGGGCCGGGCTGGTCCAGCCGCCGAACGGCGTGAAGTCCTTGAAGTCCCGCAGCCCGTCGAAGTGCGCGTACAGCAGGGGCAGGGCGCTGTGGTCGGTGAAGTCGGCGCCGAAGGTCTGCGCCCAGTTGTCGGCCGAGGTGTAGATGCCGATCGTCAGGCCGGCGGCCTTGCCGGCCGTCACCAGGTTGTTGAGCACGGTCCGGTTGGCGTTCTTGTCGGCGCTCCAGTAGTGGCCGGCGGCCTCCACCGAGAGCCAGGTGGTTCCCACCGTGAGCTGTGCGTCCTTGATGTACTGGGCCACGTCGGCGGCCGCGGTGGCGGGGGCCTGCGTGGTCGCCTGGATCAGGGCGTCGACGGCCAGGCCCGCGTCCTGTGCGTTCCGCGCGCTCGCCGTGAAGTTCGGGTCGACCCGGGCCACCGTCTGGTAGGCGCGGATGATGGCCTCGCTGTAGCCGTTCGCCTTCAGGCACCCGTAGCTGGACAGGCTGACGAGAGTGCTGGTCTCGGCGCCGATGGTCATGGGGCTCCTCGTTCCGGGGGTGTCGGCCCGCTGCTCGCGGACGATCAAGTCGGCAGCCTAGCCCCGACCGTGCCTCAGCGTGGCGGATTCAAGACAAGGAGTGATCATCCGACCAGTTGCCCTGCCCTACTCCACCGCCACTCCCACCGAACAACCGGCAATGGCACCGCAGCTGTCACCGCAAGGCCCGGTCGGCGACGTGGTCGGCGTCGGCGGGCAGTTCGGGCAGCGGCCAGACGGGGCCCGGGGTCCAGGGTCCAGGTGGGCCGGCCGCCGGCGAACGGGCCGCTCTCGTTGTCGAGCATGGTGAGCGCCCGGCCCTGGGCCTGCTCGACCTGGCAGTGGAGGTAGTCGTCGATCACCCCGAGGCGGCGCAGCTGCGCATACTCCTGGCGGTCCTTCCGGTGGTGGCCGGACAGGTCGGGGGTGACGACCAGGTCCAGGCACAGGTCCAGGGTGTCGATGCCGACCCCTGGCCGGCGGAGGAAGGGCTTCTCGAAGTTGACGTACCAGCGCAGCGGCTCACCGGCGGCGTCCTGGAAGCAGTGGACGGAGAACCACTCCCCCGCCAGGAAGTGCGACAGCAGGGTGGTGCCGGTCCAGCGGCAGCGGTCCAGGGTCCAGGTGCCGGCCGCCAGGTCGGCCAGGCCGCGCTCGCGCAGGCCCTGGTCGCCGGTGCGGGTGGAGGCGATCCAGGTCGTCGGGGCCAGACTCTCGACCCCCGGCCGGTAGGCCAGGGTGAGGACGTGGCCGGTGTCGGCCACCACCCGCTGCGCCATCGCCGTCCACACCCGCCCCGCGTGAACGTCGCGCCGCAGCGCCATGGCGCCGGGCTGGAACAGGTCGGTAGCAGTCACCCCCGGATCCTGCTCGGCACCGCGAGCGGGAAGTCCACCCGAAGGTGTGAGCGCGAGCATCTGGTGACAGACGCCCCAGTGCGTTCAGCGGCTTCGCCCACGCTCTGGCGTACCCGGTGACAGCCACGCAGGTCCGGCACACCGGCTGTGCTGGTCCTGTGTCACCGGAGCTCTATCGGCACGGATCGTGGGGCCGTGGAGGTGTCGTTCGCCTGGCGTCCCTGACCTTCACTGCCGACAGTGCTCGGCTGTGCAGGGTGGGTGTCGCGCAGGTCCTTCGCAGGCCCGGTGGCCGTAGTGCGGCCACCGGGCCTGCCCCCGCCACGGTTGTGGGGTCAGGGCGTCGGGGTGTTCTTCGCCTGCTTCCAGTTCGCCGTGGCGATCTTGAAGCGTTCCTGGTGCGTCAGCTCGGGGCTCTCCTTCTGGAGCCGTGCCAGCTCGTTCTTCAGGAAGGCGTTGAACGCGGTGAGCTTCCCGTTCTTCAGCGACGTCCTCGGCTGCCGCGGAGCGTTCTCGACATCGTGTGACTTCTTCGCGCGTGGTGGCGCCATGGGTTCCTCCAGGTTTCCGGGGTGGGATGCGGTGCGGGGGCGGGCGGACCGCTAGAGCGACAGGTCCTCGCGCAGTGCGCGGACGCAGGCGGCCACGGCCTGGACGGTCGCGGCATGGGTGTTGTTGCGCGCGTCCTCGTAGTAGCCGGCGACCAGCAGGTCGGGGAGGGCGGCCACGACGATGCCGGAGGTGTCGTCGCGCAGATGCGCCGTCGCCACCTCGGCGCCGGTGCCGTCCTCGACGGTGCCCCGCTCGTGGAGGCGGTAGTCGGCGCCGCCGACCTCGACCACGGCGCCGGTCGTCTCGTCCTTCAGCAGGACGAACAGCGCGGCCACGTCGGTCTCGAAGAACTCGGTGGCGTCCTCGTAGGTGTCCGCGTCGCGGATGCCGATCGCCCCGGCGAGGCCCTGCGTGCCGTCGTCGTCGGTGACGTAGAGGGCCGCCGCGCTAGGCCTGGCCGTGTCTCCGTCGTTGTCCTCCTCGGGGTCCAGGAGCCTGTCGAGGAGGTAGCTGTCCCACACCGTGTCGGTGTCGCCGTCGAAATCGATCTCGCTCACATCCGTGCCTTTCATCGAGATGGCCCCGCACCGGCCCGGTGCGTGCCGTGATCGGTCGGGCGCCTGCCGCGTCACCGCCCGGAGGCCGCCGTCACGCGCGTCCGGCGGGCGCGCGCCCGTAGTGGTGGCGGGTCATGCCCGGCCCAACTCCTGGGTGAACTGCAGGACGCTGAACTCGGCGGGCCGCAGGGCGGCGATACCGACCTTGACGATGAGGCGGCCCGCCGCGACGTCGGCCTCCGTCATCGTGACGCCCTTGCCGACCTGGACGAAGTACGCCTCCTGCGCCGTGTTGCCCTGGACGGCGCCCTGCCGCCACAGGCCATGCAGGTAGGTGTCGACGGCGGCGCGCACCCTCTCCCAGGTGGGCTGGGTGTTGGGCTCGAACACCACGGGGCGCAGCGCCTGGTGGATGTCGCGCTCGACCGTGTTGGCGAGGCGGCGGATGGGGATGTAGCGCCACTGCTCGGTCTCGGAGAGGGTCCGCGCGCCCCAGATCAGCGTGCCCATGCCGGTGAAGGTGCGGATGAAGTTGAGGTTGCGGTGGGCGCCTTGGTCGGCGTCGGTGGCCTGGTGGAGCGGGCCGACGATGCCGCGCACGACGATGTTGGCGGGGGCCTTCCACACACCGCGCTCGCCGTCGACCGCGCTCCAGGCCCCGGCGACCGCACCGCTGGGCACGATCGGCCCGTCGTCGCCGCTCTGCGACAGCCAGGGGAAGTACACCGCCGCGTAGCCGCGCGCCGTCTCGTCCAGGTTCCAGGCGTCGACCGCCGTGCCGGCCTGGTCGGCGGTGTGGTCGCGGTCGGTGTGCAGGACGGCCATCGCCTGGTTGCGCGCGGCCCATCCGGTGAGGGCCCGGGCCCACTCCCCTGCGGCCTGCGCGCCCTGGTCCCACAGGCCGGGGGCGACCAGGATCGTCACGTCCCTCAGCGCGTCGAGCGCTTCCAGTGCCTCGGCGAGGGAGGACCCGGCGGTGCTGACCAGGTAGCAGTACCCGCCGCCGTTCAGGAAGTAGCTCTTGAGGACCGGACCCAGTGCCTTGAGGACGTCCCCGTTGCCGTCCGCCCCGGCCAGCTCGGTGAAGTCCGGCCAGCTGTACACCCGCGTCCCGCCGGCGGGCACGCCCGGGAAGTCACCGATGAACGCCGTCACCGCGGTGTTCCCGGACTGGACGGACAGGCCGAAGCTGAACGTCTCCTCGACGTAGACGCCCGGGAACGACACGGAATCTGCCATGGGACTCTCCTCCACGCTGGTGTACACAACGCGGATGATCATTCACCGAGGCCGGAGCACCCGCAGCTGTTTACGTGTTCTGACCAACGCCCCACCGCACTTCGGGTAATGCACCCGAACAACCGCACCGGGTCCGCTTCCGGGCCTTGGGCGGGCGCCGCCCGGCGACGGGACACACATCGAGGTGGCGGCGCGCAACACCGACCGGACCGAGTCACTCGTTCGTGGCCCTCGGCGCCGTCTTCGGCCTGGCCACGTTCCGGCTGGGAGCCGGACGAACCGCTGACCGAGCAGCACACGGAGCACGTCAGCGCATAGGACGCCGAGGCCAGGCGGACCGCCCTCCCGAGACGTGGCCCCAGAGCGAAATCAGCGGCGGTTCGCCAGAGCGGCCGCGCGCAGCTGGGCCAGCATCGGCAGGACCTGCTCGGGTTCGCCGTCGGGAGTGAAGGTGAGGATGGCACTGATGACGACGTGGGCCATGTCGTCGACCGTGGCGGGTCCGGCCGGCGATGCGGCCCACAGCTGGAGGGTCTGGGCGAGGAGCTCGGTCATGCGGGTGCCGGTATCGGCGACCATCCGGGCGGCTGCGGCCTGGATCTCGTCGGGCGGCAGGCCGTCGCGGACGCCATGGGCGGCCGCGGTAAGGCTCTGGAGGGCCAGGTCGGCGTAGTCGGCGATGGCAACGGGCAGCGGCTTCTCGCCGGGCCCGGTGTGGGCCAGGCTCTCCAACGCCAAGGCGTCGCCGGTCCAGGCGGCTTCGAGGGCGGCGAGGACGCGCAGCATCTGATCGGGGGTCACCGGGTCAGCCCTCCACGCTCATGCCGAGCGCGGTGCCGATGGCGTGGAACTGCTGGGCTCGGAGCGTCCGGGTGAGGGCGGCCCGGACGGTCGGCACCGAGTCCGGGAAGGCGGCGGCCCTGGCGGTCGGGCCCACCGGCTTCCCCTGCGGCCGTGGCACCGTGGCCGCGGTTCGGACCGGACCGCAAAGCCCACCCTGACCGTTCGGGGGAAGATCGACTGAAGTCCGGACGGGGCGGGGTCTTGTTGGGTAGCTTGCGGCTCATGGCAGATGACACGAGCTATGAAGCAGCCCTGAAGAGTGTGCGCAGGATCGTCGCCGAGGAGGGGGAATCCGAGGTCGACCAGGTGGGTCCGGACACCAAGTTGCTTGGGGAACTCGGCCTCGACTCCGGCCAGATCATCCACATCACAGATGGGCTGGCGAAGGAGTTCAACATCGAGGCACTGAAGGTGGAAGAGGTCTACGCGAACCCGACACCTGCTGAGCTGACCCGGCTGGTACTGAAGCTCCAGGCCGAGCACGAGACCGCCATGGAGCAGGTCAAGAAGGACGTCGCCGCGAAGCGGGCTGCGAAGGCTGCCACCAAGGGGTCTGCCGTCTAGAGCGTGTCTCTATGGTGGGTTGAGCTGTTGATCGGATGTGTCTGTCCGATTGGTGATCAGTGATGTGATGTGGGGCCGGATCGAGCCGTTGATGCCGGCCGATCCGGTCCGCGGTGCGGGCAAGCGCGGCCTCGGTACCCAGATAGCCGTGGAGCCTGGCCCGCAGGTTCGCCAGCGCCGCCGGGTTGACCAGCCGGGCCACGGCCGGGCCCACCTCCTCGAGCGCAGTGCCCGGTTGCAGGGCCGCCTGCCCGGCGTGGGAGACCATCCTGACGGCCACTCCTGGCAGCAGGTTCAGCAGCGCCTCAGCCTCGCGGCCAGTCGGCGCCATCTGCTCCACCATGGCTCGCGCTCGGTCTCGGCCATCGCGGCGGAGGACCCGAACAACGTCCGGCCGGGGCCAGGCGGGTTGTAGATGCCGGGCAGCGGCCCGGCGCGCGTCCGTCGGCCGAAGGCGGAATCTCCCGGACGGATGGTCACCTTCTGCGATCATGGTGGCACTGGCTGCCACCGGGCGCCGGTCAAGACGTCCAGCAGGGGAGAGACCATGAACAAGAGTGAGCTCATCGACGCGATCGCCGCATCGGCCGACATCACGAAGGCAACGGCCGGAAAGGCCCTCGACGCGGTCATCGACTCGATCCAGGGCGCGTTGAAGCAGGGCGATGACGTGGTCCTGGTCGGGTTCGGCACCTTCGCGGTGAAGGACCGCGCGGAGCGTGTGGGAAGGAATCCGCAGACCGGTGAGGCGATCAAGATCAAGGCGGCCAAGGTGCCCGAGTTCAAGGCCGGCAAGGGCCTGAAGGATGCAATCAACAACTGAGCAGACCCGGCAACCCGCACCACCCACGACAGCGGCCCCCACCTCGAACCGGGCCGTCCGGGTAGCCGGCCTCCACGAGGGCCCGCAGGACGGCGTCGACGTACGGCTGGTGCGGCAACAGCCCGGGGCCCGAGATGGTCATGACCGGCCAACGACCCGCCCGCCTGCGGCACACCGTGACGCTGCCCGCCGCCCGCGAGCACCTCACCGCCGCCGAGCGCGTCGCCCTGGTCGCGATCGGCGCGGTCGCCGCCGACTGCCCGATCACCGTGCTCGGGGACTTCGACCTCGCCCTGCCCGTGCTGTGCGAGGCGATCGACGATGCCCTCGACCTCGCCCGGCAGCCGGCTTCCACCTGACCGACCAGGCTCCGCCGGGCCCCGCGCGAGTGTCCTCTGACAAGCGATCTTGACCGATTGACAGGTGATCTTGACCGACCCGGAGGACCGGGACGCCTCACCGTGGCCGGTGTGCGGGTTGTACCGGGCCAGGCACCGGCCTCGTGCTCGGCGTCGGCGAGATTGCCCGCGTGACCTGGACCGACGCCCTCCCGCAGATACCGTTCTCCTGCTACGACCTTCCCAACGGTGGCGAGTGGATGACCCAGGAGGAGGCCGCGTCCTAGCTGGGCATCGGACCGGTCCATCTCAACGGGCTGATGCACAACACCCACCGGATCAACCTGGTCCGCACCACCGGCAAGAACCTGGTCGTCACCCGCGCCAGCGTCGAAGCCGAGAAGCACCGGTGCGCCACCGCTCCACGCCGGCACAAGGTCCTGCGCCTGCACCCCCGCGGCTGCCCGGCGGGTGCGACAGCCGCTCATCGTGAGCGGATCGTCCGGGACTCCACCGGCCTCCGGCGCGAAGACCGGGCCACTGGGCCGGTGGACCGCAGACGCGTGCCAGGAGTGCCCGCCCCGAGCAGTATCGTATCTCTCTGTGATCAACGAGACTCGCTCCGTCATGTCGACGAGCAACTGGACCGCCGCCCTGCGGATGGCGGAGCAGCGGTGTGCGGACCCGTACCTGGTGGACCCGTTCGCCGCGCTGCTGTGTTCGCCGGGGGACCTGGCGGAGATCGGGGGCCAGGCGGGCGCTCCGGTGACTTCGGTGGTCCTGCGGGGCCGGCTGGGGGATGAGGTGGTGCGGCGGGCGGTCGCCCAGGGTGTGCGCCAGGTGGTGATCCTGGGCGCCGGGTCCGACACCCGCGCGTACCGCCTGGACCTGCCCGAGGCCGCGGACGTGACCTGCTTCGAGGTGGACCTGCCCGGCCAGGTCCCCGCGCGGGACGCCGCCCTGCGCGCCCACGGCGCGCGGCCGGCGATGCGCCAGACCGTGGTGGAGGCCGACCTGTGCACCCCTGGATGGCCGGACGCCCTGCGGGCGGCCGGCTGGGACCCGGACCGAGCGAGTGTCTGGCTGCTGGAAGGTCTGCTCTACTACCTGCCGCCCGAGCGGTGCGACGCGCTCCTGGGCACCCTCAGCAAGCTCTCGGCCCCTGGGTCGGCCATCGCCCTGGACGTCGCCCACACCTCCTTCTTCGAGGCGGCGGAGAGCCGGGACTACCTGGACTTCCTCACCGCCCGCCGCTCCCCCTACCTGACGGGCATCGCCGACGCCCACGGCTGGCTCGCCGGCTTCGGCTGGAAGACCCGCGCCTTCCAGTGCGACCAGCTGGACCTGTGCGATCTGGTCCCCCCACCCCCGGCCCGCCTCCTCACCTGCCCGCACATCTGGTTCGCCACCGGCACCCGCTGACCCTCCCCGGTCAGCCGGGGAAAGGGTCAGCCGCCGCACCTCCTGCCCGTCTCGCCGGGCTGCGCCTCCCGCGTGAGGCGGGCCGTAGGTGCGGATCCCGCCGCCGGGCCGCGAGCGGGGCGCCCGGCAGCGGGCGGGTCGGGGAGGGTCAGTGGTCGGTGGTGGTGCTGGTCGCGGGTTCGACGGTGCGGCGTTTGACGATCAGGACGACGATCAGGACGACCTGGAGCAGGATCGGCAGGATCATCCCCGGGGACACCTTGGGGTCGGCGCCGACCCCGTTGGAGATGAGGCTGAAGTCCCACAGGCCGTGCACCAGCATCGGCAGCAGGAGCACCCCGCCGACGCGCAGGCAGAGGTAGAAGAAGTAGCCGGAGGTGGAGACGATGACGGCCTGGAAGACGGCTTGGGCGCCTTCGCCGAAGGCGTTGCTGACGTGGACGAGGCCGAAGACCACGGAGGACCACAGGGCGACCTTGCCCTCGCTGAGGCCGGCACGCTTGAAGACCTGGACGCCGATGCCGCGGAACATCAGCTCCTCGCCGACGCCGACGAGCGCGGCCATCAGGAGCAGGCTCAGGACCAGGGAGAGCGGCTGGTCGGCGAGGTTGGGGTAGTTCACCGCGAGGACGGCGACCACCAGCATCGAGATGGGCACGAACCGGACCCAGCGCCGCACCGGCACCCGGTAGTGCAGGACGCTGCTCCACCAGCCGAGCCAGGTCACCACCGCCGCGCCGAACAGCACCGACAGGCCGATCGGGATCACCCCGTTGCGGACGATCGATTCGGTGGTGGGGAACTGGCTGTCGCCGTCGGCCCGGTCGACGCCGATGAGCGCGCCGAGCCCCTGGAGGATCGCCAGGTAGACGACCACCACAGCCAGGAACCACTGCCAGGTCAGCCGGCGCCCGGCCGGTACGGGGAGCGGTGGTGCGGACACGGGCAACTCCTCAGAGCAAGGGAGACGGTGGGCCCGAATACAGGCGGATAAATACTCCCATAAGTAAGAAAAATCACCCAAAGACACGCAGGGCTCGCCAGTAGTGCTTCATTGGGTGCCCTTGTTGCGGTGTGTGTTCGTTAGTTCACTGATGGAATGAGGACTCGGAGCTTGCTGTGTGTCGAGTCGGTTGGAGGAGCGGCAACGTGTCAGCAGTCACGGAATTCCCCAGCTTCGACCGTTTCCGCGTCACGGAATTCGGCTCTGTCGCTGATCTTGTGATCAGGCGGGGCGCTGACGGCGGCTCCTGGCATCCTGTCCCGCGTGTACTTCGCCGAGTTTCGAGGCGCTTCTGCCTCATCTGTCCGGTGTGGTGGTGGGGTTGGTCGAGCGGTCGGCCGGCGGGATCACGATGCATGCCCGGGTCCGTGCGGCTGACGCGCCATGTCCGCACTGCCGGAGCCCATCGGGACGGGTGCACGGGCGATACCTGCGACGGCTGTCCGACGCGGCGATCAGCGGCACCCGGGTGGTCATCGAGCTGTTGATACGCCGGTTCCGGTGCCTCAACGCCGCCTGCGCGGCCGTGACGTTCGCCGAGCAGGTCACCGGGTTGACCAGCCCGCATGCCCGCTACACCCCGCTGATGCGCGGGACGCTGACCTCGATCGCGCTGGCGCTGGCCGGGCGAGCTGGAGTTCGACTCGCGGGCGCGCTGGGGGTCCCGGTGGCGAAGGACACCCTGTTACGCCTGCTCAGGGCCTTCCCCGAGGAGACCGTCGGGCAGGTCCGGGTGCTGGGCGTCGACGATTTCGCACTACGGAAGGGCGACTCGTACGCGACCATCCTGGTCGACCTGGAGCGACGCCGCCCCATCGACGTACTGCCGGGACGTGAGGCAGAACCGCTGGCCGCCTGGCTGCGTGACCACCTCGAGGTGGAGGTGATCTGCCGCGACCGGGCCGGCTCCTACGCGGAAGGTGCCCGCACGGGCGCTCCGCAAGCGGTGCAGGTCGCCGACGCGTGGCACCTGTGGAAGAACCTCGGCGAGGCGGTGGAGAAGACGGTCGGTGCTCACTTCGGCTGCGTGCGGGCCGTGTTCGAGAAACCGCTGGCCCCCGAACCCGCCGACGCGCCCACTGATGGCGAAGGCCCGGTGGCGGCACCGGTCGGGACCCTGGACGTATGCGGTCGCGAGCGTCGCCTCGTGGTCCGGACCCGGGAGCGGTTCACCCTCGTCCAGGATCTGCTGGGCCAAGGCGCCTCGCTGGAGTCGATCTGCCACCGGCTCCAGCTGGACCGTTCCACCGTCCGCCGCTTCGCCCGCGCGACCAGCATCGACGAACTCCTGGTCAAGGCGGTCAACCGGTCGACGATTCTGGATGAGTACCGGCCCTACCTCCACCAGCGGTGGAACGAGGGCTGCCACGACACCGCCCAGCTGCACCGCGACATCGGGGCCCTCGGTTTCACCGGCAGCGTCCAGGCCGTCCGCCGCTACCTGCGAACCTTCACGTCCTCAGCTCCCGCGCCGGCGCCCAGGCCCGCTCCACGGCCCCGCCGCGTCGTACGGTGGATCATGACCAACCCGGGCAACCTCACCGACGAGGACGCCCTCACCCTCAAGGAGATCCGCGCCGGCTGCCCCGAACTCGACGCGGTCACCGACCACGTCCGCGGCTTCGCCGAGATGATGCGCGACTTACGCGGCGTCCACCTGCCCCAGTGGATGGAGCGGGTCGAGCAGGACCCTCTGCCTGCAATGCACTCTCTGGTCAACGGCCTGCGCCGAGACCAGGACGCAGTCATCGCCGGACTGTCCACCCCCTGGAGTTCGGGCCAGGTCGAGGGACAGAACACGCGAGTGAAGTTCATCAAGCGGGCCGGGTACGGCCGCGCCAACTTCGACCTTCTGCGCAAGCGGATCCTGCACAGAACCTGATGGCCAGTCACAAGATCAGCGCCCGAGACGAATTACGTGATCGTCGACAAGGGCCCGCGCGGAGACCAACCGGACCGGCGCTGATTTGGGGACGAGCGGGTCGGCCTGGCCGGTGTGCACGTCGTGGGGCCGGTTCCAGGCGAGTGCCTCGTGAGGGCGGACAGTGTTGTACTCGAGCCGGTAGTCCTCGGCATGGCGGACCAGGTCGAGGGCGTCGGGTATCTCCTCCAAGAACAGCTTCTCGTACTTCAGCGAGCCGAAGCCCCGCTCGCGTGAGCCGTTCTGGCCCGGGGTACGGACCCTG
>NZ_JAQYWW010000201.1:0-368 GCF_036322525.1 Streptomyces sp. BE20 | reverse complement strand
GGGGGGGGGCCGCCGCGGCCCGCCCCCCCGCCCCCCCCCCCAACACACCCACCCCCCACCCCCCCCCAACCCAGAAGGCACACCCACACACCACCCCCCCCCCCACCAAGCCAGACCCCAGCCCCACCAACCCACCCCCCCGTATTTAATGATACGGCGACCACAGAGATCTACACTGCATTGCACACTCGGTCCCTACACGACGCTCGTCCGATCTCAACTGGTTCTGCGACTACACCATGCAGCCCGAGAACGGCGGCCACGGAGTCTTCGCCCACGAGTACCGCAACGACCACCGTCTGAACTACCTGAACGACACCACGGGCAGCGGGAACGACAACTCGGTCGGCTTCTGGTCGCTGATGTCC
>NZ_JAQYWW010000200.1:0-311 GCF_036322525.1 Streptomyces sp. BE20 | reverse complement strand
TGTTTGGGTGTTTTTTTTTGTTGTTGTTGTGTGTGTGTTGGGGGGTGTGGGTGGTGGGTGTGTTTTGTTTTTTTTTTTGTTTTTTGGTGTTTTGTTGGGTGGGGGGGGGGGGGGGGGGGGGGGGGGGGGGGGGGGGGGGGGGGGTGGTTGTTTTTGGGGGGGGGGGGGGGGGGGGGGTTGTTGGGGGGTGGGGGGGGGGGGGGTGGGGTGGGGGTTTTTTTTCGGGTGGGGGGGGCGGTGTGCGGGCACCCCCCCCCGGGGCGAGGGGGGGGGGGTGGGGGGGGGGGTTGTGGGCCGCGCGGCCCCCCCCC
>NZ_JAQYWW010000199.1:0-300 GCF_036322525.1 Streptomyces sp. BE20 | reverse complement strand
GGGTGGTTGGTGGGGTGGTGTGGTTTGTGTGTTGGGTTTGTTGTTTTTTTTTTTTTTTTTTTTTTTTTTTTTTGGTGTGGTGGGGTGGTTGTGGTGGTGGGGTTGTTGTTTGGGGTTTTGGGTGTGGTTTTTTTGGGGGTTTGGGGGGGTGGTGTGGGTGGTGGGGGGGGGTTGTGGGGGGGGGGGGGGGGGTGGGGTTGGGTTTGTGTTTTGTTGTTTTTTTTTTTTTTTTTTTTTTTTTTTTTGGTTGGGTGGGGTGTGTGTTGTGGGGGGGGTTGTTCGGTGTGGGCGCCCCCCCCC
>NZ_JAQYWW010000198.1:0-376 GCF_036322525.1 Streptomyces sp. BE20 | reverse complement strand
TCCGGTCTGCGGGGGGCGGTCATTTTCGCACCCGGGGGGGGTGTTTCTGTTGGCGCATAGGTTTGTGGGCTCGCCGTGGTGGGGGGGGGAGATGCTTGGTTGGGTGTGAGGGCCAAAAAGTTTGTTTGGTCGGGTGGGGGGGTTTGGTGTTGTATCGGTTTTTTTTTTTCGGGGGGGGGTATTCGGGCGCCGTGGGGTCGGTCAGTGGAACGGTTTTTTGCGGGTATTGGGTTTGGGGTGTGGTGGTTTTTTTTTTTTTTTGTTTGTTTTTTTGTTTTGGTTTGGTGTTCGGGTTGGTTGATGGGGGGGGTTGTGGGGTTTGTGGGGTGGGGGTGGGGGGTTGGTTGGGTTTTTGTGTGGGGGGCCGCCCCCCCCC
>NZ_JAQYWW010000197.1:0-269 GCF_036322525.1 Streptomyces sp. BE20 | reverse complement strand
GGGGCCCCCCCCCCCCCCCCCGGCCCCCGCCCCGAAAAAAAAACAGAAAGAAACCCCACTCCACGGGCGACAACCCCCCCCCCCCCCCCCACCCCCCACCACCCCACCCCCCCTTTTTGTCCTCCCCGCGCCCGCGGGGGTCAGCCGGAATCGCAGTTCGGAATAGCACACGACTTTACTACAGTCACGATCTGAATTCTGGAATTGAGTACGATGATGAAAAATCCTCCGTGCTGCGGGGACGGGGCGGGGGGGGGGGGGTGGTTGGG
>NZ_JAQYWW010000196.1:0-325 GCF_036322525.1 Streptomyces sp. BE20 | reverse complement strand
CTGGAGCGGGCCGGGGTGGACCCGCTGGGCCTGCGCGGCTCCCGCACCGGCGTCTACGTCGGCCTGATGTACCACGACTACGCCGCGCGCCTGCTGGACGTCACGGACGAGGTCGAGGCGTACCTCGGGACCGGCAACTCCGGGAGCGTCGCCACCGGCCGGATCTCATAAACGATCGGCCTGGTGGGCCCCGCGCTGACGGTGGACACCGCCTGCTCGTCGTCCCTGGTCACGCTGCACCTGGCGGCCCGGGCGCTGCAGGCGGGCGAGTGCGATCTCGCCCTCGCGGGCGGGGCCGCGGTGATGGCGACCCCGGAGACCTTCG
>NZ_JAQYWW010000194.1:0-8562 GCF_036322525.1 Streptomyces sp. BE20 | reverse complement strand
GACGAGCTGAAGGCCACACTCGAGGACTGGATCAAGAACTGGAACGACAGTGCCCACCCGTTCAAGTGGACCAAGACCGCCGACCAGATCATCGACCGAATCTGCCGCTACTGCTCACGCATCTCCGGACCAGCTCACTAGGCGGTCGCCGGCCAGGCTGCGGCACGGCTCCGGGCGATGCCCGCACGCCGTCCGGCCTCGCCGGGGCCGTCGCCCGGCGCGGCGGCCGACGGCAGGAAGTCGGAACGGACGTCCGGCCCGTCCGCAGCGCCGTCCGCCTCGGCGGCGAGCAGCTCGCTCGCGGTCCGCATACGGGCGGGGCCGGCCGCCTCGGACATCAGCCGCGCGGCGACGGCGGCATCCGTCGACGGCGGGACGACCAGCAGGTTCAGCCGGCGTGGGGCGTACGAGCACACCGCGATCGTGTGTTCGTCCTGCTCGGCCCCGAACCAACCCGCGTGCACGGTGTGCCCGACGACCGGGATGCGCCGGGGGACGACGGGCCACTGCGCCGGGTTCACGGTGATCCGGGTGACCCGGCCCCACCGCTCGTCGATCTCGGCGGCCAGGGAGGGGAGTTCGCGAAGAAGATCACGCGAGCGGGGCCACCAGGCGCCGTCCAACCTGCCGGCCCGCGCGCCGACGGGCGCGAGGGAGATCCGGGCGGTGGGTTGCGGGGCGGCGGGCGTTGTCGCGCGATCGAGGGTCGCAGTCATGATCAAGGACCCGTCTCCGGGCTCGACCCGGAGGCCGAGTCCGGCATGGCCGTTCGCCGGAGACGACGCCAGTATCCGGTGCCGGCATGCGAAGTGCCTTCGGTGATGCCCAGGCTACTCCCCGTCCGGCCCGATCCTGGCACGGTCGCGACAACCGATCTGCCGTGCCATGGGAGAACGTCAGTCTGCGGTTCCGCCACCCGTCCGCCGCCGGCCCGACTTTCTGTCAGGTCCGGCCCGCCGCAGCGAGCCTGAGCCGACGCTCGGCAGGACCCCCGACAGGGTCCTGCCGGACCTCTCCGGCAGGACCGTACCGGGCGGGGCTCCCCGCCCGCGCAATACCGACCTGGCAGTCCCCGACGCCCTCTTGGCAGCCGTCCTTCCCCGTGCTGAGGTGGATCGTCGAACGATCGTTGTCTCGGGGGTGGGGATGGACGAGTTCACCGTCGGACGCTGGCGCCGTCACGGCCACGACAGGTTGTACGTGAACCGGCGCGGTGCCGAGAAGGCCCTCGGCTGGTACGACTTCAAGACCGGCGAGACCGTGGTGCGGGACGAGCGCCAACGGGCCGTTGTCGAGACCGTGTTGGCCGCTCACCTGGCGACGGCACCCGGCGTTGCCAAAGCGACGCCGGTTCAGCCGCCCTCGCCGCCGCTCGTGCCGCCTCCCGTGCCGTCCGCGCCTCCTGTCGCGCCTCCCGCGGCACCCGGCTTCGACCTGTCGCTGAACGCTCCTGGTGACTCCATCCGCCGAAAGATCGACGAGGTCGAGCCGAGCTGGATCAAACGACGACTTGCCTACTGGCTCAGTTCGGAGCAGACGCAGGCTCACCCGTGGGCAGTCGGCCTGCGGGGTGAGCGTCTGGTCGGCCGCCGGCTGGACCGTCTTCCCGACGGGTGGAAGGTGCTCCACTCGGTGCAGTTCTCCAGCGGAACCGACATCGACCATCTGGTCATCGGCCCGCCGGGCGTCTTCACGATCAACACGAAGCACCACCGGGGCGCCACCGTCTGGCAGGGGGACCGGGCGATCACCGTCAACCGTGCGGCCACACGCTACGCGCCCGCGAGCCAGAGCGAATCGGCGAAGGTCGCGCGAGTGCTCTCGGCGCGCTCGGGGTTCCCGGTGCCGGTCCAGCCGGTGGTCGCCGTGGTGGGGGCGGCCTCGATCACGATCGGATCAGCGCAGTCCCCGGTTCTGCTGTTGGACGGAGCGCACGTGGACCGGCATCTGTCCAGGTGGTCGCCCCGGCTTCGGAGCGACCAGGTGGACCAGATCTTCGCCGTGGCCCGCGACAGCCGTACCTGGCACGGTTGAGCTGTCACGCACGGGGCGGCCCGGTGCGACGCCAGGAGCCGCAAGTCCGGCCCGGGCGGGTGTGACGGTCATGCACGACCTGTTCCAGCAGGCCCCTGAGGCCCAGTCACACAGAAACCAGTCAGGCCCCGTCGGATCTCTCCGATGGGGCCTGACTGGTACTGCTGGGTCGGGGTGGCGGGATTTGAACCCACGGCCTCTTCGTCCCGAGGCAACTCGGATGCTAGACACTCCACCGGTCCCACTCCACCGGTCCGGCACTGCTAAGCCGACTGGAGCTCCTCATTGACGCCATCGCTCGCGGTGCCGGCGCACACAATTGAGGTCGATCTTGTGCTTGGGGTGGGTCCGCAGGGTGCCGATCTCGGTGCCTCCCTTGATGACCATGAGATCGTCAGTCAGGACTATGGCGCCGGCGTCAAGCATGACGTGGCAGTTCGGGCAGAGGCAGAGAACGTTCGCAGCGATATCAGGTCCGTTGTGGGGGCTACCAAGGGCTTGGATGTGGGCGCCCTCACTGTAGTTGCCGCCGGGAACCTCAATGCGCAGTGCGCAGACCTGGCACTGGTTGTCGTGCCAGGCCTTGACCTGTCGTTTTACAGCGCTACTACGGACGATGCGCTGCACTGTGGTGGGTACCCGTTCGGGGGTTTCACTGCCAGTGACAGGCGGTTCAGCGTCGTCTTCGAGTGGGAGTTCGTCGGCCATGGGTAGGTCTGCTGTTTCTACGGCCGCGGGGATCGGCGTGCCCTCGTGCGCCTCCATGCGGAACTGCCATATCAAGTGACCGTCAATTCCGAGTTTGCTGCCGTAGCCCGTGACTCGGAACAATCCGTCGTACCGGTAGCCCGACTTGGGCGCATACTTGGAGCCCTTGTGTGCCCCGCGCAGCACTCGGACAAGAAGGCCTTCCAGGTAACTGGTGACCAGGGCAGCGTTCCCGGGATCTTCCAGGGTTTGGTCAGCGACCTGGTTCTTCGATGAGTCCTGTCCACCGTGGCCGGTGTAGACAACGACATCGCCGTAGTCCTCGTCGTCCTTGTAGCCACCAGAGACGACGATCGACTCAGCGCCGGTCACCTTCGTCCCACAGATGCCGGCTTGTAGCGGACGGTGTACTCCCGCCTCGTGGGCCAAGCGGCGGGTGCTGAAATCCTGGCCGACGTAAGCGCCGGGCGGCTCGCCAATCATGCATCCAGCTTCGCATGGCGAGATGACAACCCGCCTGCGATTTGTGCCCCGTACCGACCGGCATGACCTGCTGCCATGACTCAGGTTGAGCGGAGGGTTCGATCGTCGATCGGGCAGCCTCGCCGGTCTTGGAAGTTCCGGCTGCGCCTTTGGGGTCCGGGCGACGAGGGAACCACCCGGCGACCCACCACGATCCACGATCAGCCGGCCCGCGGGCACCCCGCAGATCCCGCCACACATCGCCGTATGGCGCTCTTGCTCCCCGTGAGCTACGCCACAGCTTCGTGTCCCTGCTCTCGGACAGCGGTGTGTCCCTGGAAGCGATCTCCAGTCTGGTCGGCACTTCAGTACGGCGGCCACCGAAGAGACCTACCGCCTCGACCCGTCCCGCCCCATGATCCAGACCGGCGCCACGGTCATGGATGGCCTGTTCTCCCAGGGCCCTGAGGCTCGGTCACTCAGTCAAACGCGCATAACGCCAGAGGGCCCATCGGATCTCTCCGATGGGCCCTCTGTACTGCTGGGTCGGGGTGGCGGGATTTGAACCCACGGCCTCTTCGTCCCGAACGAAGCGCGCTACCAAGCTGCGCCACACCCCGGTCCTGCTGTTTGTCGCTCCGTCTCCTTCGCGACGAGTAGAACTCTACCGGACGCTTGCCGAGAGACGAAATCCGATTCTCGGCGAGCGTCCGGGCGGGTCAGCGGGCGGCCGGGGTGAGGGTGAGGAGGGTGGCTTCGGGGGGGCAGGCGAAGCGGACGGGGGTGTAGCGGTTGGTGCCGCAGCCGGCCGAGACGTGCAGATAGGAGCGGCGGCCGCCGGCCTGGTGGGTGGAGAGGCCCTTGACCCGCTTGGCGTCGAGGTCGCAGTTGGTGACCAGGGCGCCGTAGAAGGGGATGCAGAGCTGGCCGCCGTGGGTGTGGCCGGCCAGGATCAGCGGGTAGCGGTCGGCGGTGAAGGCGTCGAGGACACGCAGGTAGGGGGCGTGGACGACGGCGAGCGAGAGGTCGGCGTCGGGCGACGGGCCGCCGGTGACCGCGCTGTAGCGGTCGCGCCGGATGTGCGGGTCGTCGAGGCCGGTGAACTCCAGGTCGAGTCCGCCGACGGTGAGCCGGCCCCGGGCGTTGGTGAGGTCGAGCCAGCCGGCGGCGTCGAAGCCGTCGCGCAGCTTCTCCCAGGGGTTGTGGACGGCGCCGTTGACGCCGCGCCCGGCCGTGCCGTCGGGGTTGTTCATGCCGTGGACGCCACTGCGCAGGGCCTGGAGGTAGCGGGCCGGGTTCTTGCGGGCCGGGCCGTAGTAGTCGTTGGACCCGAAGACGTAGACGCCCGGGAACTCCATCAGCGGCCCGAGCGCGTCCAGGGTGGCGGGGACGCCGAGCGGGTCGGAGAGGTTGTCGCCGGTGTTCACCACCAGGTCGGGCCGGAGTCCGGCGAGGCTCTGCAGCCAGCGCTGCTTCCTGCCCTGCCCGCTCACCATGTGGATGTCGGAGACCTGCAGTACCCGGATGGGGCGGGCGCCTCGGGGGAGGACCGGAATCTCGACCCGGCGGAGGCGGAAGGAACGGACCTCGTACCCAACGGAGTAGGCGAGGCAGGCGGCGCCGGTGGCGGCGATTCCGAGGGGGACGGAGTACAGCGGTCGCATCGGTCCATGGTCTCAGACGGCGGATCAGCGGGTGAACTGCCGGTGGGCGTGCGGGGGCCGACCGGTGGTGCGTCCGGTCGGTTCGGTCGTCGGCCGGTGCGACGGCTGGGCCGACCGGGTGCGTCACCGGTGGACTCGGGCATGCCGGATGCGCCGGACGTGCCGGGTGTGTCGACGGGGGTCGCGGGTGGCCGGCGTTCCTGGGGCTACTCGGCCTGTTCGCGCCGGGCCCGCAGTGCCCGGACCTTGTGCCGGTTGCCGCACCGTTCCATCGAGCACCAGCGCCGCCGCCCGGGCCGCGAGGTGTCGACGAAGAGCAGGTGGCAGTTGTGGGCGCCGCACTCGCGGACCCGTTCCGCGTACGGGCCGGTGAACAGTGCGATCGCGTCGCGGGCGACGGTCGAGGCGAGTTGGGCGCCGTCGCCGGGCAGCGGCGGGGCGGGCGTGCCGTCCGGGGCGATCTGGGGGGCGAGCGGCGGCAGCGCGGCGGCCCGGTTGAGCACGGCGTAGTCGTCGGCCGTCCCGCCGGCCCCGGCGCTCCTGCCGCTGTCGAGCAGCCCGGGTGCGCCGCCGCCCGCGCGGGTCGCGGCGAGCCTCCAGAGGGCGTCCCGCAGGGTGCGGATGCCCGCGAGCTGCTCGTCGCTGATCCGGACGGCCTCGTACGGCAGGCCCAGCCGGGACTGCGGGAGCCACCCGGCGAGGTCCGCCGGGCGGTGCAGCGTCTCGTAGCGCGTGTACGGCGCCGGCGCGCCGGTGGTGAGCAGTTCCAGGCAGAGCGCGCCGGGGTCGAAGTGGAAGGCGGTTCCTCCACCGGGAGGGTGCAGGATCAGCCCCGGGGCTCGCTCATCGGTCATGTAACCACCTTAAAGGGTTACTCTGCGCGATGGGAAGGGAGCGGAGGGGAAGGGAGCGGATCGGAGGGGACCGAGGGGAAGGGGACAGGAAGGACGGCGGACGGGCGGGCCGACGGGGCCGGCTTCGTTCGGAGGCCCACGGCTTAATGCCGGGCAGCTGAACGCCGCAGGTGAAAGACTCGGGCCATGACGACGCTCAAGGCGCAGCTGCAGGAGGACCTCACGGCTGCCATCAGGGTCCGGGACGAGCTCCGCTCGTCCACCATCCGGCTCACGCTTTCCGCGGTCACCAGCGAGGAGGTGGCGGGTAAGACGAAGCGGGAGCTCTCGGACGCCGAGGTGCTGAAGGTGATCGGTCGGGAGGCGAAGAAGCGCCGGGAGGCCGCCGAGGCGTTCGACACCGCGGGCCGGACCGAGCAGGCCACCCGGGAGCGGGCCGAGGGCGAGGTGCTGGCCGACTACCTGCCCAAGCAGCTCTCCGACGACGAGCTGGCGGCGATCGTGACCGCCGCCGTCGCCGAGAGTGGTGCGACCGGGCCGCAGGGCATGGGCGCCGTGATGAAGCTGGTGAAGCCGAAGGTCGACGGTCTGGCCGAGGGCGGCCGGGTCGCCGCCGCGGTGAAGGCCGCGCTGACCGGCTGACGACAGGTCGGCAGGGCAACAGCGCAGAGGGTCGGCGGGGCAGTAGGACGGCAGGCCGGCCGCGCAGCGGGAGAAGAAGGGGGTGCCCCCCGAGCCACTGGCTCGGGGGGCACCCCTCTTCGCGTCACGGTCGACCGGGTCGGTCAGCGGTGGCCACCGCCGTTGCCGTTGCCGTTGCCGTTTCCGTGACCGCCGTCGTTGCCGCCGCCGATGATGCCCGGCGGGAGGGTGATCCCGCCGCCGATCAGGCCGCCGGCGTTGGTGCCGCCGGGGTTGCCGCCGCCGGTGTTGGCGGGCGGCGGGTTGCCACCTGCGTTCGGGTCGCCGGTGGCCGGCGGGCTGGCCGGCGCGGTGGCGTTCGGGTCGGGCTTGGGTGCCGGGTCCGGGATGTTGATGGTCGGCAGGGTCTCCATGGGAGCGCCGCGCAGGGCCTGGTTCATCGCCATCTGCCAGATCGGGCCGGGGCCGGTGGCGCCGAAGACGCCGTCGGCGCCGTAGTAGGTCTCGCCGATCTTCATGTTCTTCATCTTCACGCCGCCAGCCGGGCCGCCGAGCCAGACGGCGGTGGCGAGCTGCGGGGTGTAGCCGCTGAACCAGGCGGCCTTCTTCTCGTCGGTGGTACCGGTCTTGCCGGCGATCTGGCGTCCGCCTTCGAGCTGGAGGGAGGCGCCGGTGCCCTTCTCGGTCACGTTGAGCAGGACGGCGTTGAGGGCGTCCGCGGTGTCCTGGGAGTAGGCCTGGCTGCAGGTCGTCTGCGGGACCTTGATGTCCTTGCCGTCCACCGTGGTGATCTTGTTGATCGCGACGGGGGTGCAGTACTTGCCGCGGGCGGCGAAGGTGGCGTAGACGTTCGCCATGGTCAGCGGGGAGAGCTCCAGGGTGCCGAGGACCATCGACGGGACCTCGACGAACGGGTCACCCTTCGAGGTTTGGCTGATGCCGAGCTTGTTGGCCATCTGCTTCATCGCGCAGAGGCCGACCTTCTGCTCCATCTGCACGAAGTAGGTGTTGACCGACAGGGCCATGGCCTGCTTCAGCTCGTACGGGCCGACCTCGCTGGCCGACTCGTTGCCGACGCTGCGCTCCTTGCCCTTGGCGGTGTTCTTCCAGGTGCCCGAGCAGGTGGACATCGTGGGGTACTCGATCTTGTTCTCGGACGGGAACGGCTGGGTGGGGGACATCCCCGACTCCAGCGCCGCCGCGGCCAGGACCGGCTTGAACGTCGAACCGGTCTGGAAGCCGTTGCCGCCGCCCATCGCCGCGTCGACGTTGAGGTTGACGACGGTCTGGTTCTTGTTCGGGTCCAGGCCGTACGGGCGGGTCTGGGCCATCCCGAGGATCTTGCCGGTGCCGGGCTCCATCATGGTGGCGGCGGCCGAGACCGGGTCGGTCACCTTGACCTTGGAGGTCACCGCGTTCTGGGCGGCGGCCTGCTTGTCCGGGTCGAGGGTGGTGTAGATGTTCAGACCGCCCTGGTCCCAGAACTTCTTTCGGTCGGCGGCGTTCTTGCCGAAGACCGGGTCCTGCTTGACCACGTGCCGGACGTAGTCGCAGAAGAAGCCCATGCCGGCCTGCGCGGTGATGCAGCCGTTCTGCGGGTCCTTGAACTTCAGGCCCAGCGGGGCGGCCTTGGCCTCCTTGGCCTGGTCCGCGGTGATGTGCTTGTTCTCGAGCATCTTGTCGAGCACGACGTTGCGCCGCTTGACCGTGTTCTCGGGGAAGCGCACCGGGTCGTACTGCGAGGGGTTCTGCACCACGCCGGCGAGGGTGGCGGCCTCGGCGATCGTCAGGTCCTTGTTGTTCTTGCTGAAGTACCGCTGGGCGGCGGCCTCGACACCGTAGGCCTGGTGGCCGTAGAAGGTGATGTTGAGGTAGTTGGTGAGGATCTGGTCCTTGGTCAGGTCCTCCTCCAGCTTGATCGCGACCTTCAGCTCCTGGATCTTGCGGCCCAGGGTCTTGCGCTGGGCCTCCAGGACGGCCGCCTGGTCGTCGCCGGCCTTCTCGACGTTGACGTTCTTCACGTACTGCTGGGTCAGCGTCGAGGCGCCCTGGGAGGTGGTGCCGCTCTCCGCGTTCTTGCTGATCGCGCGGAGCACGCCCTTGAGGTCGACGGCGCCGTGCTCGTAGAAGCGGGCGTCCTCGATGTCGACCTGGGCCTGCCGCATGTACGGCGACATCTGGTCGGCGGCGAGGACGGT
>NZ_JAQYWW010000193.1:0-467 GCF_036322525.1 Streptomyces sp. BE20 | reverse complement strand
CTGGGGTCCGGTGGCCCTGTCGGGCGGCAGGCCGCCGGCGTTCTGGGCGTTTTAGTTGGTGGTGTCCATCGGGTACGGCAGCAGCGCACCGCCGTCGCTGGGGCGCGGGTGGGGCGGGCGGAACACGTCGGCGCCGTCCGGGACCTGCAGCGCCTGCTTGTCGCCGAAGCAGCGCACGTTGTTCAGTGTGGCGTAGGAGTGGTCGAAGCGGATGTTCTCCTGCTTCAGCACGTCGACGTGACGGACGTCCTTGACGGTGCAGGTGAGACGGCCCGGCGCGGGGGCAGCCGTGGGGGTGGTGGCGGGCGGGCCGGTGCTGGCGGAGGCTCCGGCGGTCGCGGTTGCGCGGACGAAGGTTCGGCGGGTTAGCTCGGTCTTCGCGGTCCGGCGTTTCAGAGGTGGATGGTGTCGAAGGCAGCGGCGGCGTAGGAGGGCCACGGGTTGGCCGCGAGCGCGGCCGGGTCGGT
>NZ_JAQYWW010000192.1:0-405 GCF_036322525.1 Streptomyces sp. BE20 | reverse complement strand
GGGTCGTTGGGTGGGGTTGGCGTTGCCGCGGTCGGTGGACCTGGTGGTGGCGATGGTGGCGGTGTTGCGGTCGGGGGCGGGGTATCTGCCGCTGGATCCGGGTTTCCCGGCGGAGCGGCTGGCGTTCATGGTGGAGGACGCGTCGCCGGTCTGCACGGTCGCGGTGGGGGAGAGCGCGGCCGTACTGCCGGAGGGCGTCCCGGTGCTGCTGCTGGACGATCCGGAGACGGTCCGTGCGACGGAGTCCGCCGAGCCGTTCGGTGGCGTGCCGGTGGATCCGGAGGGGGCGGCGTATGTGATCCATACGTCGGGTTCGACGGGGCGTCCGAAGGGTGTGGTGGTGTCGCACGGGGCGTTCGCGGGTTTCCTGGCGGCGATGGACGGTCGGTTGGGTCTGGGGCCGGG
>NZ_JAQYWW010000191.1:0-394 GCF_036322525.1 Streptomyces sp. BE20 | reverse complement strand
TTTTTTTGGTGGTGTGTGTTTTGTGGGGGGGGTGGGTGGGGGTTGTGATTGGGTGGGTGGGTGCTTGATTTTTCGCTGTGTTTGTGGGGGTGGTGGGGGGGGGGGGGGGGGGGGGGGTGTGTGCGTGCGTTGTGGGGGGGGGGGTCTCGCGGCGCGGGGCGGGGGGTTGGGGTCTTTTTTGGGGTGACGGGGTTTGTGGGGGGGCGGCCCCCCCGGCCGGCCGCCCCCCCGCCGCGCCCCCCCCCCCCCCGCCCCCCCGCCCCGGCCCCCCCCCCATACACCCGGCCAGCCCCCCCCCACCCCCCCCCCCCCCCCCCCCACCCCCCACGCCCCCCCCCCACCACGCCCCCGCCCCGCGGCCCCCCCCGAGACACAACTCGGGCGCGCCGCACCC
>NZ_JAQYWW010000190.1:0-320 GCF_036322525.1 Streptomyces sp. BE20 | reverse complement strand
TTTTTTTGTGGTTTTTTTTGGTTTTGGTTGGGGGGCTGTGTCGTGGGGGGTTTTGTTTTTTTTTTTGTCGGGGTGTGGTTTTTTTTTTTTTTTGTTGGGGGGTGTGGGGGGGGGGGGGGGGGGGGGGGGTGGGTGGGGTTTTTGGTGTGGGGGGGTGGGGTGGGTGGTTGGGGGGGGGGGGGGGGGCGCCCCCCCGCCCCCGCGGCGACACCGGGCACCCACCCCACCACCCAACACCCCCCCCCCCCCCCACCCCCACGAACCCCCCCCACCCACCCCCCCCCCCCCCCCCCAACACACCCCCTCCACCCCCCCCCCCC
>NZ_JAQYWW010000189.1:0-339 GCF_036322525.1 Streptomyces sp. BE20 | reverse complement strand
CTCGGCGCTCAGACCTACCGATGACGAGGTGATCCCCTGTGGGACGTCCTTGGAGATGTCTGTTACGTCGTACCCGTCGGCCTTCAGGTTGCGCGCGACCGCGAGGATGCGGGTGTCCGCCTCGCCGCCCCCGACCCGGTCGCCGGCCGGCAGTATCGCCCGGTCGGAGTGGTTGAGCTCGACCCGGATGGTGCCGCCGAGCTCCCCGACCGGGACCGGCTCGACCAGACGGCCGAAGCGGACCCGGAAGTCGTCGAGCAGCCGCAGCGCCTGGCGGGCGAAGTAGCCCAGTTCGGGGTGGTGCCGCTTGGCTTCCAGCTCGGTGACCACGACCACCGG
>NZ_JAQYWW010000188.1:0-315 GCF_036322525.1 Streptomyces sp. BE20 | reverse complement strand
TTTTTTTGTTGTGGTGTGGTGTTTTTTTTTTTTTTTTGGGGGGGGTGGTTTTTTTTTTGTTTTTTTTTTTTTTTTGGTTTTTTTTTTTTTTTTGTTTATTATTTTTTTTTTTTTTTTTTTTTGGGGGGGGTTTTGTTGGGTTTTTTTATTTGCGGGGGGGTTGTGGGTTTTGTTTTGGGGTGTTTGTGTGGTGTGGGGGTTGTATTTTTTTTTTTTTTTATATAAACAATAATTTTTTATTTTTTTTTTTTGTTTTTTTTTTTTATTTTATAACTGTTTTTTTGCAAAACGTTTTTTTTTTTCCCGCCCCCCCCC
>NZ_JAQYWW010000187.1:0-341 GCF_036322525.1 Streptomyces sp. BE20 | reverse complement strand
GTCGGCGCTGCGGCGGCGTTCTTCGAGCTGGCCGTCCGCCAGTGGGGCCCCCGGGTCGGGTGGGCGGTCGGCGTCCTCCCCGGGCCCGCCGACCACAGACCGGCCGTCGGCGGCGGACACGTTGGCGGGCCGGGCGTGGAAGTCCCTCTCGTGGGGGGGGTGGGGGCTTGGTGGGTGTGGGGGTTGGTGGTGGGGGGTGGGTTGGGGGGGGGGGGGGGGGGGGGGGGGGGGGGGGGGGGGCCGGGCGCGCCCCCCCCCCCCCCCCCCCCCCCCCCCCCCCCCCCCCCCCCCCCCCCCCCCCCCCCCCCCCCCCCCCCCCCCCCCCCCCCCCCCCCCCCCCC
>NZ_JAQYWW010000186.1:0-362 GCF_036322525.1 Streptomyces sp. BE20 | reverse complement strand
AAGGCAGAGAAGTGGGTGCTCTTGCGTTCGTAGCGGCGGTGGTGTCGGAGGTAGCGGCGGAGCGAGTGGACGGTCCTTTCGTTCACCCAGCGTTGGCGGGCGAGACGTTGGGAGGACTCGTGACCGCGGCGTGGTATGCGGTGTGTGATCTGCCGTCGCCGCAGGTAGGAGCGGTTGAATCGGTTGTCGTCGGCAATGTCGCCGTGGAGCTTGCCGGGCCGGCGGCGCCGCGGTCCGCGTCGGGAGCGGATCGGTGGGATCGCCTCGCCGAGCGGGATCAGGGCCGGACTGTCGTGCAGGTTGGCGCCGGAGATCGCGAGCGCGATGGGCAGACCGGTACGTTCGGTGAGCAAATGGATCTT
>NZ_JAQYWW010000185.1:0-948 GCF_036322525.1 Streptomyces sp. BE20 | reverse complement strand
GCGCCTCCGCCGTGGACGCCTCGATGCTGACCGGCGAGTCGGTTCCGGTCGAGGTCGCGGTCGGCGACGCCGTCACCGGCGCCACCGTCAACGCGGGCGGCCGGCTGGTGGTCGAGGCCACCCGGGTGGGCGCCGACACCCAGCTCTCCCGGATGGCCCGGCTGGTCGAGGACGCCCAGAACGGCAAGGCCGCCGCCCAGCGGCTCGCCGACCGGATCTCCGCCGTCTTCGTCCCGATCGTGATCGTCCTGGCCCTGGCCACCTTCGGCTACTGGCTCGGCACCGGCGAGGGCTGGACCGCGGCCTTCACCGCCGCGGTCGCCGTGCTGATCATCGCCTGCCCGTGCGCCCTCGGCCTGGCCACCCCGACCGCGCTGATGGTCGGCACCGGACGCGGAGCCCAGCTCGGCATCCTGATCAAGGGCCCTGAGGTGCTCGAATCCACCCGCAGGGTCGACACGATCGTGCTGGACAAGACCGGCACCGTCACCACCGGCCGGATGACCCTGCTCGCCGTCCGCACCGCGGAGGGCGTCACCGAGACCGAGGTCCTGCGGCTGGCCGGTGCGCTGGAGCACGCCTCCGAGCACCCGATCGCCGCCGCCGTCGCCGCGGCCGCCGCCGAGAAGGTGGGCCCGCTGCCCGCCGTCGAAGGGTTCGAGAACATCCCGGGGCTCGGCGTGCAGGGCGTCGTCGACGGCCACGCCGTGGTGGCCGGCCGGGAAGCCCTCCTGGCCGACTGGGCGCAGTACCTTCCGGCGCCGCTCGCCGAGGCCAAGCGCGCCGCCGAGGCGGCCGGCCGGACCGCCGTCGCGGTCGGCTGGGACGGCGCGGCCCGGGCCGTCCTGGAGGTCGCCGACGCGGTGCGGCCGACCAGCGCCGAGGCCGTCGCGCACCTGCGGGCGCTCGGTCTGCGGCCCGTCCTGCTCACCGGGGACAACCGGGCCG
>NZ_JAQYWW010000183.1:0-337 GCF_036322525.1 Streptomyces sp. BE20 | reverse complement strand
GTGGGGTGGGGGGGGGTGTATTTTGTAGCCCCTGCGGGAGGGGGGGTTTTTTTTGGTTTGTGTTTGTTTGTTGCGGGGTTTGGTGTTTTTGGCGGGTTTTGTGTTGGTGGGGGCCGTGGTGGGGCCGGGTTTTTGGTGGTGGGGGTGGGGTGGGGGGGGGGGGGTGGGGGGTTTTTGGGTGGGGGGGGGGGGGGGGGGGGTTTGGTGGTTGGGGGGGGTGTGGTTGTGTTTGTTGTTGTGTTGTGGGTGGGGGGTGTGGTGTATGTTTTTTTGTTTTGTTTTTGTGGGGGTGGTGTGTTTTTTTTTTTGTGGGTGTTTTTTTTTTTTTTTTTGGCCC
>NZ_JAQYWW010000182.1:0-309 GCF_036322525.1 Streptomyces sp. BE20 | reverse complement strand
TTTTTTTTGGTGGGGGGTTGGGGTTTCCTGGGTTGTTGTTAAGTGTGGGGGGGTTGTTGTGGGGGGGGGGGGGGGGTTGGTACGAGGCTGTGGGTGTGTGTTTGGGGGTGGTGAGGGGGGGGGGGGGGGGGGGGGCGGGGTGGGGGGGCGGGGGGGGGGGCGGGGGGGGGGGGGCCGGGGCCCCGGGCTGGGTCCCTGGGGGGGGGGGGGGGGGGGGGGGGGGGGGGGGGGGGGGTCGTCGGCTGGGGGGGGGGCGGGGGGGTGGGTTGACCCCAACCCCCCCCCGGGGGGGTTTTAGTTTGTTTGGCC
>NZ_JAQYWW010000181.1:0-327 GCF_036322525.1 Streptomyces sp. BE20 | reverse complement strand
GTGGGGTGGGTTGTCTGGGTGGGGGTGTGGGTGGGTTTGGTTGTTTTTTGTTGGGGGTGGGGGGTGTTTTGTGTGTTTGGTGGTGTGGGGGGGGTGGGGTGTTGGGGGTGGGCGGGGGGTGTTCGTTGGGTGTGTGGTGGGGGTTTCCGGGGGGGGGGGGGGTGTGGGGGGTTTGGTTTTGGTGGCGGTGGTCGCTTTGGGGCTGGTGCTGGCGGGCGGTTTGGGGGGAGTGTTGTGCGTCGAGGTGCTGTGGGGGGTCCGGGGTGGGCCAGTTGGGACGGGATCGGGGTCCGTTCTGCCGTTCGTGCTGGGCTTTGTTTGGGCGGG
>NZ_JAQYWW010000180.1:0-307 GCF_036322525.1 Streptomyces sp. BE20 | reverse complement strand
TGAAGATCACACGGAAAGCCTCCCGTTTGGGCGGCGGAAGGCGCAGCAGCCGCGGCGCCCCCCCGCGCTCGGGTGCGAGCAGCCGGCGGCGGAGTGGGGCTGTTTAAAGGGAAAGGACGCGAACGGCTATCATAAGTTCAGCCCCGGAGTGTGCCCGATTTACCCTGCCGAGCCCCCCTCCCCATATCTTTAAACCACCCGCGTGTCCCCCCGAGACCTCGTCCCCGCCCCCCTCCCGGAGATAGCCCACCGCTAACCCCTCAACCGCCCGGCCCACGACCAGGGTTCGGTGCTGCTTGACCGCACC
>NZ_JAQYWW010000179.1:0-948 GCF_036322525.1 Streptomyces sp. BE20 | reverse complement strand
GCGCCTCCGCCGTGGACGCCTCGATGCTGACCGGCGAGTCGGTTCCGGTCGAGGTCGCGGTCGGCGACGCCGTCACCGGCGCCACCGTCAACGCGGGCGGCCGGCTGGTGGTCGAGGCCACCCGGGTGGGCGCCGACACCCGGCTCGCCCGGATGGCCCGGCTGGTCGAGGACGCGCAGAACGGCAAGGCCGCCGCCCAGCGCCTCGCCGACCGGATCTCCGCCGTCTTCGTCCCCGTGGTCATCCTGATCGCGCTGGGCACCCTGGTCGGCCGGCTCCTGGCCGCCGACAGCCCGACCGAGGCGTTCACCGCCGCGGTCGCCGTGCTGATCATCGCCTGCCCGTGCGCCCTCGGCCTGGCCACCCCGACCGCGCTGATGGTCGGCACCGGACGCGGCGCCCAGCTCGGCATCCTGATCAAGGGCCCTGAGGTGCTGGAGACCACCCGCAAGGTGGACACCGTCGTCCTCGACAAGACCGGCACCGTCACCACCGGCATCATGACCCTGCTCGCCGTCCGCACCGCGGAGGGCGTCACCGAGACCGAGGTCCTGCGGCTGGCCGGTGCGCTGGAGCACGCCTCCGAGCACCCCGTCGCGGCGGCCGTCGCCGCGGCCGCCGCCGAGAAGGTGGGCCCGCTGCCCGCCGTCGAGGACTTCCGGTCCCTGCCCGGACTCGGCGTGCAGGGCGTCGTCGAGGGCCACACGGTGGTGGCCGGCCGGGAGGCGCTGCTGGTCGAGCACACCCTCCCCCTGCCCGCGGCGCTCGCCGAGGCCAAACGCGCCGCCGAGGCGGCCGGCCGGACCACCGTCGCGGTCGGCTGGGACGGCGCGGCCCGGGCCGTCCTGGAGGTCGCCGACGCGGTGCGGCCGACCAGCGCCGAGGCCGTCGCGCACCTGCGGGCGCTCGGTCTGCGGCCCGTCCTGCTCACCGGGGACAACCGGGCCG
>NZ_JAQYWW010000178.1:0-324 GCF_036322525.1 Streptomyces sp. BE20 | reverse complement strand
GTGGGGTGGTGGGGGTTTTTTTTGGGGGTGGTGTTGGTGAGCGCGGGCTGGTTGGTTGTGGCGTGGTGGGTTTGTTTGTTGTTTTGGTTGGGGGGGGGGTGGGGGGGTTGTGGTGGGGTTGGGGTTGGTGGAGTTGGGTGGCGGTGGGGGGGGGGGGGGGGGGGGGGTGGGGGGGGGGGGCGGGGGGGGGGGGGGGGGGGGGGGGGGGGGGGGCGGGGGGGGGGGCGGGGCCCCCCCCGGCCCCCCCGGGGCCCCCCCCCCCCCCCCCCCCCCCCCCCCCCCCCCCGCCCCCCCCCCCAGGCGGCCCCCCCCCCCCCCCCCCCC
>NZ_JAQYWW010000177.1:0-308 GCF_036322525.1 Streptomyces sp. BE20 | reverse complement strand
GCGCGCGGGCGGGTGGGGCGGTGGGGGGGGTGGGGCGGCGGGCCGGGCGGGGGGGGGGGGGCCGCGGGGAGCGGGCTCCGGGCGCCACCGGGCCAGCCTCCCCGGCCCCCCCGCCCGCCCCCCCCCCGCCGCCCGCCCCCCCCCCCCCCCCCCCCCCCCCCCCCGCCCCGCCCCCCCCCACCCCCCATCACCAGAAAACCCTGTTTGCGGCACCCCCCACGACAGCCAAAATAGTAAGGTGGGTGCGCCCAAAATTGGTGGGGGTTTGGAAATTTTTTTAAGTGGTGGGAAGATTAAGCTCCTGGGGG
>NZ_JAQYWW010000176.1:0-376 GCF_036322525.1 Streptomyces sp. BE20 | reverse complement strand
TTTTTTTTTTTGATTTTTTTGGTGTGGTTTTGTGGGTTTTTGTTTTGTGGGGGTGGGGTTTTGTGGGGTGGTGTTGGTGGTTTTGTGGTGTGTGGGTGTGTGTTGTGTTGTTTGTGGGGTTGGGGGGGTGTGGGGGGGTTGTTGTTTGGGGGTGGGGGGGGGGGTGTTTTTTGTTTGGGGGGGGGGGGGGGGGGGGGGTGGGGGGGGGGGGGGCGCGGCCCGAGCGCCCCCCACCCCCCCGCCCGCCCCCCCCCCCCCGGGCGGCGGCGCGCCCGCCCCCCCCACCCAGCCCGCCGCGCCCCGCCCGCAGCGCCGCTTGCCGCCTCTCCCACGGCTCCCCCCTCGGCCTCGCCCACCGGCCAGCCCCGGAACGGGC
>NZ_JAQYWW010000175.1:0-222 GCF_036322525.1 Streptomyces sp. BE20 | reverse complement strand
CTGGGGTGTGCGGGCGGACGTGCTGGTCGGGCACTCGATCGGCGAGGTTGCCGCCGCGCACGTGGCCGGGGTGCTGTCTCTGCCGGACGCGGCCACGCTGGTCGCGGCGCGCGGCAGGTTGATGCAGGCCCTTCCGGCGGGTGGGGCGATGCTCGCGGTGGGTGCTTCCGAGGCGGACGTCCTCGCCGCGTTCCCGGACGTGGACGTCGCGGTGGTGAACGG
>NZ_JAQYWW010000174.1:0-255 GCF_036322525.1 Streptomyces sp. BE20 | reverse complement strand
CCCCCCCCCCCCCCCCCCCCCCCCCCCCCCCCCCCCCCCCCCCCCCCCCCCCCCCCCCCCCCCCCCCCCCCCCCCCCCCCCCCCCCCCCCCCCCACGAATTTTGTGGTGCTGGAGGTGCTGCCGCTGACGGCCAACGGCAAGACCGACCGCCGAACCGACGCTGCGGGCCACCCTGCTGAGGGAGCCCACCGGTGACATCTCGTGTGGCGGGAGCGGCGGGCTCTCGTGGGGGGGGGGGGGGGGGGGGGGGGGGG
>NZ_JAQYWW010000173.1:0-329 GCF_036322525.1 Streptomyces sp. BE20 | reverse complement strand
TTTTTTTTTTTGGGTGGGGGGGGTTTTTGGTGTGGGGGGGGGTGCGCGCTGTGGTTTTTTTTTTGTTGGTGTTTGTTGTGGGGTGGGGGGGGGGGGGGGGGTGTTGGGGGTGGGGGGGGGTGGGGGGGGGGGTGTGGGGGGGGGGGGGGGGGTGGGGGTGTTTTTCGGGGTGGGGGGTGGTTTGTTTTTGTTTGTGTGAGTGAGGCTGCGGCTGTTGGTGGTGTTGGTGGTTTGTGTTTGGTTCTTGGTGTTGGTGGCGGTGGGTTTGTTATGGCTGGAGAGCGGTGTGGTTTTTGTGTTGGGTTTTTTTTTGGGGGTGGGGGCGCCCA
>NZ_JAQYWW010000172.1:0-309 GCF_036322525.1 Streptomyces sp. BE20 | reverse complement strand
GTCGGCCAGTTTCAGGCCAGCCCGGCGTCCTACACTGCCTTGCCCACTGTCTCCGTCCCCGTCTTTCTTCCGCTCTCTCCGTCGAAGTGAAGTGTGTGTGACGTGTGTCGCCGGGGCCGGGGCAGCATTTCAATTAACGTCAATTTAAAACCCACAGCCCGGGGAAAAAAACACACACCCCCCCAGAAGAAGGATAAATGGGGCACGGCCACCCCGACGACATCGCCGGACTCGACGTCCTGGGCCTCCATCTGATCCGCGGCGTCGGCATGTCCACCGCCGAGAAGATCGCCGGGTACCTCTCCACCG
>NZ_JAQYWW010000171.1:0-320 GCF_036322525.1 Streptomyces sp. BE20 | reverse complement strand
CCCCCCCCCCCCCCCCCCCCCCCCCCCCCCCCCCCCCCCCCCCCCCCCCCCCCCCCCCCCCCCCCCCCCCCCCCCCCCCCCCCCCCCCCCCCCCAGTTTAATGAGCCGGCGACCACCGAGATCTACACTGCATTGCACACTCTTTCCCTCCCCGACGCACTTCCGATCTACGAGCAGCGGCTGGTCGCCGGGATCCGCCTGGGAGAGAACGGTCGAGCACTCGACTGAACTCCAGTCACCTACTTCGGGGTCGACATAGGGGTCGGTGGGGAAGCCCTGGGGGTGGTGGGGGCGGGGGGGGGGGGGGTGGGGGGGGGGGG
>NZ_JAQYWW010000170.1:0-305 GCF_036322525.1 Streptomyces sp. BE20 | reverse complement strand
GGGGTTGTGGTGCCGCGGGGGGGGGGGGGGGGGGGGGGGCCGGCGTGGTTTGTCGTGCGGGGGGGGGGGTGGGGGGGGGGGTGTCACCGCAAAACCGGCCGGGTTTTATGTTGTGCCAGTGGTGGGCTGGGGGGGCCCCCCCCCCCGGACAAAACGGCGCCCACCCCAAACAACACCCCCGCAACCGACCCACCCCACACCCCACACACCCCCCCCCCCCCCCCCCACCCCCCCACACACCCCCCCCACAACCCCCCAACCCCCCCCCCCCCCCCCCCCCCCCCCCCCCCCCCCAACCCCCCCCC
>NZ_JAQYWW010000169.1:0-362 GCF_036322525.1 Streptomyces sp. BE20 | reverse complement strand
TTTTTTTTTTTTGTTTTTTGTTTTTTTTTTGTTTGTGTCTTTTTGTGTGTTTTTTTTTTTTTTGTTTTTTTTTGTGGTTTTTGTTGTTTTTTTTTTGTTTGTTTTTTTTTTTTTGTTTGTTGTTGTTTTGGGTTTTTTTTTATGTTTTTATGTTGGGTTTTGTGTTGGTTTTTTTTTTTTTTTTTGGTGTGGTGGTGGGCGGGGGGGGGGGTGCATTGGGGGGGGGGGGGGGTGGGGGGGGCGGGGGGCGGTCGGTGGGAGCGGGGCGTTCCCGGTGCGGCCCGGGGCCTCGGCGCACGCGCCGACCAAGGCCGCCGCCCACCGGACGGACGACGACCCGGTCACCATCCAGGTCCCTCCCG
>NZ_JAQYWW010000168.1:0-274 GCF_036322525.1 Streptomyces sp. BE20 | reverse complement strand
GGTGGATCTTCGACCCGTATTTGCCCCGATCGACAGGATTCGGACCCGTCAACTCCCCTTTTTCAGCGCCCTCATGTTCACCGAGTCGACCGCGCACCTCGACCAGTCCAGCTCGCCCCGTGCGCCGAGCTCGTCCAGGACCACCCGGTGGAGCTTGGCCCACACCCGGGCCCTGCTCCACTCGGTGAAGCGCCGGTGCGCGGTGGGCCCGGACGGACCGAAACAGGGCGGCAGCTGGGCCCACGTGCACCCCGACGTCGCGACGAACACGATC
>NZ_JAQYWW010000167.1:0-307 GCF_036322525.1 Streptomyces sp. BE20 | reverse complement strand
CTCGGCCCGCCGTGCGCGGTGGTCCCGGCGGCGGAGGCGCCCTTGGCGGCCTCCTCCCTGGCGGACCCGCGTGATCCGACGGCCAGCAGGACCGAGAAGATGCCGTAGCAGTCGGACGCCGCCAAGGCGGTGACGATGCCGATCAACACGCTGTGCTCCTAACGAGAGGACTGCGAGAGGAACACCGGCAGCACCCCCGCGGCCAGCACCCCGAGGCCGAACCCGATGAAGTCCCGCACCGTGCCGAGTCTGAACACCCACGTCACGGCAGCCTTTGCGCAGGAGTAGAGGCTCGGCCCGCCGAGCG
>NZ_JAQYWW010000166.1:0-336 GCF_036322525.1 Streptomyces sp. BE20 | reverse complement strand
CCCCCCCCCCCCCCCCCCCCCCCCCCCCCCCCCCCCCCCCCCCCCCCCCCCCCCCCCCCCCCCCCCCCCCCCCCCCCCCCCCCCCCCCCCCCCCCCCCCCCCACCCCCACCCCACCACCACCTACCCTGTCGGGCCGAGGTCTTTCTGCGTGTGTATCCACTTGACCGGGGTGATCTTCGGGTGCAGGAACGTCGGCGCCCAGTGAACGGACCAGAGAAAAGAAGTGTAGATCTCGGTTGTCGCCGTATAAATAAAAGATGGGGGGGGGGGGGGGGGGGGGGGGGGGGGGGGGGGGGGGGGGGGGGGGGGGGGGGGGGGGGGGGGGGGGGGGGGGG
>NZ_JAQYWW010000165.1:0-301 GCF_036322525.1 Streptomyces sp. BE20 | reverse complement strand
TGTTGGGTGGGTTTTTGGGGGTTTGGGGGTTGGTGGGGGGGTTGGGCTTGGGGGTGGGGGGTGTTGTTTTGGTGGGGGGGGTTTTTGGGGTGGGGGGGGTGGGGGGGGGGTTGGGGTTTGTTTTTTGTGGTTCGGTGTCTCTTGACGATACAGACAGGGTGTGTGGGGGGTTGGTGGGGGGATTGTGTTTTTTTGTCGGGGGGGTGTTGGACCACGCCCCCTCGTACCCCACCAGACTTGGGGGGTGCGTGTGTCCGGGGGGGGGGGTTGGGTGGTGTTTTGTGTGGGGGGGGGGGGGGGG
>NZ_JAQYWW010000164.1:0-346 GCF_036322525.1 Streptomyces sp. BE20 | reverse complement strand
GGGGTTGTTTTTTTTTTTTGGTTGGGGTTTTTTGGTTTTTTTTTGTTTTTTTTTTGTGGGTGGGGGTTTGTTTGTGTTGTTTTTGGGGTTTTTGGTTGGGGTGGGGGGGGGTGGGGGGTGTGTGGGGGGGGGGTGGGGGGGGGGGGGGGTGGGGGGGGGGGGGGTGGGGGGGTGTTGTGGTGGTTGGGGGGGGTGGGGGGGGGTGGGGTGGGTGTGGGGGGTGGGGGGTGGGGTGGGGGGGGGTGGGGGGGGGGGGGGTGGGTGGGGGGGGGGTGGTGTGGGTTGGGTTGTGGTGGGTGGGTTGGGCGCTGTTTGGGCGTGGGCTCTCCCCCGCCCCCCCCCCCCC
>NZ_JAQYWW010000163.1:0-304 GCF_036322525.1 Streptomyces sp. BE20 | reverse complement strand
GTTTTTTTTTTTTGTTTTGTTGTTGTTTGTTGTGGGGGTTGGGGGGGGTGTGGTTTTTTTTGTTTGGGTGTGGGGGGTGGTGTGGGGTGGTTTTGGGGTGGGGTTGTGGGGTGGGGGGGGGGGTGGGGGGGTGGTGTTGTTGTTGGTGGGGGGGGGGTGGGGTGGGGGGTGGTGGTTTGGGGGGTGGGGGGGGGGGGGGGGGGGGTGTTTTTTTTTTTTTTTTTGGTTGTTGGGTTTGGTGTTGGGTTTGTGGGGGTTGTGGGTTCGGGGGATTTGGGGTGGGTGGGGGTTGCGCGGCCCCCCC
>NZ_JAQYWW010000162.1:0-385 GCF_036322525.1 Streptomyces sp. BE20 | reverse complement strand
GGGCGGTGTGTGTGCGGGTGGGTGTTCGGGGGTGGTGGGGGGGGGGCGGTGTTGGGGGGGTGTGGGGGGGGTGTTGGGGGGCGGGGCGCGGCGCGGGGGGAGGCGGCGGCCCGCGGCCGGCCCGCCCCCCCGCCCCCCCCCCCCCCCCCCCCGCCCCCGGTTTTCATGATACGGCGCCCCCGGTGATCTACTCTGCATTGCACTCTCTGGCCGTACACGACGCTCTTGCGTTCTTCCCCGGCCCCCGACGGGCACCGCACCGCGGCCCGGACGAGAACGGACTCCCACACCCCAGAGGAACAGACACACTGAGAAGACGGGCATGCCGCCGCGGGCCCGTCGGGGGGCGCCGCGGGGCGGGCGGGGAGGCCGGCGGCCTGGGGCG
>NZ_JAQYWW010000161.1:0-336 GCF_036322525.1 Streptomyces sp. BE20 | reverse complement strand
GGGCCCGTCGCCGGTCTCAACGGCCGGAGGACGTCGTGGCCTGCCTTGTACGCAGCGGTACTGCCCAGCACGCGAGTGTACTCCCGTCCCAGTGGGAAGTCGAGGGTGACTTAGCACGTTTCCCGCCTGATGTCAGAGATAGCCGTGGAGGGGCGCGTCCTGGCGTCCCTGTTAGACTAGGTGCGGTTCCTTGGCGGGGGCGACCAGCCGCGCTACAACGGGCGCTTGCGTCTGGAACAGTCGGGGGGGGGGGGGCGGGTGCGCCGCGCGTTTGCGCGGTCCCCGGCGGTCCGCGGCCGGAAATCCCCCGCCGCCAACGGCCGGTCGTATTTTGGC
>NZ_JAQYWW010000160.1:0-353 GCF_036322525.1 Streptomyces sp. BE20 | reverse complement strand
CGTCCACGCCACCGCGGCGCGGAGGTCGCCGCGGGTCACCGTCCTGCCCGGCACGGCAGCACCACCGTCTTCGCAGAGTGGTAGAGTCGGGCACCGTTGCGGACCACCTCCGCGGTGTCCCGGCCCGCCGCCGTGCCCGCGGGTCCGGAGCCGGGCGCGGAGCCCGCCGCGTCCGTCCCGTCAGTAGCCTACGTCGCGGGGGTAGTGGGGTGCGGCCGGCCGTCGTCAGCACCGAAGAGCACTGTTCAGTACTCCTGTCACATTGTGAAATCGCGGCTGGAGGCGGGCGCATGTTAGGTGGCGCGTGGGGGGGGCGGGGGGGGGGGGGTGGGGGGGGGGGTGGGGGTGGGGGG
>NZ_JAQYWW010000159.1:0-242 GCF_036322525.1 Streptomyces sp. BE20 | reverse complement strand
CCCCCCCCCCCCCCCCCCCCCCCCCCCCCCCCCCCCCCCCCCCCCCCCCCCCCCCCCCCCCCCCCCCCCCCCCCCCCCCCCCCCCCCCCCCCCCGTTTTGTGAAATCTCGTGTGGCGTCGTGGGCGTGTATAGGGCGGGGGGGGGGGGGGGGGGGGGGGGGGGGGGGGGGGGGGGGGGGGGGGGGGGGGGGGGGGGGGGGGGGGGGGGGGGGGGGGGGGGGGGGGGGGGGGGGGGGGGGGGG
>NZ_JAQYWW010000157.1:0-300 GCF_036322525.1 Streptomyces sp. BE20 | reverse complement strand
GGGGCGGGGCCGCCCCCACCAAAAACCCCCAACACCCAAAAAAACCCACCCCACGCGTTTAAAAACCCCCAACCCCCAACCACAAAAAAAACGAGCCCCACCGCGATGAAAACAACAACACCCACCCCCCCCCCAACCCCCCACAGCCCCCCCCACGCCCACCACATAAAAAGATTAAAAAAAAAAAAAAAAAAGATACAGCCGAGACCCCAAAAAAAACACACCACGTGGGGGGGTGCTCGCGCCCTGGTTGGGGGGTGGGTTCTGGGGGGGGGGTGGCGGGCGTCGTAGCGGAGGAAG
>NZ_JAQYWW010000156.1:0-370 GCF_036322525.1 Streptomyces sp. BE20 | reverse complement strand
CTCGGCGGCGGCGCTCCGCCCGCCCCCGCCCCCGCGCCCCCCGCCCCCCTCGCCCCCGCCCACCGCCGACCCCCCACCCCCCCCCCAGGCCACCCCCCCGCCCAGCACCCACCCCCACCCCCACACCCCCACCCCCCCCCCCCCCCACAGCCACCCCCCACCCCCCCCCACCCACAAAACCCACACACACACAAACACAAAACCAAACACAAACAAAAAAACAAACACCTAAACACACACACACAAAAAAAAAAAAAAAACAAAAAAAAAAAAAAACAAAACAAAAAAAAACCAAACAAAACAAAGCCAACCACCACAAACCAAACCACCCCCCCCCCCCCCCCCCCCCCACCCCCCCCCCCCCCCCCCG
>NZ_JAQYWW010000155.1:0-294 GCF_036322525.1 Streptomyces sp. BE20 | reverse complement strand
GGTGCCCCCCCCCAACACCGCCGGGGTGGCGGTGCCCCCCCGGCAGTCGGTGTACGACACCCCCACCCGGGTGAAAAAGAAAAACAACCCGAAGTTTCCCCCCCGCCCGCCCCCCACCAATCCCGCAACCCGGTCCAACCACCCCCCGCGCGAGGAGACGACCCCGGCCTCCGACCGCGAGCACTCCAACGCCACCTACCACGTGGAGAACCTCGCCGCCACCCACCCCGACGCCACGTGCGCCGAGCAGGCCCAGGCCGTGGTCACCAACCTGCGCTCGCTGGTGAACGAGCT
>NZ_JAQYWW010000154.1:0-319 GCF_036322525.1 Streptomyces sp. BE20 | reverse complement strand
GCGGCGGCCGTCCTGCTGGCCGGGCGGGTCGGGCCCGTGCGGGGCGGCGGCGGGGGGACCGCCACCGGGCTGCGGGGGCACCGGGGGCAGGTGGGGGGTTTGCTGGGCGGGTCCGTGGTCTGGGAAGGCTTGCAGGACTACTACCCCCGCCTGTACCACTACGAGGAGGGGATGTCCAACTCGCTGTGCCCCGCGGCGGGAGCGGTCTGGGCCGTCGCCGTCGCGTACCTGGTGGACCGCGACGGACCGGTGTAAGATCCCCGGCTCGGTGCGGGCGAGCGGACAGGGGCGGCCGAAGACGGTCGTCCGGTCGAGGAAG
>NZ_JAQYWW010000153.1:0-545 GCF_036322525.1 Streptomyces sp. BE20 | reverse complement strand
GGTTGGTTGGGGGTTTCTTGGTGTGTGGGGTTTGGTGGGGGTGTGGGGGGGGGTTTTTTTTTTTTTTTTTTGGGTGTTTTTTTGTTTTTTTTTTGGTTTTTTTTGGTTTTTTTGGTGGTGGTTGTTGTGTTGGGGTGGGTTTGGGGGTGTGGTGGGTTTTGTTTTTTGTTTTTTTTATTTTTTTTTTTTTTTTTTTTTTTTTTATTTTTTTTTTTGTTTGTTTTTTTTTTTGGTTGTTCGGGTGTGTTTTTTATTTTTGTGTTTGATGTTCTTGTTTCTTTTTTTGTTTTTTTTTTGTTTTTTTTGTTTTTTTTTTTTTTTTTTTTTTTTTTGTTTTGTTGGTGTGGTTGTTTGGGTGGGGGGTGGGTGGGGTGGTGGGGGGTGTTGGGTTGTGGGGGGGGTGGGGGGCGCTAACAACGTTATTAAAAAACCCCTACAACACAAAAAAACACCACCAACTAAAAAAAAAAAAAAAAAAATAAAAAAAACAAAAACAAACCAACCCAGCCAACCCACAACAATAAAAACACCCGACGATACACACC
>NZ_JAQYWW010000152.1:0-290 GCF_036322525.1 Streptomyces sp. BE20 | reverse complement strand
GCCCCCCCACCCCCACACCCCGCCCTCCCCCCCCCCCCCCCACCACCCCTCAGATGCCCTGCCCACGTCCTGCGTCGAGATCTACCACTTGCAGAGGAGTATCGACGTGTGCTATTTCCTTCACGTCGACCGTGTGGCCTCGCTGATCGGGAGATCTGAAGCGCGACGTGTGGGGCAACAGTGTGCAATGCATAAAAAGGGGGGGGGGGGGGGGGGGGGGGGGGGGGGGGGGGGGGGGGGGGGGGGGGGGGGGGGGGGGGGGGGGGGGGGGGGGGGGGGGGGGGGGGGGG
>NZ_JAQYWW010000151.1:0-302 GCF_036322525.1 Streptomyces sp. BE20 | reverse complement strand
GGTGCGGTGTTCCGGATGCCGCTGGCCGGCTGAACCGCACCGGCGACGACCGGCCGGGGCCCGGCTCCCGGCCGGGGGCGCGGCGGGGGGGGCTCGCGGGGGGCCCCGCCGGAGCGCCGGGGCGGGGGCGCGCGCTCGTGATGGGGGGGCGTTTGCGCCGGCAGTGGTCGGGACGGACCCCGGCGGGGCGCCCGCCGGGCCCTCCGGGAGTAACCCCCCGGGGGGGCCCGGCCGGGAGCCGGGCCCCGGCCGGTCGTCGCCGGTGCGGTTCAGCCGGCCAGCGGCATCCGGAACACCGCACC
>NZ_JAQYWW010000150.1:0-310 GCF_036322525.1 Streptomyces sp. BE20 | reverse complement strand
GTCCGCGACAGCCTGAGCGGGAACAGCGCCGCAGGCGCGGGGAGCAGACCCCAGCCACCCGGGCGCCGGGCGGCCGGTGGGGAACCGCCCCGCAGGCGCGGGGAGCAGTCGGACGGTGCCGCCGGCCCGTCTGATCTTGAGGGAACAGCCCCGCAGGCGCGGGGAGCAGAGCTCAGGGACCACGAGCCGCATCTGCGACCGGGGAACAGCCCCGCAGGCGCGGGGAGCAGCTTCCGCACCGAGCGCGGGATCTGCGGCGCCGAGGAACAGCCCCGCAGGCGCGGGGAGCAGACGGTGCCGCCCGCCCTCG
>NZ_JAQYWW010000149.1:0-402 GCF_036322525.1 Streptomyces sp. BE20 | reverse complement strand
CGATCACCACCACCTCCTCCCGGTGGTCCTCCATGAGCTTCATCAGGGTGTGCACCGCCTCCTGGCCGAAGTCGGCGACGCCCCCGTGCCGGGGCGTCAGGGTGTTCGCCTCGTCGACGAAGAGGTCTCCGCCGCGCGCCCGCTCGAAGGCCTCCTGGGTGAGCTGCGCGGTGTGGCCGACGTAGCGGCCGACCAGGTCGGCGCGTGCGGTGTCGATCAGCTGCCCCTTGGGCAGCTCGCCGAGGGCGGCCCGCAGCCGCCCGTAGAGGCGGGCGACGGTGGTCTTGCCGGTACCGGGCGTGAAATCTCGTATGGCGGCTGAAGGGTGTCCACGGGGGGGTGGGGGGGGGGGGGGGGGGGGGGGGGGGGGGGGGGGGGGGGGGGGGGGGGGGGGGGGGGGGG
>NZ_JAQYWW010000148.1:0-303 GCF_036322525.1 Streptomyces sp. BE20 | reverse complement strand
CATGGGCGGCTGAGCCTCAGTGATCACCAGCTGACAGTGGGGCATGTGCCTGCGTTCCAGCCGACTTCAGTGGGAGACACCGTGCTGCGGAGACAGCGTGCGATTCTTCGGGTCGTATGCCTGAGTGGGGCCGTGGCCCTGGCGGCCGCGGCGCCCGCGGGGGCCGAGGACTCCGAGCCGTCCGTGGTGGTGCACGGGACGTTCTCCTCGCGCACGGTGCCCAGCAACGAGCCGTTCGCGTCGGGCATCGACGGCTGGAACGGAGGCGTCCGCGTCTCCGCCACCCGCGCCGCCCACCGGCTG
>NZ_JAQYWW010000147.1:0-15881 GCF_036322525.1 Streptomyces sp. BE20 | reverse complement strand
GGGTTTCCGGCTGTTCGCGGAGGTGTCGGGGCACCCGGTGCTCACCGTGGCGCTGGAGCAGTGCGCGCCCGACGCGGGGGTGTGGGGGACGCTGCGCCGGGGCGAGGACGGCCCGGCCGGGCAGATCCGCGCGCTCGGCGAGGCGTGGGTCCGCGGCGCCGAGGTCGACTGGCGGGCCTGGCCCACCGACGGCCGCCGCCTGCCCGACCTGCCGACCTACCCCTTCCAGCGGCAGCACTACTGGCTCGCCTCCGAGCCCGGCACGGGCGACCTCGCCGGGGCCGGCCTGGACGGCACCGGTCACCCGCTGCTCGCGGCGGCCGTCCGGCTGCCCGACTCCGACACCGTCGTCTTCACCGGGCACCTCTCCCGGCGCACCCAGCCCTGGCTCGTCGACCACGACGTGCTCGGCACCGTCCTGGTCCCCGGCGCGGCCCTGGTCGAACTGGTCCTCGCCGCCGGAGAGTTCACCGACGCCCCGGTCGTCGAGGAGCTCCTGCTCCAGGCGCCGCTGGCGCTGCCCGAGGGCGGCGGGGCGGACCTGCGCGTCACCGTCGCCGCGACCGGGCGGGAGGGCGGGGGCCGCACGGTCACCGTCCACTCCCGCCCCGACGGGGAACACCCCTGGACGACCCACGCCACCGGCACCCTCCGCCCGGCCGGCTCGGCACCGGTGCCGCCGCCGGCGGACCTGCCGTGGCCGCCGCGCGACGCCGAGCCGGTCGACGCCGAGACCCTCTACGCCGCGCTGGCGGACACCGGCCTGGTCTACGGTCCCGTGTTCCGGGGCCTGCGCCAGGTGTGGCGCCGCGACGGCGAGATCCTTGCCGAGGTCGCCCTCGGCACCGGGGGCGACGCCGACTCCGGCGGCTTCGGTCTCCACCCGGCGCTGTTCGACGCCTGCCTGCACGCACTGGCCGCCGGTGGTCTGGTGCCCGGCGAGGACGGCGCGGCCCGGCTGCCGTTCGCCTTCAACGGCGTCCGCCTGCACGCCGTCGGTGCCCGCTCCCTGCGGGTCCGGCTCACTGCGGGCGAGGGAGCCGAGACGGTCCGGCTGCACGCCGCCGACGAGGCGGGGCTCCCCGTCCTCGACGTCGACGCGCTCGCGGTCCGGCCGGTCACGGCCGACCGGACCGGCGCCGCACCCGGCGCCCCGCTCTACACGCTGGACTGGACGGACGCCGGCGTGCCGGCGGGCGCGGCGGGCGCGCTGCCCACGATCACGCTCGGCGACGCGCTCCCCGCCGACCCCGGCGAGGTCCTGGTGCTGGACTGCACCGCGACCGCCCCCGCCCCGGGCGCCGACCCCGCGACCACCGCCGACCCGGGCGCCGCCCCGGACGCCGACGCGGTGCGCAGCCGCACCGGACAGCTGCTGGAGACCCTCCAGCGGTTCCTCGGCGACGAACGCCGGTCCGACACCCACCTGGTCGTGCACACCGACGGCGCGATCGCCGCGGACCCCGGGGACGCCGTGCCCGGACTGCTCTCGGCGGCCGTCTGGGGGCTGGTCCGCTCTGCACAGAACGAGCACCCCGGCCGCCTCACCGTCGTCGACGCCCCGACCGCGGACCGGATCCCGGACGTGCTCGCGGCCGGACACCCCCAGGCGGCGGTGCGCGGCGACCGGATCGTGGTGCCCCGGATCGTCCGGCACGCCGGACCGGACGGCGAACTCCCCGACCTGACCGCCGGCACGGTGGTGGTCACCGGCGCCACCGGCACGCTCGGCCGCCTGATCGCCCGTCACCTGGTCGCCGTCCACGGGGTCCGCGACCTGCTGCTGCTGTCCCGCTCCGGCGGCAGCCTCGACCTCGACGGTGCGCAGGTGCGCGCGGTCGCCTGCGACGTCACCGACCGGGCGGCCGTCGAGGCCGCGCTGAGCGGCGTGCCGGTCACCGCCGTCGTCCACACCGCCGGGGTGCTCGACGACGGGCTGCTGGCCGACCTCACCCCCGACCGCCTGGACGCCGTCCTGCGCCCCAAGACGGACGCCGTCCGCAACCTGCACGAGGCCACGGCCGGCCGGCCGCTCGCCGCGTTCGTGCTGTTCTCCTCGGCCGCCGGCGTCCTCGGCAACGCCGGGCAGGCCAACTACGCCGCCGCCAACACGTTCACCGACGCGTTCGCGGCCTTCCGGCGGGCCCGGGGCCTGCCGGCGACCTCGCTGGCCTGGGGCCTGTGGGACACCGACGAGGGCATGGCCGGCAACCTCACCGGCGCCGACCGGCGCCGGCTGCGGCGCGGCGGCATCCTGCCGCTGGAGGTCGGGCAGGGCCTGGCGCTGTTCGACGCGGCCCTGCGCGCCGACACCGCGCTGGCCGTGCCGGTCGCGCTGAGCCTGCCCGCGCTGCGGACCACCGCCGAGGGCGGGCTGCTCCCGCCCGTCCTGTCCGGGCTGGTCCGGACCGGCCCGCGCCGGGCCGCCACCGCCGACGGCCCGGGCACGTTCGCCCGGCGGCTCGCCGGTCTGCCCGAGGCGGAACGCGAGCAGACCGCCACCGAACTGGTCCGCGGCACGATCGCCGCCGTCCTGGGGTTCGCCGCGGGCAGCGCGATCGACGGCAACCGGGCGCTGCGTGAACTGGGCTTCGACTCGCTGACCGCGGTCGAGCTGCGCAACCGCCTGCAGCCCGCCACCGGCCTGACGCTGCCGGCGACGCTCGCGTTCGACTACCCCAACGCCCGTGCCATCGCCCGCTACCTGCTCGACCGGGCGCTCGGTTCCGACCGGACGGCGGACGCGGCGCAGGAGCGGACCGGCCCGGTGCGCACCGACGAGCCGATCGCCGTCATCGGCATGGCCTGCCGCTTCCCCGGCGGGGTGCGCACCCCCGAGGACCTCTGGCAGCTGCTGCGCGACGGCGGCGACGCGATCTCCGGCTTCCCCACCGACCGTGGCTGGGACTTCGGCGGCTACCACTTCACCCGGCAGGGCGGATTCCTGCACGACGCCGGCGAGTTCGACGCCGGCCTGTTCGGCATCTCCCCGCGCGAGGCCCTCGCGATGGACCCGCAGCAGCGGCTGCTGCTGGAGACCTCGTGGGAGGCGTTCGAACGTGCCGGCCTCGACCCGACCGGGCTGCGCGGCTCCCGGACCGGCGTCTTCACCGGCCTGATGTACCACGACTACGGCACCGGCCTGTCGACGCTGCCCGAGGGCGTCGAGGGCTACCGCGCGACCGGTGTCTCCGGCAGTGTGGCGTCCGGCCGCGTCTCCTACGTCTTCGGTCTGGAGGGCCCGGCGCTCACCGTCGACACCGCCTGCTCCTCCTCGCTGGTCGCGCTGCACCTGGCCGCGGAGTCCCTGCGCCGGGGCGAGTGCGAACTCGCGCTGGCCGGCGGCGTCTCGGTGATGGCGAACCCCAGCACCTTCGTCGAGGTCGCCCGGCAGGGCGGTTCGGCCGCCGACGGCCGGTGCAAGCCGTTCTCCGCCGCCGCCGACGGGGCCACCTGGTCGGAGGGGGCGGGCGTGCTGCTGGTCGCGCGCCTCTCCGACGCCCTGCGCCTGGGCCACCCCGTGCTGGCGGTCGTCCGGGGCACGGCGGTCAACCAGGACGGCGCCTCGAACGGCCTGACCGCGCCCAACGGCCCCTCCCAGCAGCGGGTCATCCGGGCCGCGCTGGCCAACGCCGGTCTGACGCCGCAGGACGTCGACGCGGTCGAGGCGCACGGCACCGGCACCCGGCTGGGCGACCCGATCGAGGCCCAGGCCCTGCTGGCCACGTACGGCCAGGACCGCGACGGCGACGCGCCGCTCTGGCTCGGCTCGGTGAAGTCCAACCTCGGCCACACCCAGGCCGCCGCCGGCGTCGCCGGACTGATCAAGATGATCCTCTCGCTCGACCGCGGGCTGCTGCCCCGAAGCCTGCACATCGACGCCCCCTCCCCGCACATCGACTGGGAGTCCGGCGCCGTCGCGCTGCTGGACGCCGAGCGGTCCTGGCCCGAGACCGGCCGGCCGCGCCGCGCCGCCGTCTCGTCCTTCGGCATCAGCGGCACCAACGCCCACGTCGTGCTGGAGCAGGCGCCGTCCGTGCCGCCCGCGCCGGAGAACCCGGAGCTGCCGGTCGTCCCGCTGCTGCTCTCCGGCCGCGACCGGGGCGTGCCGGCCGCGCAGGCCCGCCGACTGGCCGCGTTCCTGCGCGAGCGGCCCGGCCTGCCGCTGACCGACGTCGCGCACACCCTCGCCGGCCGGGCCCGGCTGGAGCACCGCGCCGTCGCGCTGGACGGACCCGCGCTGGCCGCGCTGGCCGACGGGCGGCCCGCAGCCGGCGTCGTCGCCGGAGTGGCCGGGCCCCCCGGCGGCGTGGTCCTCGTCTTCCCCGGCCAGGGCGGCCAGTGGGAGGGCATGGCCGCGGGGCTGCTGGAGAGCTCCCCGGCCTTCGCCACCCGCCTGCGCGAGTGCGACGCCGCCCTCGGCGCCTACCTGGACTGGTCGGTGGAGGCGGTGCTCCGCCAGGAGGCGGGGACCCCGCCGCTCGGCCGGCTCGACGTCGTCCAGCCGGTGCTGTTCTCCGTGATGGTCTCGCTGGCGGCCTGGTGGGACGCGCACGGCGTCACCCCGGCGGCGGTCGTCGGGCACTCCCAGGGCGAGATCGCGGCGGCCTGCGTCGCCGGTGCGCTCACCCTCGCCGACGCGGCCAGGATCGTCGCGCTGCGCAGCCGGGAACTGATGGCGATCGCCGGCGCCGGCGCCATGCTCTCGGTCGCCGCGGCCGAGGCCGACGTGGCCGCCCGGATCGCCGAGTACGAGGACGGCCGGGGGCGGATCCGGCTGGAGATCGCCGCGGTGAACGGACCGGCCTCGGTGATCGTGGCCGGCGAGTCCGACGCGGTCGACGAGCTGGCCGCCCGCTACGAGGCGGAGGGCGTGCGGGCCCGCCGGGTCAAGTCCAGTGCCGCCGGCCACTCCGTCCAGGTCGAGGTCCTCCGTGACCGTGTGCTGGAGGGGCTCGCCCCGGTGCGCATCGGCGCCGGCCGGGTGCCCTGGTACTCGACCGTCCGGGCCGAGCCCATGACGCCCGAGGACGGCGCCGACTACTGGTACGACAACCTGCGGCAGCCGGTCCGGTTCGCCGCGACCGTGGGGCGCCTGCTCGCCGACGGCTACCGGCACTTCGTCGAGGTCAGCCCGCACCCGGTGCTCACCGCCAGCATCCAGGACGTCGCCGGTCCGGGCGAGGCGGCCGTGGCCGGCACACTCCGCCGTGACGAGGACGGTCCCGGCCGCCAGGTCCGGACCCTCGCCGAGGCGTGGGTGGCCGGCGTGCCGGTCGACTGGGCCGCGCTGCTCGCCGGAGGCCGCCGGGCGCCCGGGGTCCCCACCTACGCCTTCCAGCACCAGCGCTACTGGCTGGCCGACGAGCCCGGCGCGGCCGCCGACGACCCGGACGACGAGTTCTGGAACGCGGTCGAGACCGCCGACGCGGCGCTGCTCGGCAAGACCCTCGGCGTCGATCCCGGCGCCCTCACCCCCGTGCTGCCCGCGCTCGCCGGCTGGCGCCGCGGTCGCCAGGAGCGCTCGCAGCTGGACGCCTGGCGGTTCCGGATCGCGTTCAGGTCCCTGCCGGAGCCGGAGCCGGGCCGGCTGTCGGGCACCTGGCTGGTCCTCCACCCGGCCGACGTCGACCCCGGCGAGGTGACGGACCTGCTGGCCGCCGCCGGTGCCGAGGTCGAGCACAGCACGGCCGTCGACCGGGCGACCCTGGCCGCCGGGCCCTACCGGGGCGTCGTGTCGCTGCTGGCGCTCGGCGACGACGAGCGGGGGCTCCTCGACACGCTCGCGCTGTTCCGGGAGATCGGCGGCGTGGACACCGCGCTGTGGATCCTCACCCGGGGCGCGGTCGCCGCCGTCCCCGGCGACCCGGCGCCCCGGCTCGCCCCCGCGCAGGTCTGGGCGCTGGCCCGCACCTTCGCCCTGGAGCACCCGGAGACCTGGGGCGGTGTGCTCGACCTGCCCGCCACGCTGGACGCCCGCTCCGCGGGCCGGACGGCGGCCGTCCTCGCCGGCCTCGACGACGAGGACCAGGTGGCCGTCCGCACCGGCGGTGTGCTGGCCCGCCGCCTGCTGCCCGCGCCGGCCGACCCGGCCGCACCGCTGTGGGAGCCGCGCGGCACCGTGCTGATCACCGGGGGCACCGGCGCGCTCGGCGCGCACGTGGCCCGGTGGGCCGCCGGGTCCGGCGCCGACCACGTCGTGCTCACCAGCCGCCGGGGCGAGGCCGCCCCCGGCGCCGTGGACCTGCGCGAGGAGCTGACCGCGCTCGGCGCGCGGGTGACCGTCGCCGCCTGCGACACCGCCGACCGGACGCAGGTCGCCGAGCTGCTGGCCGGCCTGCCCGGGCCGGTCACCGCCCTGGTCCACGCCGCCGGCACGCTCAGCCCCGGCCTGCTCGCCGACGCGACCGCGGCCGAGCTGGCGGAGGTGAGCTCCGGCAAGGTCGAGGGCGCGGTCCACCTGCTCGACCTGCTCGACCCGGCGCACCTGGAGCAGGCGGTGCTGTTCTCGTCCAACTCCGGCGTCTGGGGCAGCGCCCGCCAGGGCACCTACGGCGCGGCCAACGCCGCCCTCGACGTGCTGGCCGAGCAGGCCCGCGAGCGTGGCCTGCCGGTCACGTCGGTGGCCTGGGGGCTGTGGGACGGCGGCGGGATGGCCGAGGCGACCGGAGGCGAGGAGTACATGCGCCGGCGCGGCTTCCGGGGCATGTCCCCCGAGGCCGCGATCACCGCGATGCGGCAGGCCGCCGGGGCGGGGGAGACCTTCCTCGCGGTCGCCGACGTCGACTGGTCGGTCTTCGCCCCGGCCTTCGGCTTCGCGAGGTCCCGCCCGCTGATCGCCGACCTGCCGGACGTCCGGGCCCTGCGGGCGACCGCCGAGGCCGCCCCGCCGGCCGACGCCGGTGCGGCGCTGCGCGAGCAGCTGGCCGCCGCACCCCCGCACGAGCACGAGCAGATCGCGCTCGACCTGGTGCGCGGCCACGCCGCCGCCGTCCTCGGGCACGACGGCCCGGACGCGGTCGAGGCCCGCCGCCCGTTCAAGGAGTTCGGGTTCGACTCGCTGACCGCGGTCGATCTGCGCAACCGGCTGACCGCCGCCACCGGCCTGTCCCTGCCGGCGACGCTGGTCTTCGACCGGCCGACCCCGGCGGCGGTGGCCGGACTGCTGCTGGAGGGCCTGGTGACGGGCGGCGGCGCGACCCCGGAGAGCGTGCTGGCCACCATCGACCGGCTGACCGAGGCGCTGACGGCCACCGCGGACGACACCGCGCTGCGCCTGCGGGTCGCCATGCGGCTGCGCGGTCTGCTCGCGGGCCTCGACGAGGACGCCGGCCCGGCGGAGGACGGCGCGGAGTCGGTGAGCGACCGGCTGGAGGCGGCCAGCGCCGACGAGGTCTTCCGGTTCATCGACGAGCTCGGCGTGTCGTAGCGCGGGCGTGCGGCGGGGCCTCCGGACGGGAAGCCGGGGGACGCCGCCGGACGTGTCACGGGCCGCGCCCCCCGGAACTCCGGGGGGCGCGGCCCGCGCGCGTCCGGGGTCGGGCCCGCACCCCGGCCCCCGGGTACCCCGGTCCCGGCAGGGGAGGGGTAGGGGTAGGCCCCCGCCCGGGAGGCGGCCTACGTTCGGGCCAGGCTGGCAGGAGTGCGGACACGCGCTTCGGCGGTCCCCCGCATCGCTTCCCCGCGCTCCGCGCGAACCGAACTTGGTGAGGCCTGAGTTGGTGGCTCAAGAGAAGCTCCTCGACTATCTCAAGCGGGTCACGGCGGATCTGCACCAGACCCGTGAGCGGCTCCACAAGGCTGAGTCCGCCGATCGGGAGCCGATCGCGATCGTGGCCATGAGCTGCCGCTACCCGGCCGGCGTCCGCAGCCCCGACGACCTGTGGCGGCTGGTGAACGCCGGCGCCGACGCCATCGGCCGCCCGCCCGCGGACCGCGGCTGGGACCTCGACGACGCCTACGACGAGGGCTCCGGGACCACCGACGGGCGGTCCTCCGAGGGCGGCTTCCTGGACGGCGCCGGCGAGTTCGACGCGGCGTTCTTCGACATCAGCCCGCGCGAGGCGCTGTCGATGGACCCGCAGCAGCGGCAGGTGCTCGAAGCGTCCTGGGAGGCCCTGGAGCGGGCGGGGGTGGACCCGACCACGCTGCGCGGCAGTCGTACCGGCGTGTTCATCGGCTCCAACACGCAGGACTACGTCCGGCTCATCGGCGGCAGCGTGCAGGCGGCCGAGGGCTTCCTGATCACCGGCACCACCGCGGCCGTCCTCTCCGGCCGGGTGTCCTACACGCTCGGCCTCGAAGGCCCCGCCGTCACGATCGACACCGCCTGCTCCTCGTCGCTGGTCGCCATCCACCTCGCCGCGCAGGCCCTGCGCGCCGACGAGTGCACGATGGCGCTGGCCGGCGGCGTGACCGTGATGGCCACCCCGGGCGCGTTCACCGAGTTCGGCCGCCAGCGCGGTCTGGCCGCCGACGGCCGCTGCAAGGCGTTCTCCGCCGAGGCCGACGGCATCGGGCTCTCCGAGGGCGTCGGCCTGCTGCTGCTGGAGCGGCTCTCCCGGGCCCGGCGGCTCGGCCACCCCGTCGTCGGCGTCATCCGGGGCAGCGCCGTCAACCAGGACGGTGCCAGCAACGGCATCGCCGCTCCCAACGGCCCCTCCCAGCAGCGTGTCATCCGGCAGGCGCTGGCCAACGCCGGGCTCTCGGTCGACGACGTCGACCTGATCGAGGCGCACGGCACCGGCACCCGGTTGGGCGACCCGATCGAGGCCCAGGCCGTGCTCGCCACCTACGGGCAGGACCGCACCGCCGGCCGCCCGGCCCGGCTGGGCTCGGTCAAGTCGAACATCGGCCACACCCAGGCCGCCGCGGGCGTCGCCGGTGTGATGAAGGCCGTGCTGGCGATGCGGCACGAGACCATGCCGAAGTCGCTGCACCTGGACGAGCCCAGCCCGCACGTCGACTGGGCGGCAGGCGACGTCGAACTGCTCACCGAGGCCCTCCCCTGGCCCCGCCGGGACACCCCCCGCCGGGCCGGTGTCTCCTCGTTCGGGGTCAGCGGCACCAACGTCCACATGATCATCGAGGAGCCGCCCGCGCCGACCGAGGCCGGGATCGACACGGGCGGCGCGGACGACACGGACGGCGCGGACGGGGCCGACGCGGCCGCGGAGCAGCCGGCCCCGGCCGGGTCGGCCCCGCTGCTGCCGGCCCCGGTGGTGCTGTCCGCCCGGGACGCCGACGCCCTGCGCGCGCAGGCCCGGCAGCTCTACACCTTCGTCGAGGACCGGCCCCGGGTGCGGATCGCCGACCTGGGCCACGCCCTGGCGACCGGCCGCGCCGCGCTGGAGCACCGCGCCGTGCTGCTCGCCGACGACCGGGAGTCGCTCCTGAGCGGCCTCGCCGCCCTCGCCGTCGGCGAGCCCGGCTCCGGCCTGGTCACCGGCGAGCCGGCCGAGGGCAAGCTCGCCTTCCTCTTCACCGGCCAGGGCGCCCAGCGGACCGCCATGGGCCGCCGGCTCGCCGAGCGGTTCCCCCGGTACGCGGAGGCGTTCGACACCGTCGCCGCCGCCCTCGACCGCCACCTCGTCCGGCAGCCCGGGGACCTCCCGCTGCGGGACGTCCTCGACAGCGACCTCCTGCACCGGACCGGCTACGCCCAGCCGGCGCTGTTCGCCGTCGAGGTCGCCCTGCTGGAGACCGTCCGCGGCCTCGGCCTGGAGCCCGAGATCGTCGCCGGCCACTCGGTCGGCGAGATCGCCGCCGCCCACGCCGCCGGCGTGCTCTCCCTGGACGACGCCGCCGCCCTGGTCGTCGCCCGCGGCCGGCTGATGCAGGCGCTGCCGTCCGGCGGCGCCATGCTCGCCGTCCGCGCCACCGAGGACGCCGTCCGGGAGGCCGGCCCCGACGACCTCGACATCGCCGCCGTCAACGGTCCGTCCGCCGTCGTGCTCTCCGGCCCCGAGGCCGCGGTCGACCGGTTCGCCGAGAAGGCCCGCGCCGCCGGCTGGAAGACCAGCAGGCTCAACACCAGCCACGCGTTCCACTCCCGGCTCATGGAGCCGATGCTCGCCGAGTTCGGCGCGGTGGTCCGCGGCCTCGACTTCGCCGAACCCACCCTCGCGGCGGTGTCCGCCGTGACCGGCCGCCCGGTCGCCGTCGGCCAGTGGAGCGACCCGCAGTACTGGGTCGACCAGGTGCGCAGCCCCGTCCGCTTCGCCGACGCCGTCCGGGCGCTGGACGCCCTGGGCGCCGGCCGCTACCTGGAACTCGGCCCCGACACCGTGCTGGCCGCGATGGCCGCGGAGACGCTGCCGGACGCCGGGGCGTGCGTCGCCGCGCTGCACCGGGACCGCGACGAGGTCACCGCGTTCCTCACCGCCCTGGCCAGGATCCACGCCGCGGGCTCCGCCGTGACCTGGTCGGCCCTGCACCCCGTGCGCCCCGCCGAGCCGCTCGACCTGCCCACCTACCCGTTCCGGCAGGAGCTGTACTGGCCCTCACCGGCCGACCTGGTCACCGTCGACGCCGCCGGACTGGGGCTGACCGCGACCGGACACCCGCTGCTCGGCGCGGTGCTGACCCTCGCCGACGGCGACGGCAGCGTCTTCACCGGGCGGATCGCCGTCCAGACCCACCCCTGGCTCGCCGACCACGCCGTGCTCGGCACCGCCGTCCTGCCCGGCACCGCGATGGTCGAACTGGCGCTGCGGGCCGGCGAACAGGTCGACACGCCGGTGCTGGAGGAACTCACCGTCCAGGCCGCGCTCACCGTCCCCGCGTCCGGGGGCGTCGCGCTGCAGGTCGTCACCGGCGCCGCCGACGAGAGCGGCCGGCGCACCGTCGGCGTCCACTCCCGCCGCGAGGACGCGCTGCCCGACGAGCCGTGGACGCTGCACGCCACCGGGTACCTCGCCCCCGCCGGCCCGCAGACCCCGCCGGACGACCTGGACGTCTGGCCGCCGGCCGGCGCCACCCGCCTGCCGGTCGACGGTTTCTACGAACGGCTGTCCGGCGCCGGCTTCGGCTACGGGCCGGCGTTCCAGGGCCTGACCGCCGCCTGGCGGCTCGGCGACGACGTCTACGCCGAGGTGACCCTGCCGGAGTCCGAGACCGGCCAGGCCGCCCGCTTCCAGCTCCACCCCGCCCTGCTGGACGCCGCGATGCACGGCGTGGCCCTCGCCGGGGCAGGCGCCGACGGCTCGGCCCGGATGGCGTTCGCCTTCACCGACCTCACCGTGCACGCCGTCGGCGCCACCGCCCTGCGCGTCCGGCTCACCCCGTCCGGCACCGACCGGGTCGCGCTCCTCGCCGCAGACGGCACCGGCGCCCCCGTCGTGACCATCGGCTCGATGGTCATGCGGCCGGTCGCCACCGGCCCGCTCGCGGTCGGGCCGCGCCAGGCACCCCGCTCGCTGTTCGGCGTCGACTGGGTCGAACGCCAGCTGGAGGAGACCCCGGCCCCGACCGGCTGGGCCGCCCTCGGAGCCGTCCGGGACACCGGCCTGCCGCTGGCCGGCCCGGACACCCCGGCCGACCCGCCGGCCGTCCTGCTGCTGGACTGCCCGCCCGGCCACGTCGACCACGACGACCCGGCCGGTCCGGCCGCCCGCGTCCGCACCGCCACCCGGCGGGTCCTGGCCGCGCTCCAGGAGTGGATCGGCGACGAGCGGTACGCCGGGACCACGCTGGTCGTCACCACCACCGGCGCCGTCGCCGGCGGCCCCGGCGAGGAGCCCACCGACCTCGCGCACGCCGCGGTCTGGGGCCTGGTCCGCTCCGCCCAGTCCGAGTACCCGGCCAGGATCGTCCTGGCCGACGTCGACGGCAGCGCGGCGTCCTGGGCCGCCCTTCCCGCCCTGGTCGCCGCCGGTGACGTCCCGCAGGCCCTGGTCCGGGGCGGCGCCGTCGCCGTGCCCCGGCTGGCCCGCATCCTGCCCGACCCGACGATGACGCCGCCCGACGCGCCCGCCTGGCGGCTGGAGAAGGCCGCCGGCGGCGACACCCTGGACCAGCTGCGGCTGGTCGCCTGCCCCGCGCCCGAGAGTCCGCTGGAGCCGGGCATGGTGCGGGTCGCCGTCCGCGCCGCCGGCCTGAACTTCCGCGACGTGCTGATCGCCCTCGGCGTCCACCCCAGCGACAACCCGCTCGACCTCGGCAGCGAGGGCGCCGGCGTCGTCCTGGAGGTCGGCCCGGACGGGCCGGACCTCGCCCCGGGCGACCGGGTCATGGGCGCGTTCGCCGGGGGCTTCGGCCCGGTCGCGGTCACCGACGGGCGGCTCCTGGCCCGGATCCCGTCCGACTGGACGTTCGCCGAGGCCGCCGCCGTGCCGATGGCCTACCTCACCGCCTACTACGCGCTGGTCGACCTGGCCGACGTGCAGCCCGGCGAGACCGTGCTGGTGCACGCCGGCGCCGGTGGCGTCGGCACCGCCGCGATCCAGATCGCCCGGCACCTCGGCGCCCGGGTCCTGGCCACCGCGAGCCCCGCCAAGTGGGACGCCCTGCGCGCCCTCGGCCTGCCCGACGAGGACATCGCCTCCTCCCGCACCACCGCGTTCGCCGCGGAGTTCGCCCGCGCCACCGGCGGCCGGGGCGCCGACGTCGTGCTCAACTCCCTGGCCAACGAGCTCATCGACGCGTCCCTGACCCTGCTGCCGGCCGGCGGCCGGTTCCTGGAGATGGGCAAGACCGACCTGCGCGACCCGGCCCGCCTCGCCGCCGACCACCCCGGCGTCCGCTACCGGCCGTTCGACCTCTTCGAGGCCGGCCCGGACCGGATCGGCGCGATGCTCACCGAGATCCTCGCGCTGTTCGACGCCGGCGAGCTGCGGCTGCCCCCGGTGCGCGCGTGGGACGTCCGGCAGGCCCGCGACGCGTTCCGCTTCGTCAGCCAGGCCAAGCACATCGGCAAGAACGTCCTGGTGATGCCCCGCCAGGCCCGCGAGAGCGGGACCACGGTCGTCACCGGCGCCACCGGCACGCTCGGCCGGCTGCTCGTCCGCCACCTCGTGCACACCCGGGGCGTCCGCGACCTGCTGCTGCTCAGCCGCAGCGGCACCGACGCGCCCGGCGCCGCCGACCTGTGGTCCGAGCTGACCGACGCCGGCGCGAGGGTCCGGCTGGTCCGCTGCGACGTCGCCGACCGCACCGACCTCGACCGGGTGCTCGACGGCGTGGACGTCCGTGCCGTCGTGCACGTCGCGGGCGTCCTGGACGACACCGTGCTCACCGCACTGACCCCCGACCGGCTCGACGCGGTGCTCCGCGCCAAGGTCGACGCGGTGGTCAACCTGCACGAGGCCACCGCCGGCGCCGACCTCGACGCGTTCGTCCTGTACTCCTCGGTCGCCGGCCTGTTCGGCACCCCGGGACAGGGCAACTACGCCGCCGCCAACGCGTACCTCGACGCCTTCGCCGCCGCCCGCCGCAGCCGCGGCCTGCCCGGCACCTCGCTCGCCTGGGGCGCCTGGGACACCGACGCCGGCATGGCCCAGAACCTGTCGGAGGTCGACCGCCGGCGGCTCAGCCGCGGCGGCATCGCACCGCTGGCGGTCCCCGAGGCCCTCGGCCTGTTCGACACCGCCCTCGACTCCGAGTATCCGCTGCTGGTGCCGATCCGGATCGACCACACCGTGCTGCGCGCCCGCCAGGGCGACGCCGGCCTGCCCCCGCTGCTGCGCGGCATGGTCCGCGAGAACGTCCGGCGCGCCGCCACCGGCGCCACCGCCGCCTCCCTGCTCCAGCGCCTCGCCGAGCTGGCCCCCGCCGACCAGGACCGGCTGCTCCTCGACCTGGTCCGCACCCAGGTCGCCGCGGTGCTCGGCCACGGCTCCGGTGACGCCGTCCCGGCCGGCCGGGCCTTCAGCGAGCTGGGCTTCGACTCGCTGACCGCCGTCGAGCTGCGCAACCGGCTCAACGCCGCCACCGCGCTGCGCCTGCCGGCGACGCTCACCTTCGACTACCCGACCCCGCAGGCGCTGGTCGCCTTCCTGCGCGGCGAACTGGTCGGCGCGCTGGCCGAGCAGGCCGTCCCGGCCGCTGCCGTCACGTCCCGTCCCGCCGGGACCGACCTCGACGACCCCGTCGTCATCGTCGGCCTGGGCTGCCGTCTCCCCGGCGGGGCGGACACCCCCGAGGCGTTCTGGCGGCTGCTCGCCGACAGCAGGGACGGCGTCTCCGGCTTCCCCGACGACCGCGGCTGGGATCTCGACTCGCTCTACCACCCCGACCCGGACCACCCCGGCACCTCCTACGTCGACGAGGGCGGGTTCCTCGCCGGGGCCGGCCGGTTCGACGCCGGGTTCTTCGGCATCAGCCCGCGCGAGGCCGTCACCATGGACCCGCAGCAGCGACTGATGCTGGAGACCTCCTGGGAGGCGCTGGAGCGCGCCGGCATCGACCCGACCGCGCTGCGCGGCAGCCGGACCGGCGTGTTCGCCGGCGTCCTCTACAGCGACTACGGCACGCTGCTGCGCCAGGCCAGCGCCGGAGCCGAGGGCTACGCCGGGGCGGCCAGCGCCGGCAGCCTGGTCTCCGGCCGGGTCTCCTACACCTTCGGGTTCGAGGGCCCGGCGATCACCGTCGACACCGCCTGCTCCTCCTCCCTGGTCGCCCTGCACCTCGCCGCCCAGGCGCTGCGCTCCGGCGAGTGCGACCTCGCCCTGGCCGGTGGCGTCACCGTCATGGCGACCCCGGGCGCCTTCGTCGAGTTCAGCCGACAGCGCGGCCTCGCCGCCGACGGCCGGTGCAAGGCCTTCGCCGCCGCCGGTGACGGCACCGGCTGGGGCGAGGGCGCGGGCGTCGTTCTGCTCGAACGGCTCTCCGACGCCCGCCGGGCCGGCCACCCGGTGCTCGCCGTGCTCCGCGGCAGCGCCGTCAACCAGGACGGTGCCAGCAACGGCATCACCGCGCCCAACGGCCCCTCCCAGCAACGCGTCATCCGCCAGGCCCTCGCCACCGCCGGGCTGACCCCCGCCGGGGTCGACGCGGTCGAGGCCCACGGCACCGGCACCTCACTCGGCGACCCGATCGAGGCCCAGGCCCTGCTGGCCACCTACGGCCAGGACCGGACCGGGGGCGTGCCGCTCTGGCTCGGTTCGGTCAAGTCGAACATCGGGCACACCCAGGCCGCGGCCGGCGTCGCCGGCGTCATCAAGATGGTGCTGGCCATGCACTACGGCGTGCTGCCCCGCACGCTGCACGTCGACCGACCCTCCCCCCAGGTCGATTGGGCGGCCGGAGCGGTGGAGCTGCTCGCCGAGGGCCGTCCCTGGCCGCGCGCCGCGCACCCGCGCCGGGCCGGGGTCTCCTCGTTCGGCATCAGCGGCACCAACGCCCACATCATCCTCGAAGAGGCCCCCGCCGCCCCGGCGGAGGAGCCGCAGGCCGGCCGCCCGCTGCCCGTCGTGCCGCTGGTGCTCTCCGGGCACGACGCCGCCGGCCTGGCCGGCCAGGCCGCCCGGATGCTGGACTTCCTCGACACGCGCCCCACCGCGCGGCTGCTGGACGTCGGCCACTCGCTGGCCGGCCGGGCGGCGCTGCCGCACCGGGCGGTGGTGCTGGCACGCACCGGCGACCAGACCGTGACGGAGCTGCTCGACCTCGCCGACGGCGTGCGGAGCGGAGGCGTCGCCGCCGAGGGCCGGCTGGCGGTGGTGTTCACCGGTCAGGGGTCGCAGCGGGTCGGCATGGGTCGCGGGTTGTACGACACCTTCCCGGTGTTCGCGACGGCCTATGACGAGGCGTGCGAGGCGCTGGGGCTGAGGCTGCACGGGCTGGACGCGGAGTCGCTGGACCGGACGGGTTCGGCGCAGCCGGCGATCTTCGCGGTGGAGGTGGCGCTGCTGGCGCTGGTCCGTTCGTGGGGTGTGACGCCG
>NZ_JAQYWW010000145.1:0-321 GCF_036322525.1 Streptomyces sp. BE20 | reverse complement strand
GTGTTGTACTCGAGCCGGTAGTCCTCGGCATGGCGGACCAGGTCGAGGGCGTCGGGTATCTCCTCCAAGAACAGCTTCTCGTACTTCAGCGAGCCGAAGCCCCGCTCGCGTGAGCCGTTCTGGCCCGGGGTACGGACCCTGGTGCGTACGTGCCGCAGCTCGGGGCGGGTGGCGATGAACGCCTCGAAGCGGAACGAGCGGAACGGTCCGCCGTTGTCGGTGACGATCGTGACCAGCGGCTGCACGGTGCCGTCGGTCGCGCGCCGGGCCAGGTCGACCAGCTGGGCTCCGGCGAGCCGTTCGGCTTCGGCGAGGGCGAGC
>NZ_JAQYWW010000144.1:0-368 GCF_036322525.1 Streptomyces sp. BE20 | reverse complement strand
GCTCCCGGGCCGCACCCGCCGCCGTCGCATCCACCAACAGCACCGGCACCGGCACCGGCAGCGCGTCACCGAGACGCATCACCGCACCCGGCACCTCGGCCGCCACCTCCTGCGGGGCCCAGTCCACGGCGTAGAGCAGAAGCTCGGCCGCCGCCGCTCCCGGGCGGACGGACGAGACCGGGCGCAGCACCAGGCCGTCGACCTCGGCGACCGGTGTGCCGGACGCGTCGGCGAGCAGCAGCCGTACGTTGTCTGCGCCTCCGGCCAGGGTCTGGTGAGGGCGATGACGCGTTACGGGGGGGCCGACTGTACGGAAGCGGGTGACGTGGATGGGGAGCCGGACGTCGAGGTCGTTGTACAGGCCGCCG
>NZ_JAQYWW010000143.1:0-539 GCF_036322525.1 Streptomyces sp. BE20 | reverse complement strand
GACCTGTCGGCCGTGGCGGCGGCTGCGGCGCGGCGTCCGGTGCTGGCGCATCGTGCGGTGGTGCTCGCGGGTGGGACCGACGAGCTGATGACCGGGCTGGACGCGGTGGCGTCCGGTGCGGGTGGTCTGACGGGCACCGCACGGGCGGGCGGGGTGGCGTTCCTGTTCACGGGTCAGGGTGCGCAGCGTGCGTCGATGGGCCGGGGGTTGTACGAGGCTTTCCCGGTCTTTGCGGACGCGTTCGACCAGGTGGCGTTGCACGTGGATGCCCATCTGGACCGGCCGTTGGCGGAGGTCCTCGCGGACGAGGAGCTGATCCACCGCACCGGGTACGCGCAGCCGGCCCTGTTCGCAGTGGAGGTGGCGTTGCATGCGCTGCTGTCGCACTGGGGTGTGCGTGCGGATGTCCTGGTGGGGCATTCGATCGGTGAGGTTGCTGCCGCGCATGTGGCCGGGGTGCTGTCTCTGCCGGACGCGGCCACGCTGGTCGCGGCGCGCGGCAGGTTGATGCAGGCTCTTCCGGCGGGTGGGGCGATGCT
>NZ_JAQYWW010000142.1:0-243 GCF_036322525.1 Streptomyces sp. BE20 | reverse complement strand
CCCCCCCCCCCCCCCCCCCCCCCCCCCCCCCCCCCCCCCCCCCCCCCCCCCCCCCCCCCCCCCCCCCCCCTTTTCACGCAGAAGCCGGCACACGCGTTTTCACCCGGACACGGACGTCCGCGTACCCGGCCGCGCCTCGTACAGCGCGCCGCGCCCTGACGTCGCGTAAGGCGTGTGCTGCGGGTAGAAGTGGGGGGGGGGGGGGGGGGGGGGGGGGGGGTGGGGGGGGGGGGGGGGGGGGGG
>NZ_JAQYWW010000141.1:0-410 GCF_036322525.1 Streptomyces sp. BE20 | reverse complement strand
TTTTTTTTTTTTTTTTTTTTTTTGGGTTTTTTTTTGTTTGTTTTTTTTTGTGTTTTTTTTTTTTTTTTTTTTTTTGGGGTGTTTTTTTTTTTTTTGTTTTTGGTTTTTGTTTTTTTTTTTTTTTTTTTTTTTTGTTTGTTGGGGGGTTGGGGGGTGGGTGTGTGTGTGCTGTCTTTCCCGCCCATTTTTTCTTAATCGTGTTTGGGGCGCCCCGCGCCCCCCCCCCCCCCCCCACAAACAAACACCACCCCCACCACCCCCACCCCACACACCCCAACCCACAAAAAAAAAAAAAACAAAAAAAAAAAAAAAAAAAAAAAACAAAACAAAAAAAAAAAAAACAAAACACACAACAAACCAAAAAAAAGCATAAAAGTTAACGCAAAACAAACCCCCCCCCCCCCAACAAC
>NZ_JAQYWW010000140.1:0-318 GCF_036322525.1 Streptomyces sp. BE20 | reverse complement strand
CGGTACCAGGACCCGCAGCGCGCCCGGGCGGATGCCGCAGACGACGGGGGCGGGCAGGAGCAGCGCCTCCCCGTCGACCTCGCCATCAACGCCGACCCCGGCGACCCCCTCGCCGGCCCCCTCACCCGCGCCCAGGCCCGTGCCCACCGCGAAAGCCACGCCCCCCACAACGGAGACCTCCCATGACCGCCGACCTCGGCCCCACCGCCTTCGCCGGGCGCCTCGCCCTCGCCCTCGCGCCCGGCGTCGTCGGCGGGGTCCCGAGCCTGCGGATCGAGGCCACCCCCCCCCCCCCCCCCCCCCCCCGCCCCGGCCGCG
>NZ_JAQYWW010000139.1:0-343 GCF_036322525.1 Streptomyces sp. BE20 | reverse complement strand
CGGAGCTGGCACTCGGGCTGCCGGACGAAGCGGCCTGGCAGGAGGCGGTGACGCCGTACCCGGTGCTGGTGAGGCTGGCCAACTACTACTACGCGGCGATGCACTTCACGGTGATGATCGCGGTGCTGGTCTGGGTGTTCATGCGTCACCGCGTGCGGTACGCGTGGGTGCGGACCACCGTGGTGGTAACGACGGCGGTCTGCCTGGCCGTGCAGTTCATCCCGGTGGCCCCGCCCCGGATGCTGCCGCTGGAGTGTTTCGTGGACGTCGCGGCGGAGTACGGGCTGTCTGTGTACGGGGGAGCGGTCGCCGGGGTGGTCAAGGCGGCGCAGCTGTCGGCGAT
>NZ_JAQYWW010000138.1:0-331 GCF_036322525.1 Streptomyces sp. BE20 | reverse complement strand
GATCTCCGCGAGCGTCGGCTGACCCCCGCGGGCGCGGGGAGGACCCGAAGAGCGACGGCACCGGGCGCACGGGCCACGGCTGACCCCCGCGGGCGCGGGGAGGACCCCATCAACCACGGCTCCGGCCCCGCCCGCGACATCCCAACGGGACTGGCCTTCAGACGTGTGCTGTTCTGATCTCCCCGCGCCCGCGGGGGTCAGCCGCACGGCATGGCCATGATCTGCCGGGCCGTCATGTCCTCCCCGCGCCCGCGGGGGTCAAGATAGGTTGAGCGGCGTGTCGGGACCGTGGGTGGAGTGCTGGGGGGGTCGCGGTGGGAGCCGGTGGTTT
>NZ_JAQYWW010000137.1:0-214 GCF_036322525.1 Streptomyces sp. BE20 | reverse complement strand
CCCCCCCCCCCCCCCCCCCCCCCCCCCCCCCCCCCCCCCCCCCCCCCCCCCCCCCCTTTTTATCTCGGCGATCACCGGCCTGGCCGAAGCTCTGGGGCAGCAAATCATTCATCCGATGCCCGAGGCCCGGCCCCCACCGGACCGGAAAAGGGGGGGGGGGGGGGGGGGGGGGGGGGGGGGGGGGGGGGGGGGGGGGGGGGGGGGGGGGGGGGGG
>NZ_JAQYWW010000136.1:0-406 GCF_036322525.1 Streptomyces sp. BE20 | reverse complement strand
TCCGGCCCGACTGCGCATCGGCGGTTCACCGAGTGGAGCAGGGCCCGGGTCTGGGCCAAGCTCCACCGGGTGGTCCTGGAGGAGCTCGGCGCGCGAGGTGAGCTGGACTGGTCGAGGTGCGCGGTCGACTCGGTGAACATGAGGGCCCTGAAAAGGGGGAGCTGACAGGTCCGAATCCTGTCGATCGGGGCAAGTACGGGTCGAAGATCCACCTGCTCACCGAACGTACCGGTCTACCCCTCTCGCTCGCGATCTCCGGGGCCAACCTCCACGACAGCCAGGCCCTGATACCGCTTGTCGACGCCATCCCGCCGATCCGCTCACGGCGCGGACCGCGACGCCGCCGTCCCGGCAAGCTGCACGGCGACAAAGCCTACGACCACCGCTTCATCCGTGCCTACCTGCG
>NZ_JAQYWW010000135.1:0-362 GCF_036322525.1 Streptomyces sp. BE20 | reverse complement strand
GGGTACCCGGACATCCACGGCCGGGGGGGCTTGTTCTACCTGCTCCTGGCCACGAACCCGGGGCTCCGGGTTACAACCGACCTCACGACATTCGAGGCCAATTCGATCCGGCGGCTCACCACCGGGGCCCGGCTGCGGGTGGGGGCCGGTTAGTGGGGCCACGAACAACCAGCCCCCACCCACAACAGCCCACACGCGCGGGGGGGGACCCATAGCGAGGTGGGTGGTGGGGTTGATGGGGAAGGAGCAATCCCGCGCAACCGGGCACGTGTTGGCTTGGGCGGCGAGCACACACCACCCCGCCCGCCACAACCGCCGCGCCCCGAGGGCGCAGCCCGCGGAGAGAGTGTGTGTGAGGGAGG
>NZ_JAQYWW010000134.1:0-331 GCF_036322525.1 Streptomyces sp. BE20 | reverse complement strand
GCGGGCGGCGGCCTTGGCGAGCGGGACGGCCGTGGCCTTGGAGGTGAACGGCACGGTGCGCGAGGCGCGGGGGTTGGCCTCCAGGACGTAGAGGATGTCGCCGGACAGGGCGAACTGGCTGTTGATCAGTCCGCGGACGCACACGGCGCGGGCGTTCGCCTCGGTCGAGGTCCGCAGGCGCTTGATGTCGTGGCCGCCGAGGGTGATCGGGGGCAGCGCGCAGGCGGAATCGCCGGAGTGGATGCCGGCTTCCTCGATGGTGTCCATGACGCCGCCGAGGAAGAGCTCGGTGCCGTCGTAGAGGGCGGCGACGGCGATCTCGACGGCGTCG
>NZ_JAQYWW010000133.1:0-308 GCF_036322525.1 Streptomyces sp. BE20 | reverse complement strand
TCGGTGACCGGAACGCAGCCCTCGCCACCATCACCGAAGCCGTCACCCATTACCGCACCCACGCCGACACCGACCCGCCCGCCACCCTACCCGACCTCGCCCGAGCCGGCAACAACCTAGCCAACCACCAGACCGGCCGCGGGACGGGGGAAGCCGCCCTGGCATCCTCCTGCGAAGCCGTCGGCTTCCGGCGTCGCGTCGCTGGTCGGATCTGGCGAGGTGGCGCTAGTTGGTGACGGCTTCGGTGATGGTGGCGAGGGCTGCGTTCCGGTCACCGAGGTTGGACTGGTGGACGGAGTGGTTGTTGA
>NZ_JAQYWW010000132.1:0-278 GCF_036322525.1 Streptomyces sp. BE20 | reverse complement strand
CCCCCCCCCCCCCCCCCCCCCCCCCCCCCCCCCCCCCCCCCCCCCCCCCCCCTTTTTAATGCTCCGGCGCCCACCGATTTATACACTGCATTCCCGGCCTGGACCGCGACGACCCGGCCCGATCGGAAGAGCACAAGTCGGAACGCCAGTCACTTTGTGAAATCCCGTGAGAACGGTTGAGCAGGCTCGTCCTGGCCGGCGGGGGGGGGGGGGGGGGGCGGGGGGGGGGGGGGGGGGGGGGGGGGGGGGGGGGGGGGGGGGGGGGGGGGGGGGGGGGG
>NZ_JAQYWW010000131.1:0-304 GCF_036322525.1 Streptomyces sp. BE20 | reverse complement strand
CTCGCCGACCGATCCCATGAACAGAGCCGGTCCCTCGGCGTCTTGCCGCTGAGGGATATCCCGTGCAGGACGGGAGTGTGGACGAGGTGCCGGCACGCACTTGGGGTGGTCCCTCACCTGCGACCCCGGCCTTCGTGATCGGCGGGGTCCTGACCCAAGGCCTGTCCTTCGCCGTGCCCCGACAGCCGCACCGGTGTACCGGGCGGGTCCGCCGGGTGGTCTGAAGGTTCGTTCCCCCTGGTTCGTGCCCCCTGAACGGTCCTTCACAGGCGCGCGGGTGTGAAGGTCGTTCATCCCTGCCGCG
>NZ_JAQYWW010000130.1:0-221 GCF_036322525.1 Streptomyces sp. BE20 | reverse complement strand
CTTGTCGGCGGTGACGGTGCCGAGGTTCTCGGTGCCGTTCTTGTGGACGGTGGTTCCGGACTGGGGGAAGTCGATCCAGCCGTTGCCGTGGTCGCGGTCGCCGACCCAGGTGGTGTTGACGCCGTTGACGTCGGCGCGTTAGCGGTAGAGCGTGGGGTAGGGCACGAGTGAGCACTGCAGTGAAGAGCTACGTGGGAGCCGGATCAGTATCCAGCGGTTGG
>NZ_JAQYWW010000129.1:0-318 GCF_036322525.1 Streptomyces sp. BE20 | reverse complement strand
GGGGGCGGGCCGCGCCGACGAAAGGCACCCGCCGCCCCACCGCGCCACCAGGGGTCTGGCCGCGCACAAACCCGCAGGGGCTGAACACCCCCTCAGCGTACCCCACCCCACACCCCCCCCCCCCGCCCCCACCCCCAACCCCCCCGGCCCCCCCCCCGCCCCCCCCCGCCCCCCAGCCCCGCCCCCCCGGCCCCCCCCCCCCCCGCCCCCCACCCCCCCCCCCGCCCCCCGCCGCCGCCCCCCCCGCCCGGGCGGCCCCGCCCCGCCACCCGCGGCCCGGCGGCGGCGCCCCAAACATCGGCCCCCCCCCCGCGGTGG
>NZ_JAQYWW010000128.1:0-1185 GCF_036322525.1 Streptomyces sp. BE20 | reverse complement strand
GGTGAGGATCTTGAGGAGGGTGGACTTGCCCGCGCCGTTCTCGCCCATGAGGGCGGTGACCTGACCGGCGGGGAAGTCGAGGGTGACTCCGCCGAGGGCCCGTACCGCGCCGAACCGCTTGGTGACCTGGTGAACACCGGCGAATCTTGCGGAGCCCGGGTTGCTGGGCGGGCGAGGGTCGGGAGTCGGGTCGTGGGCTTTGCTCATGGGAGTTCCTTGAGAAGTGTGGCGAGGGTAGGGAAGGGCACGCGGTCGGCCGGCCGTGCGCCCACTGGGGCGGGAGGTTCCTGGTGATGTCCTGGGGCGGTGGGGGCGGTGCCGCCTTCGGCCCCGGCGGCGCAGGGGCCGGGGCCGAAGGGGCAGGCGGCCGTTCCCCGGGGGGAGAGGGACCGGCCGGCTTCGGGGGTGTCAGCTGCAGGTGACGCCGGCGGTCTTCCAGGTGGTGGCGTCGACCATGGTGGTGGGGGCGAAGGCTTCCTTGGGGAAGTCCTTGCTGTTCTTGAGCTTGTCGTACATGGTCTGGACGGCGAGGGCGCCGACGTCCTTGCCGTTGATGAAGAGGGCGGCCTTCATGCCCGAGGGCTTGCCGGAGCCCCAGTTCTTGCAGGCGAGGTAGGCGCCGAGGCCGACGCCGATGACGCGGTCGGCGCCGATGCCGGCGTTCTCCAGGGCGGTGACGCCGCCCTGGACGTTCTCGTCGTTGCAGCCCCAGACGACCCAGTTCTTGACGCCGGGGTTGGCGGTGACGGTGGCTGCGATCTTGTCCTGGGCGCCGGTGGGGGTGTTGTCGGTGGCGACGTCGATGTTCTGGACGCCGGGGGCGGCGGAGCCGAAGGCGTCCTTGGCGGCCTTCACGCGGTCGCCGCAGACGGTGACGTCCTGCTTCCAGGCGGAGATGGTGCGGGTCTCGGCGGGGTTCCAGGCGGCCTTCTTGAACTCCTCGGCGGCGCGCTTGCCGACCTCGCCGCCCATCTGGGTGCCGGAGAAGCCGATGCGGGGGACGAGGTTGTCGGGGGCGCAGGCGGACGGGTCGGGGCCGTTGGTGCAGATCTGGTCGTCGGAGGTGAGCAGGGCGACCTTGGCGTCCTTGGCGGCCTGGACGACCTGGGGTCCGACGGCGGGGTCGGGGACGACGATGACGACGCCGTTGGTCTTCTGTGCGATCGCGGCCTGGACCTCGCTGAT
>NZ_JAQYWW010000127.1:0-319 GCF_036322525.1 Streptomyces sp. BE20 | reverse complement strand
GGATCACCCGCTGCTGGGACGGGCCGCTGGGCGCGGTGTGCGGGGTGGCGGCGCCGTCCTGGTGGACCGCGCGGCCGAGCAGCACGGGCAGCACCTGGGGCGCGGTGCGGCAGGACGTGCGCTGGGCCCTCGAGGCGACCCAGGAGGCGGACGCGGACCGGCCCGGTAGCACCGACACCCTGCTGGTGGGGTTCCTGGTGCGCCCGGCAGTTATCGACGGCGTGTTCTTCGGCTTGTCGCCGCGCGAGGCGCTGGGCACCGAGCCGGAGCGGCGGCTGCGGCTGGTGAGCCCCTGGGTGGCGCTGGTGAGCGCGGTCAT
>NZ_JAQYWW010000125.1:0-1447 GCF_036322525.1 Streptomyces sp. BE20 | reverse complement strand
TGTCCGTGTGGCCGGACCCGTAGCCGTCCAGCCAGGCCTTCCAGGAGCCGCCGTGGCTCGCCTGGCCCCGGTCGGTGTCGACCGTGCCGGGTGTCGCCGTCCAGGGCTGCGCCGCGCCGCTCTCGAAGCCGGCGTTGCCGAGCAGGTGCGCGGAGGGGCAGGGGCTGTTGGCGTCGGTGACGGCCCAGGTGAAGGTGGTGCTCGCGGTCGCGCCGGAGGGGAAGGTGGCGGTCACCGTCACGGTCGTCGATCCGGTGGTGCCGGGTGTGCCGGTGATCCTGCCGGTGGCGGCGTCGAGCGCGAGGCCGTCCGGGAGGTGGTCCGCCGTGTAGGCGGGCGTGCCGGAGCCTCCCGCGGTCGGGACCAGCAGGTCGACCGCGGTGCCGAGCGCGGTGACCTGGTCGCCCGGATGCGTGAGCGAGGGGGCCGTGGGCACGGCGGTTCCGACGTTGACGGCGCTCCAGGCGGCGGCGACGGCGGTGTACTCGCCGCTGCCGGCGCCGTAGAGGTCCTCGGCCGCGTGCAGGGTCGCGGTGCGGGCGCCGGCGTAGTTGGTGGTGGAGGTCATGTAGGCGGTCAGCGCCCGGTACCAGATGGCGGCGGCCTTGTCCCGGCCGATCCCGGTGAGCGTGGAGTGGTCGTAGGTCGGGCTGTCGTACGCGACGCCGTTGACGGTCTTCGCGCCACTGCCCTCGGAGAGCAGGTAGAAGAAGTGGTTGGCGACGCCGGAGGAGTAGTGGACGTCGATGCCGCCGAGGCCCCGGCGCCAGTAGTCGGCGGAACGGCCGTCCTTGGACGGCTTGTCCATGAAGCGCAGCGGGGCGCCGTCCCCGTGGAGGTCGATCTTCTCGCCGATCAGGTAGTCGGGGGTGTCGGCGGGCAGGTCGGCGTGGAACTCCACCATGGTGCCGAGGATGTCGCTGGTCGCCTCGTTCAGGCCGCCGGACTCGCCCGAGTAGTTGAGGTTGGCGGTGGCGGCGGTGACGCCGTGGGTCATCTCGTGGCCCGCCACGTCGACGGAGGTCAGCGGGTGGGTGTTGCCGTCGCCGTCGCCGAAGGTCATGCAGAAGCAGTCGTCGTCCCAGAACGCGTTGACGTATCCGTTGCCGTAGTGGACCCGGCTGGACGCGCCGACCCCGTCACCGCGGATGCCCGCGCGGCCGAAGGTGTTCTTGTAGAAGTCCCAGGTCGCCGCGACGCCGAAGTGCGCGTCGACGGCCGCGGACTCGCGGTTGGACGGCAGGCCGTCGCCCCAGTTGTCGGTCGGCCGGGCGAAGGGGGACCCGTCGCTGGGGGCTCCGTTGCCCATGTCGGTGGTGTAGGTGCCGCCGCGCGTTCCGTCCTTGAGCTGGTAGCCGGAGTCGGTCGGGGTGGTGCCGATCGGGACTTCGCCGACGTGGACGCCGTGGCCCGTGCCGGTCTGCACGCCCTCGAAGGTCCGGATCAC
>NZ_JAQYWW010000124.1:0-324 GCF_036322525.1 Streptomyces sp. BE20 | reverse complement strand
GGGGGGGGGCGGGCGGGGGCCCGGCGCCCCCCCCACGCACACCCCCCGCCCCCCAACCCCCCCCCGCCGCGCGCCCACCCGCCCCCCCCCCCCCCCCCCCCCCACACCCCGCCCCCCCCCCCCCCCCCCAAACCCCACAATGGGGGCGGCCCCCCCCCCCAAAGAAAAAAAAAATCACCCCCAGCGTGCTTGGGTTTATTGTCTTTTGGGGGGGGCGCCGCCGCCTTTGTCGCTGTGGGGGGGCCGGGGGGGGCCCGGGGTTTGTGGGGGGGGGGTGGGTGTGGTGGGGTGGGCCCGGGACCCGGTAGTGTTGGGGGCAGCCCC
>NZ_JAQYWW010000123.1:0-303 GCF_036322525.1 Streptomyces sp. BE20 | reverse complement strand
GGGCCCTCCAGGCCGAGCGTGTAGGAGATCCGGCCGGAGGCGACGCTGCCGGAGTTGCCGGTGCCGAGGAAGCCCTCGACCTCCTCGGGTACGGCGGTCAGCCGGCCGAGGTAGTCGTGGTACATCAGCCCGACGAAGACCCCGGTGAGGGAGCCGCGCAGGCGCAGCGGGTCGACTCCGGCGTGCTCCAGGGTCTCCCAGGAGGATTCGAGCAGCAGGCGCTGCTGCGGGTCCATCGCCATGCCCTCGCGGGGGCTGATCCCGAACAGGCCCGGGTCGAAGTGCGCGGCCTCGTAGAGGAAT
>NZ_JAQYWW010000122.1:0-1057 GCF_036322525.1 Streptomyces sp. BE20 | reverse complement strand
GTCTGCCACGATGAGTACTGCTCCTTGATACCTCAACAGGCCAGCCCGAATGTGCTCCTTGAAGGTCGGTCAAGAAGTGGCAAAGTCGCGAGAACGGTGCAGGTCGCGAAGGGTCCTCCCCGCGCCCGCGGGGGTCAGCCGGGCGATATCACGGCCTCTGGGGACCCTCACCGGTCCTCCCCGCGCCCGCGGGGGTCAGCCGGAGATCCGCGGCCTCATCGCGAGGCAGGTCTCGTCCTCCCCGCGCCCGCGGGGGTCAGCCCCGGGTAGCCACGGAGGGAGAAACCTCAACCTCGTCCTCCCCGCGCCCGCGGGGGTCAGCCATCGGCGTACGCCTGTTCGGCACCGGGTTCCCCGTCCTCCCCGCGCCCGCGGGGGTCAGCCGCCATCCCATGCGGGGCGGTACTGGGAGGGCATGTCCTCCCCGCGCCCGCGGGGGTCAGCCGGCGCTGCTCGACCGCGTCGAGGCGCAGGGTGGGTCCTCCCCGCGCCCGCGGGGGTCAGCCGTGTCCAGCAGCACGGTGCCGTCCAGCTCCACCGTCCTCCCCGCGCCCGCGGGGGTCAGCCGGACGGGGACCGTCTCCCGTCTGTGCGGCAGATGTCCTCCCCGCGCCCGCGGGGGTCAGCCGCACTCTCACGGCTATGAGGAGGTGCGCTCCCCGTCCTCCCCGCGCCCGCGGGGGTCAGCCGGTGAAGGTCATGGCTGCCAGTTCGCCGGCCGCGTCCTCCCCGCGCCCGCGGGGGTCAGCCGTCGCCCCGGTGAGTTCCCCGGACAGCTGCCTGGTCCTCCCCGCGCCCGCGGGGGTCAGCCGTGCTTCAGCATGCCGTCGTAGGCCTCGGCGGTGTCCTCCCCGCGCCCGCGGGGGTCAGCCGGCCTAGGGTCTCCTCATGAGCGACTTCCCCATGTCCTCCCCGCGCCCGCGGGGGTCAGCCGGGCTACAACCCTGCCACCGCCGAGCGTTGCCCGTCCTCCCCGCGCCCGCGGGGGTCAGATCGGAAGAGCGTCGTGTAGGGGACGAGTGTGCACTGCAGTGGAGATCTCGGTGGGCGCCGTCTC
>NZ_JAQYWW010000121.1:0-362 GCF_036322525.1 Streptomyces sp. BE20 | reverse complement strand
GGTTGTGTGGTTTTTTGTATGGTGTGGTGTTGTTTTTGGAGGGCTGGATTTGGTGTTTTTTTTTTTTTTTGGGGGGGGTGGGGTGTGGTTTTGTGGGGGGGGGGGTTTTTTGTTTGTTTTTTTTTTTTTTTTTTTTTTTTGTTTTTTTGTCTGTGGGTGGGTGGTTGTGGTGTTTGGTTTTTTTTTTTTTTGGGTGTTTTGGTTATAATTTCATTTTGTTTTTTTTTTTTTTTTTTTTTTTTGTTTTTTGTTTTTTTTTTTTTGTTTTTGTTTTTGTTTGTGGTTTTTTTTGTGGTGGGGGGGTTTTTTTTTTTTGGGTGTGTGTGGGGGGTTTGTGTTTTTTTGGGTGGTGTTTTTGGGGC
>NZ_JAQYWW010000120.1:0-579 GCF_036322525.1 Streptomyces sp. BE20 | reverse complement strand
GCGGCCCCGGGCCCGGCGGGCCGGCGGGGGTCAGAGCGGGACGCTGGCGAGCATTCGGAACCGGCCCGTCCCGGTGTCCGGGACGGTCAGCTCGCCGTCGTGGGCGGCGAGGCGCTCGCGCAGTCCGCGCAGCCCTGTCCCGCTGCCCTGGGACGGGATCGGTTCGGCCGGCACCCCGTCGTTCTCCAGTTCCAGCACCGCACGGCCGTCCTCGCGCCGCAGTCGGATCGTGCAGTGGGAGGCCTCGCTGTGGCGCAGTATGTTGGTGGTGGCCTCGCGGATCACCCAGCCGAGTACCGACTGTACGGGCAGCGGCAGTTCGTCGGCGTCCTCGCCCAGGTCGATCGCGCAGGCCACGTCGGCGGCGCGCAGGACGGCCCGGGCGCCGATCGCTTCGGCGTGCAGGTCCGCCGTGCGGTAGCCGCGGACGACGTCCCGGACTTCGCGCTGGGACTCCTGGGCGATCCGCTGCACCTCGGTCATCTGGTCGGCGGCCTCCGGCCGGCCCCGGCGGGCCAGTTGGACGGCGAGCTCGCTCTTGAGCGCGATGGTGGTGAGGTTGCGGCCCATGACGTCGTG
>NZ_JAQYWW010000118.1:0-344 GCF_036322525.1 Streptomyces sp. BE20 | reverse complement strand
GGTTGTTTGGTGTGGGTGTTGGGTGTGGGGGTGGCGTTGTCAGCCGGGGGGGCGCCACGCCCCGGACGGGGGGCCCCCTTGCCCCCCCCCCACCCGCGGCGCACCCCCCCCCCCCACCCCCCCCCCCCCCCCCCCCCCCCCCCCCGCCGCCCGCCCGCGGGCCGCCCCCCCCCCCCCCCCCCCCCCCCCCACAACCACACACACACCCCACCCCCCCCCCCGCGCCCCCCGGCGGTGTTTTCATCCGGGGAGCACCGTGATCTTCACTGGAGTGCTCACGCTGTCCAGACACCTCGCCCTGCCGCAGCCTCGCTGGAGCGGGTGGATGTGGTGCAGCCGGTGTC
>NZ_JAQYWW010000117.1:0-300 GCF_036322525.1 Streptomyces sp. BE20 | reverse complement strand
GGCCGCCTAACCCAGCCCCCCCAGGTGGATCTCAACATGAACCTCACCACGGCCCAGCGCCGGGTCTTCCCGCTCTGGCATGACAACGCCAGATGAGCGGTGGGCGCCCAGGATCAGTCAGACACCCGCCGGCTGGCCGCCTCCTTCGAGCTCCTGGACGTGGTGCTCGTGGAGGTGGGGCTGGCTGTGGGAGATCAGATGGGTGTAGCGGTCGAGGGTGTCTCCGACGATGAAGAGGGGGGTCGGTCGGTAGTCGAGGACGGGCAGGAGCTCGGAGTGGGGGGGGACGGGCGCGTCGGG
>NZ_JAQYWW010000116.1:0-12752 GCF_036322525.1 Streptomyces sp. BE20 | reverse complement strand
CTGGACACACCGCCGAGAGACCCTGCCCGACACCTACCGCGCCATCGCCGGCCTCGTCTCCGACCGCACCGCCGGCACGTGAACCACAGACCTCAACCAGCCCCCTGCTGCCCCACCCGCTATCACGCACCAACTCGTTAGCGTCCCCCTCTACCAGAGGGACGGCGTGCCGGGCGATGATCAGGGCCGCGTTCAGGTCCCGGTCGATCGTCAGGCCGCAGGTGGTGCAGTGGTACTCCCGTTCGGACAGGGACAGTTCGGACTTCACTGTCCCGCAGGCCGAGCAGGTCTTGCTGGACGGGTGCCAGCGGTCAAGGACCGCGAGGCGTGACCCGTACCAGGAAGTCTTGTAGGAGAGCTGTCGGCGCAGCTCTCCGGGCGTGGCGTCCAAGACGGCGCGGTTGAGGCCGGCTTTCTGCCGAACGCGGCGGCCAGGGGCTTCGACGGTGCCACGGGCAGAGCTGGACATACCGGTGACATTGAGGTCTCCGAGCTGGGCGAACGCTACCCGGCCGTGGTCCGCACCTGGCGGGCGGCCTGGAGCGAGTTCACGCCCTACCTCGCGTTCCCGCCCGCGATAAGGACGGTCGTCTACTCGACGAACATGGTCGAGTCGATCAACTCCCGCTTGCGCAAGGCCACCCTCAACCGTGGCCATTTCCCCTTCGAACAGGCCGCGTTGAAGGTGCTCTACCTCGCGGTGCGGGAGCAGATGGCCCCAGGGCACACGACATCAACCACGTCGCCGCACACTGGAAGGAGGCGCTGAACCAGTTCTCACTATTCTTCGAGGACCGGCTCAGCATCCGATAACCACAAAGGACTTACACAAGATCGCTTACACGCCCGGCCGGCTTCTTCGGTGCCGGTGGGGCGGTCGGTCGCATCACGCCGTCGCCTTCGGCCCCGCTGAGGATGCGCTGTGTGGCCGGGTAGTCCCGGACCACGGTCTCGGGGATCCACTGGTAGCCGTCCCAGCGCATGATCAGGCGGGGCTCGTTCCTGCCGGCCGCTGTCGGCGGTCAGGCGGAGGACCTTCAGTTTGCCGACCGGGCGGAGCTGCGCCTTCCTGCGGGCGGCCCACTGCTCCAGGGGTTCTTCGTCGCTCACGCGCTCTTCCTCGTGGTGGTGTGCCTCATCGACGGCCGTTGGGTGTTCAGGCAGTGGCGGCGGCGATGCGCTCCCGGGTGGTGCGGGCCAGGGGAGCGCCGGGTACCGCGGCAAGTTCGGCGTCGAGTTCGCGGAGGCGGTCGGTGATCCGGGTGGAGTCGACGTGGCCGAACAGGTGGAGGGCGTTGTCGGTCGCGGTGTCCGCGCCGTCGAGGTCCCCGGATCGGACGTAGGCACGTGCCAGGGCGATCTGGTCGAAGGCCCGGCTTCGGGTCCGCTCGGCGGGGCGCAGTGCGGTGCCTGCCTCGATGCTGGTGATCGCGTTCCGGGCGCGGTCGGCGTCGTGTTCGGCGGCGATGAGTTCGCAGACGCCGACGGTGACCTCGTACTCCGCACGGTCGAACCAGAGGACCCACGTTGGGGGTTCGGTGTCGTTGTCGAGGGCGTGTTCGGCGGTCGCGATGGATCGTTGGGCGGCGGGGAGGTCGCCGAGGGTGGCGTGGCAGCGCGCTTCGAGGATGGCGAGGACTGCGCGGAGGCGGTCGGCGGGGAGCTTGCGGGTGCCGTACATGCCGGCCTGAACGAGTTCGAGGGCGTCGGTCGGCCGTCGTAGGTGGTTGGCTTGCCGGGCAAGGCAGTTGAGGAGGTGGCCGGCGATGGCAGCTCCGGCGGGGCCTGCGGCCTTGGCGGCTTGGAGGCCGAGCAGGAGGTAGTGCTGCGCCTCGGCGTGCCGTCCTACGTCGTGGGTCATCCATCCGGCGACGGAGGCGAGGTCGGCGACGGCGACGAACAGCTCCCGGCCGACTTCGTCGCTGGCCCGGCCCTGCTTGACCATGGTGGTGATGTCCTGGAGCTGGCCGACGACGGCGCGCCGGCTGAGGCCGCCGCCGTGCGCGTTGTCGAGCCTGCGGAAGGCGTCGGTGGTGTCCCTGATCCGCAGGACATCGGACATGCCGAGGCGGCCGGGGCGGGTGGGGGTGGGCAGTTCGGTGTCGGGTAGGTGCAGCCAGGGCTGTACGGCGGCGGTGAGTTCGGGGCCGGTGAGGAGTCTGGCGGTGGTGGAGGTGGTGTCGTCGGTCATGGCGTCGCTCCGGGTGGTGTCGAGGATCGCTGCGACGACCGCCGCCGCCGACCACCCCGCGGCGGGGCCGACCGAGGGGCGGCCGGTCATCCCGATGTCGGCGGGCGCGAGGCGCACCGGGGGGTTGCAGAGGCGTCCCAGGGCTGTGGCCAGGTACTCGGTTACCGGCTCGCGGGGTTCCTCTCCCCGAATCCACCGGGGGACGCGGGAGCGGTCGGGTTGGATGTCGCGTCGGCCGTGCTCCTGGGCCACCCGCGCGACTTCCCGCACCACCTTCTCGTGGCTGGCCCCGGATCGGGTGACCCAGTAGGCCAGGGTGTCGTTCGGGCGGCGTCCGGGTCCTGGCACCGGATGGTCTCCCTCTGCTCGGTGGCGCGGCGTGCCGTGCAGGTCAGGGTCAATAGCGTACGCGGCAAGGCGTCAACCTCGGCCCGTTGAACGGGTGTTCGCAGCAAAACGCAGCACGGCGCAGCGGCTGGTGCGGTGCCGGTACGCACGGGAGTGCAGCAGCCGCGCACCTGTCTTCGCAGCGGCCGGGTGCGGTGTGGTGGTGTCCAGCCGGCACCGGGCCGGGCAGTACGAGACGCCTTGGGAGATCACGATGGACAACGTGATGGAGAACGAGGTCTTCGACCCGCAGTTCGGCGAGCACGAGGCCGACGAGCTGACCAACGGCCGCCAGCGGTCGAACGACAGCGACAAGGACAACTACTTCGAGTAACGGCCCGCTTGGGCGGGCGCCGAGCGCGGCGTGTCCCCCAGGGTGAGCACTGAGGGGGTCCGGTACGGCTGCGAGCCGTACCGGACCCCCGGTTCGTGGACCGGTCGGCGAGAAGAAGGGGACGTGATGGTCGAGTGGGTCGAGAGCGGGCAACCGGGCCCGTCCGACGTGGCGGAGTTCGGCGGCGGTGTCACGGTGCGCGAGGTCCGGGACGGGCGGGGACGGCTCGCGGTCGCGGGCGACTGCGGCGCGGACCGTGCACAGCTGCTCGCCGGGCTGGACGCGGTCGCGGCGGGACGCTGGTCGGAGCTGACGGACTGGTCGGGCTCGTACTGGGTGGTCGCGGAGCAGGCCGCCGGGCGCAGGTTCGTGTGCGGAGACCTGGCCGGTGTGCGGGGGCTCTGGCACGCCCGAGAGCGGGAAGTTGGACGGGTGTGGGCGAGCGATCCCGCACGCCTGGCCGCCCGGGTCGGCGCGTCGGTGGACCTGGAGGTGCTGACCGCGCACCTGGCGGTCGGCGGGCAGCACTGGCCGACCCGCAGCCTGTGGGCCGGGGTGCAGCGTGTCCCCGGTGGGTGGGGGCTGCTCGTCGAGGGCAACCGTACGTGCTTGGTCGACGTGCGGGAGGTGCGACCCGTGGAGGACCTGATGGCCGGGGCCGAGCGGCTGGGTGAGGCGCTGCGGGTCGCGGTGCAGCGGCGGGTGCGGGCGGCGGGTGGGCCGGTGGGGGCGGATCTGTCCGGCGGCCTGGACTCGGCGGCGGCGGTTCTGCTGGCCGCCGCCGTGGGGCAGGTGCACGCGGTGACCTACACCGACGCGTTCACCAGCGCGGAGGACGCCTTGTACGCGCTCCGGGTGGCCGAACACGCCGGGATCGAGCACAGCATCGCCTCGGGCGGGGCTGGTGAGTTGCCGTTCGGGCTGCTCGGCGCCGCAGCGACAACCGAACCGGCCGCTGCGGTGGTGAACGTCGGGATGGACCGCTGCTACCTGGAGCCCGTGGCGGGTCTGCCGGTGCACCTGACCGGGCACGGCGGTGATGTGGTGCTGGACTCCTCGGCGGCGTGCTGGGTCGGGCAGGTCCAGCGCGGCGAGGCGGGCCAGGCGCGGCGGGCCGCGCAGGACTTCGCGCGGCTGCGCAACGTCGCGCCGGGTCCCTACTGGCGTTCGCTCAAGCGGGCCGCCGCGCTCACGCCGTCCGCTGCCGCCGGGGCGGTCGCCCGGCAGTTGCGCTCGGGAGGGACCATGCCGTCGCCTGCCGGGTGGGCGTGGTGCCGGCCGGGGCCGGGGGCCGGGTGGTTGTCCGCCCCGGGGCGCCTGGCGGTCGCCCGGCTGCTGGACGGCCCCGGGAGCGAGCCGCTGCACGGCGGCTTCGCAGACGAGGTGGACCAGTGGGCGGCACTGCGAGCGGTCGGGGACGACGCGCGCGCCGCGATCCCGCTGTACGAGGCGATGGGCATCCGCCCCGCCCACCCGTTCCTGGACAACCAGGTGGTGCGCGCCGCGTTCGCCATCCCCGCGCCCGCCCGCCGGGGCACCTACACCTACAAGCCGGTGCTGGCCGCCGCGGTGCCGCTGCCGGACTGGCTGATCGGGCGCCGCTCGAAGGGCTCGTTCACGGCGCAGCGTATCCAGGGCCTGGCCCGCCACCGGCGTGCCCTGGACGAGCTGGTCACCGCGAGCGCCCTGATCACACAAGGCCTGGTTGACGTTCAAGCGGTTCGTGAGGCGCTGGCCGATGCTGCGGCGGGCCGATCGGCCGCGCCGATCGCGGACCTCCACCACCTGGTGGCGGCCTGTCGCTGGCTGGACAGCTCGGTGTCCGCCCCGGCTTCCCTGGGGGCGGCGTGCTGACCGTCGCTCCCGGTGTCCACCACGCCCACGTCGGCGGCCAAACCGCGATCCTGAACGTGGGGACCGGCGGGTGGGTGATGCTCGACCCGGCCGCCTCCCGAATCTGGCAGGCGATCGTGCTGCGAGGAGGAGTCGAAGGACTCGCCGAGGAGATCGCCATCCCCAGCGGCGCGGACACCGCCGCCGTCCACCGGGTCATCGGCGCGGCCGTCAACGGCATGGTCGACCGTGGTCTTCTCACCGACCCCGGTGCGCTGCGGGTCCGGCGGCCGTGGCGGCGGAAGGGCGGTGGGCGATGACCGTGATGACACCGACCGCCCGGCCCACCGTCCGTCCAGGCCTGCGGCTGGCCGCCGCCGGCGCCCTCGTCCTGTCGCTGGTCCTGCACCGGTTGCCGCTGCGCCACCGCGTGGCCGTGCTGCGCCCGCTCGGCCGGGCCCGGTACGCCAGTCCGGCCGCGCTGGCCGAACGCCACGAAGCGGTCCTCGCGGTCGTTCCCCGGTGGTGGCCAGGACGGATCGCGTGCACGGAGGTCGCGGTGGCCACCGTGCTGGCGTGCGCCCTGTCCGGCCGCCGGGCCGATCTCGTCTACGGCGCGCGGTTCCTGCCCGACGCCGCGCACGCCTGGGTGGAAGTGCCCGGTGCGGCGGCGGGCAGGAACACCGGTGACGCCGGTGACCGGCCGTGGACTCCCGTCGCCCACTTCCCCGAAAGAGTGAATCCTGCATAGCAGAGTTGACGCCATAATGCGTTGAACTCGGCTTATCTCGGCCCGGGTTGGGGAATGCGGTTGCCCGCCCGTCGGGGTGTGGGCCCTGATGGTCGAGTGACCGCTCCCGCTCTCCCCCTGGCCCCTGCCGGCGAGGTTCCGCACCTGGTGCTGGAGGCCGACCGCCACGACAGCGCCGCGCACACCGTCAGCGCCGCCGGCATCCTGCGCCGCCTCCCGGCCGCGCTGCGCCAGGCGCTCGCGCTGGGCTGGCGTACGGACCGGCCCGCCGTCCTGCTGCTCCTGACCGCGCAGGCGGTGACGGCCGTGCTGACCGTCACCGCTCTGGCGAGCACCACCCGCTTGCTGGCCGCCCTGTTCACCGCCGACGGCCTCTCCGGCGCGCTGGCCGCGAACGCCCGGCCGCTACTGCTGCTCGGCGTAGCCGTCGCGGGCCGGTACCTCGCCGAGGCCGCCGCACAGGGAGCAGCAGCCCGCCTCGCCCCACGGGTCGTCCGCGAAGCAGACCTCCTCGTGATCGGTGCCGCTACCCGCGCCGAAGCCATCGCCTACGAGGACCCCGAGTTCGCCACCGCCTACGAGGCCGCCGCCGACGGCACCGAACGCGCCCGCGACCTCATCACCGACGCCCAGCGGATCACCGCCGCCGCAGCCCGCCTGGCCGCCGCAGCCGCGTTCCTCTCCTACCTGCACCCCGCGCTCCTGCCCCTGCTGGCCGCCGCCGCCCTGCCGTGCGCGTGGGGCGCCGCCCGGGCCGCCCGCATCGAGCACGCCGCGCACCACCGCACGCTCGCCGACTCCCGGCTGCGCAGCGTGTTCCGTGGCTACGCCACCGACCGCAACACCGCCGACGAGATCCGCACCGGCTCCATGGCCGACTACCTCACCGAGCAGTACCGCACCGTGTCCGCCCGTCTGGAGGCGCAGCAGCTCGCCGGGGCCCGGCGAGCGATGGTCGCCACCGGGATCGGCGACGCCCTCACTGCGGCGGTGACCGTCCTCGCGTGGCTGGTACTGCTGTGGCTGGCCACCACCGGCCGGACCGACCCAGCCGCCGCCGGCTCCGCCGCCCTCGCCCTGCGGACCGCGTCCGCCGCGACCACCGGGCTGCTCGCCGCCGGAGCAGGGCTGTTCCGCACCTGCCTGTCCCTGGACGACTGGGCCCGGTTCCTGCGGACCGCCGACCACTGGGCGCACCGTCGCGGCCCTGCCCGGATCGCCGCCGCTCCGGACACAATCACCGCGACCGGCCTGCGGTTCACCTACCCCGGCACCGAGCACCCCGCCCTCGACGGCATCGACCTCACCTTGCGGCGCGGGGAGATGGTCGCTCTGATCGGTGAGAACGGCTCGGGGAAGACCACCCTCGCCAAGCTGTTGACCGGCCTGTACCTGCCGACCGAAGGCACGGTCTCATGGGACGGCCAGGACCTCGCGGGCTCCGACCCGGGCAGCGTGTTCCAGCAGGTGTCCGTCGTCCCGCAGGACTACACCAGGTGGCCGCTCGCGGCCCGCGAGAACATCACCCTCGGCCACCCCGCACCGGACGCGAAGGTGCTGGCCGCCGCCGAGGCCGCCGGCGCGGACGAGGTCCTGGCCAGACTCCCGCACGGCCTGGACACCTCGCTCGCCCGTTCCTGGTGGGGTGGCCACGACCTGTCCGGCGGCCAGTGGCAGCGCGTCGCGGTCGCCCGCGGCTTCCTGCGCGACGCGCCGGTCCTGGTGATGGACGAGCCGTGCGCCGCGATGGACGCCCGCGCCGAGCACCGGGTGCTGACCCGCCTCAAGGCGCTCGCCGTAGGCCGGACCGCCCTGTTCGTCACCCACCGCCTGGCGACCGCCCGCCTCGCGGACCGGATCATCGTGCTCCAGCACGGCCGCGTGGTGCAGATCGGGACGTGGGACGACCTGTCGACAGCACCGGGGCTCTTCCACGACCTGCTGAAACTCCAAGAAGACCGCTGACCGGCCTGGGGCAGCGTCCGAGCCCGGGGACACCTGTCACTGCAGGCTCGTACGCTTTCGGCCCGACATCTCTTCCGCCCCAACACCACCACGGGTACGGCTCCAAGCTGGCGGCGGTACCGCAGTTGTCCAAGCAGAGAGGTACGACACGATGACGCAGGAGCAGCCGAGCGAAGCGAGCCCCGTTTTTGGTGGCCCCGGGGGTGGTACGGACGCCGGCGCTGCCGCGACGTCCCGGTTCGCAGTCGAGCATTCGTTCCTTGGCCAGCTCACCAGCCTGGCCGTCCTCTCGCCTGCTCAGCTCCAGGGGGTGGTCTCCAGGAACCCCGAACTGGCGAAGTCTCACATCTACGCCGTCTGCACACGGCCGAGGATCTCTCTCCCCCCAGGCGGCTTCGTCGTCACCGACGACGCGATCCGGGGGACGTTCCGCTCCCAAGTGCAGGGCGAGTTCAAGGAGGTCACCTTCGAGCAGCAGAACACCTTTGGCGTCCCGGGTCTCCGTGCCGAGACGAAGTGGCCGCACACCGAAGTCGTCCTCCTCGACGGTGCCGGTGAAGTGCGCTCCAGGATGGCTGCCTCCGTTCTGCTGGCCATGCTCATGGCCGGCCATGATCCTCGTGACGAGGCGGTGCAGAACGCCCACCTCAACTTCCTGGACCTCCACGTCGAGTACATCGGGCGGGCGTACAGCGACGGCGGCCGTAACTCCCTCGACCGCTTGCAGAAGCACGAGACCCTCCAGAAGATCCAGGCCGAAGTAGCGGCCACCCGACCCGATCGGGACATCTGGCTCGTTCCCATGGTGTTCGGCGCCCGCTCCGTGATCGCCGAATTCGGCCCCTGGCGCGGCACCGCTTCGAAGGAGGCCGAGCTGCAGCAGTTCCGCGCCGCGCAGGAGACGTCACTTCCGGAAGCCCACCGTGTAGCTCTCATCGAGGGGGCGCTGATCAGGTACTTCGCGCCGACGTACAACAACCAGATGAAGCACACGTTCCCCAGGCCCACGCACAGGGACTACGCCGCCGTGTACGAGCGTGAGCTGATCGGCGCCGGGTTCGAGCTGACGACGCTCTCGGTGGGCACCCGGCTGGGCAGCGACAGCCAGCCCCCGAGCTGGGCTCACGGCAGGGTCTTCTCGCTCCGCACGCCCGACGAGAAGAAGTCGCTCCTCGACCTGGCCGATTGGGCGGGGGCGTAGGGCCGTCCTCGACCGGCCGGGCACCAGCACCGAAGCGCGGGGCCCGCACCGCGGTCAGCGGCCGTCTTCCTCGGGGTGCGTCACATCGGGGCGCAGGCCGAACGCCCGGGTACAGCGGGGGTGAGCGATCGGCCACTCGGCTGCGTCTTCGACGGCGCGCAGGGTCCGGGTGGCCTTGTCGGGGTCGGGGTGGCTGGTCCAGCCGCAGTCGTAGCCGTCGAAGACCTCCACGAACTGGACGCCGTGTTCGCGGGCGGCGGCGAGGGTGCCGCTGTTGATGGTGACGGCGGCCCTGGTGTGGCAGGCGGCTTCGCCCACGCCCGGACGGGCCTTCGGGTGCCGTTCGGTGGACGACGCGATCGAGGCGGTAGGCCGCGGCGAGGCAGTCGGCGACGCCCTCACCTCGGCGGTGACCGTACTCGCCTTGGGGTGCACAGCTGGGCGCCGAGCACCGAGTACTTTCCGATGCTGAAACCGCTGGTGAAACCGCCTACAGGGCCCCTGATCAGGCACTACGGAACTACACGATCCTGTAATTCGCTGATAGCGTGTGGCCATCATCCGCGTGCTCAGGTTCATTCATCACCGAGCTGGAGTGCGTGGCGTCTTCGGCCGGGTCGATAGATTCAACCCATCGAAACCGGGCGTGGACAGCACGAAGGGCCGACTTGGCCAGGTGTTGGAGCACCTGGGAGTAGACCGAGTCGACCCTCCGTACCTCTGTTGCACCACGCGAGGGCCCGGTCACCGCCGGGCTTTTCGCTTATCCAGCTACACGTGCGGCATCATCTCGATACCCGCCAGTCCGGTGGTGACCACGACCAGGGCCGCCGTCCCCCACCGCAGCGCGCGGGTCTCCCTCCGCAGCGCCTGGGTCTCTCGGGCCAGCTCCTGGGTGGCTCCCAGCAGCGCCCGGGTCTCCCCGACCAGTGCCCACGTCGCGTGGACGAGCTCCTCGTCGTCGTGCCCCACCTGGTTCCCGCCAGCGGCGGTTCCCGTGGCTGCGACCTCGTCTCCGGGGTCGTGCTGCTCGGGCCCGCTGGTGGCGCTGGAGCCGTGGATCATGGTGGAGCCCCTCTCTCGACGGATGGTGATGTAGGACGCTGGCTGCGTCAGGCACATCCAGCGCCCCATCTCGCCATCCCTCAGTCGAGGTGAGATCACCCTACCGGGCAAGGAGGGTTGATCGGCCGTCACTCGGATGCTGTGGCGCCGCAACAGAGTTGGGGACCTCGGGCTGCATTCGCCAAGGAGGCTTACATCCCACTGACTTGATTAATCGTGGGGCAGCGCAGCCATCAGACTGCCGTGATGCAGCTCACAAAGCCGTGCCGGGTGGCCGCCTTCCTCACCAGCTACGCCCCCCGGTGCTATTCCTGGTCAGCCCGGATGACGCAGTTGCATGCGTAGTGCCCGGCAGAAGGGTGACGGGCCATCGAGGTAGGCCATGGCGATCTGACGGTTGATCCACTCGCGTCACCTCTGCGCCGTCCTTCGGCGTCCATTTGGCAGGTCACTGCCGGACGGCCTCAGAGATCGCCTCCCTCGGATAGCAGGTCGGAGCGGAGCCCGAAGGCGCGGGTGCAGCGGGGGTGGGAGATCGGCCATTCGGTGGCGTCTTCGACGGTGCGCAGGGTCCGGGTGGCCTTGTCGGGGTCGGGGTGGCTGGTCCACCCGCAGTCGAAGCCGTCGAAGACCTCCACGAACTGGACGCCGTGGTCGCGGGCGACCGCGAGGGTGCCCGCGCTGTAGGCGACGGCGGCCCGGGCGAGGGTGGCGGCTTCGGCCCAGGCCCGGACGGGCATGCGGGTGCCGCCGCGGTAGACGACCCGGTCGAGGGGGTGGGCGGCGGCGAGTTGGTCGGCGAGGGCCTTGGCGGCCTGGAGGGCGGTTCGGCCGGTGAGGGCGGTGGGGATCTGCTGGCGGGCCGCGGCGCGGGCGGCCCGGTAGAACTGGCCGGCACGACGGACGGTCTGCCGGGAGTGCCGTAGCAGGTCGGTGTAGGTGTCGGTGGTGAGGGCGCGCAGGGCGTGCTGGTGGCTGCTGGTCCAGGTGAAGGTCGTACTGAGGGTGGCGGCGGCGATGGCGGCCCCTTGCTCGTACACGGCGGGGATCTGCCGGTCGGCGAGGTCGTGGACGGCGGTGTCCACGGCCCGTTGGAAGTCGCGGATCGCCGTCGTGAACTGGGCGATGGCGTGGGCGAGGTGGGGTCGGCGATGGTCGGCGATGGCGGCGAGGACCGCGGTTTGCGCGGCGGCGAGGTGCTGCCAGGCTTCGGTGAGCTGGTCGGCGGCCGTGGCGGCTGCGGTCCGGGTGCCCGGGTGGTGCTGGGCGCCGGGGTCGCTCATCGGGGCCGCCGGGCGGGCCGGATGGGCACCGCTTCGATCTGGTGGGTGGTGTCGGTGCTGGCGGGGGTGTCGTCCGGGCCGGTGGCGTCCTGGAGGGCGGTGATCTGCCGTTCGAGGCCGGTGAGGTTGCCGGTGCGGTCCATGGTGACCACGCCGTCCACGACGAGGCGCAGCGGTTCTGCGAGGAGTGCGGCGCGGCGTTCGGCGAGGACTTCGAGGGCGACGTTTCGGGCGGTGCCGAGGCGGGTGTGGCGGGCGGTGAGGTCGTCCGTGTTGGTGGTGGGGCCGAGCTGGGCGAGGATCCAGGCCAGGGCTGCGGGGTCCACGGGGCGCTTCCGTTCATCAGTGCGCCGCCGGACCGGACCCTGGGGGTTGGGGTCCGGTCCGGCGGCGCGGCAGCTACTCGGTGTCGGTGCGGGCCCTGCGGGCCCGTGCCGGCTTGGCAGGCGGGTCGTCGGCCGCGTCGGCGTCGCCCGACCCGTCCCCGTCGTGCTCGGCCTCGGGGTCGGGCTGGAAGGCGTCGGCGTGGGTGATCAGTGCGGCCAGCTCGGGCGGCACCTGGTCACCGGGGAGCAGGATCAGCCGCTCCCCGGTCGTCGGGTGGCTGAGGTGGACGGCGGCGGCGAGCCGCTTGCTGGCCATCACAGGACCTTGGCCACGATGTGGCAGTCCGGAGTGTGGAGGACCGGCATCGCCACCGCGCTGCCCTTGGTCGAGATCTGGACCGGGTCGTCCTGCGCGCCGCGGGTGAGGATGATGCCGGGCGCGTCCTCACGCGTGATCTCGGGGTTGGTACCCCGCGCGAGGACCAATGCTTCGGCGGTGACGCCGAACAGGGTCTGGCCCCACTTCTCCCGGTTGGGCGGCAGCATGATCCACCGATCGTCGGGGATGACCTTGGTGGCGACGTCGTCGACGTCGACCTGACCGCGGTAGATGGTGACGCGCGGCAGGCCGCAGTTGACGCGCACCGTGCCGCCGCCCCGGCATTCGCCTGCGCGACGAAGTCCGTCTGGTCGAAGTAGATCGACGGGATCGCGACAAGGCCACCAACAGCTGCCCCAGCCCGTCGCGGTGCGCGTGGGCGGGGGAGCCGCCGCAGCCTCCGACGCGCCACCCTCGAGAGGCCCGCCAACAGCGAAATGGTCGAGACCAATGATGTGACGACGCGTCAGGAAAGTCAGCAATTGGTCAGCATTGATCCGACCAAACGCTGTCACAGACGCCCACACGTGAGAATGCAGGGGTCTCCGCTCGGACCGCCGATGCCACCTCCACGCCACTCGACCACTGGCGCACGGCACCATTCGGCAAGCCGTCGCAGCACGGGAACCGACCGGCCTCCCGCCGGCCCGACTGCGCTTATCTCCGCAGGTCAGCGCACTCGTCCACGTGCCTTCAGCGGGATGTCGGGGAGGGCCGGGGCGTGGAGGCGGGGGCCGTCGTAGCCGTGGACGTCGCCGAAGCGGGTGCCGGTCTCCCAGTCGTTGCGGGCTTGGAGGATCTCTTCGCCGGATCGGCCGATGAAGTTCCACCACATGACGAGTTTCTCCTCGAAGGGGTGGCCGCCGAGGAGGAGGAGGGTGGCGTCGGTGTGGGCCTGGAGGGGGAGGTGGGGGCGGCCGGTGCCGAGGTAGAGCATGGCGCCGGGGTCGAGGCGGACGCCGTCGACCTCGGTGTGGCCGGACATGGTGAGGACGGCGTACTCGAAGTCGGGTTCGAGGGGGAGGCGGTGGTGGGCG
>NZ_JAQYWW010000115.1:0-377 GCF_036322525.1 Streptomyces sp. BE20 | reverse complement strand
GGGTGTGGCGTGGGGGGGGGTGGGGGGGGGGGGGGGGGGGGGGGTTGTGGTTGGTGGTTTTGTTGTGTTGTTTTTTGGTGTGGGGTTTCCTCGGTTTTGTGGGGGTGTGGGGTTCGCCCGTGTGCCTGGGGCGGGTCGGCCCCCCCCCCCCAACACCCCCCGGCGCCCCACCCCCCAACCCCCAAAACAAACCAGGCCGCCCGGCACCCCCACCCCCCCCACCGCCCCCCCCCCCCCCCCCCCCCCCCACCCCCACCCCCCCCACCCCACCACCCCACACACCCCCCACCCCCACAACCCCAACCCCCCCCCCCCCCCCCCCCCCCACCCCCCCCCACAAACAACCCCGGCCCCGGTTGCGTTGGGCCAACGCCCCC
>NZ_JAQYWW010000114.1:0-283 GCF_036322525.1 Streptomyces sp. BE20 | reverse complement strand
GCCGGTCTGGACGTTGGCGATGACCGACTGGAAGAACGGGAACATCGCGACGTCGCCGCTGATGAAGCCGTTGAGGGCGCTGGTGCCGACCGGGGAGATCTTCTCGGTGTAGAAGGACTTCATGTACTCCATCGCGGTGCGCCCGGCCTCGGTGTTCTGGGTGGAGGTCTTGAAGTCGGGCGAGGTGAGGGTGCCGCCGGCCTGGCAGAGGAAGCTCTCCCAGGTGGAGTTGATGGCGTTGAGGTGGTCGTCCATGCCCTTGAACTGCCAGCCGGCCACCTTC
>NZ_JAQYWW010000113.1:0-338 GCF_036322525.1 Streptomyces sp. BE20 | reverse complement strand
TGGCCAGCTCGTTGACCGACTCGGTCAGGTCCTGCCAGGTGCCGTCCACGCCCGGCACGCGGGCCTGGCCGCCCAGGCTCCCCTCCGTAAGAACCTCAGAGCCTACACTAGTGAAAGAGTGGGCGAACGAGTCAAGATCTACGTCGACGCGCAGGGCGAGGTCCAGGCGCTGAACACCACCCTCAACACCATGGTCGACCAGCTGTCCTCGTTCGCCGACGAGGTCACCCGGGTGGCCCGCGAGGTGGGCACCGACGGGATGCTGGGCGGCCAGGCCCGCGTGCCGGGCGTGGACGGCACCTGGCAGGACCTGACCGAGTCGGTCAACGAGCTGGCCA
>NZ_JAQYWW010000112.1:0-1709 GCF_036322525.1 Streptomyces sp. BE20 | reverse complement strand
TACGTCCCACACGAAGGATCCTGACGACCCACCAGGCGAGGACCCCTCAGGACCCTCGCCGGACCGTGGCCGCAGGAACCACAGGCGGCCGGAAGCCCGCGAGTCCTGCGGGCCCCCTCGCGGTCGTTGCCCACCGCCCCGGGTGGCGGCAGGCGACACCAACCCGACCCTGCCCGCCCCGACCGACGGCGACGGCGACTTCACCGCGGCGACCGGGTGCGGTTCCTCCGGGACGGCCGCAGCGCCACAGGCCGGGCCGGTGATTGCCGCGCAATCGCGAGCACATGTCAGTACTTGTGGATCGTTGGCAGAGGCGGGCGGTTCGAGCCCTTGCTCCTGGCAGCGCGCTTGGCTATCCCCGTTCGGGACGCAGCAGGACCTCGCTGCCTATGGGTGTGAAGCCGCAGGCGAGGAAGGCGCGTAGCGAGCGGGCGTTGCCGGGAGAAACGGCGGCGAAGACCGGGTGGGCTTCCGGAACGAGGGAGAGCGCGTCGGCGAGGAGCGACCGTCCGTGTCCTTGGCTGCCGTCCTGGACGTTGTGGAGTTCGATACTCAGTTCGCGTCGCCCGGCGAGGCCGTCGGACAGGGTGACGAGGCCGCGTTCGTCGCCGTGGACCTTGACGTTCGTCCGCAGTTCCCGGGCATGGCGGACGCGCGGGTGGTCATCTGCACCGGTCAGCTCTGCCAGGCGCGGCGGGCCGCCCGTGCCGCGGGCCGTGAGCGTCGCGTCGGTGACGTCGATCCAGCCCTTCGGGCCGGCCAGGTGCCGCAGGAAGTCCGGCGCGAGCGATGCACCGAACCCGTCTGGTTTTTGGGCGTGTACGGCCCGGCTGGTCAAGGCGGTGGCGATGACGGCGTGGCCGGTGAAGGCGACCGAGCACTCAAGGCCCCCCGCCAGGGGCGGTAACACCGTCACCTGTCCGTCGGCCGGCGGGAAGCAGCCATCGGCTGCGGCCGTGAAGAACGTCAGGAGCGGGTGCGACTCGCTCACGGTTGCCCACCTGTCTGTCGAGGAAGCCGGCAGGGAGCCATTGTCGGACAGGTCCCGTGGATCGGTCGAGGCTGGTCATGCTCCGAGGTTCCGGGCGTTCGACGGGCCGGCCGCGTTCGGAGCGGGCACCGGCCCGGAGGAGCGCGACGAGGTGGGTCCGTTCACCGCGCGCCACCGGTTCTGGGCGGACTCGGCAAGCTTGAAGACCACCGGGGGTGTACGTCCGTACGACGCCCCGGCGGCACCGAGAGCACCAAAGGCACCGGAGAGTCCGCGGGCCGGGGCGGCGACCAGCCCGCGCGAGGAGGTCGCGGGGACCTGGCCGCGCCGGTTCGCGGCCGCAGTGGCAGCAGGACCGCGCCGACCCGACGGGAAATAGGACGACGGCTACCCTGATCAAACCGTTGTTCGCATGTTGAGAGGCTGGTTGCCCATGTTCCTGGGTGTACGAGTGGTGGTGTATCCGGCGCCCGACCTCGCCGCCGGCAAGGCGTGGTGGACCTCGGTCCTCGGTGTGGAGCCCTACTTCGACGAGCCGTTCTACGTCGGCTACGACGTCGGCGGCTACGAGCTGGCCCTGAGCCCGCGTGCCGACCCCGCCGACGGCCCCGTGACCTACTGGGGCGTCGCCGACGCCGACACGGCCCTGCAGCAACTCGTCACCGCGGGAGCAACCGTCAAGGAAGGGGTGCGCGACGTCGGCGGATCCATCCGCGCC
>NZ_JAQYWW010000111.1:0-364 GCF_036322525.1 Streptomyces sp. BE20 | reverse complement strand
GACGGCCGCTCCTGGAGCACGGTGGCCGCCCCGGGGGGCGTGGCCGGCTAGCTGTGGTCGGGCACCGCCGTCCCGGGCGGGTTGGCCGCCGTCGGCTGGGTGACGTGCGGCGGGCCGGTCCGGCCGCTCGGCCTGCGCTTCACCCTCGGCCGCTCGGCCTGCGCGTCACCCACGGCCGCTGGGAGACGCTCGTCCTCTCCGGGCCCGGCTACGCCGACCTGTCCTACCAGGCGGTGGGGGCCGGGCCGGGCGGCCGGTTGACCGCTGTGGGGGCCGGCACCTCCCCGCCGGCGACGACGTACCCGCCGGTGCTGCGGACCGGCCGCAGGTGACGCCGACCCCCCCGGTTCCACGGGTCTCGCCG
>NZ_JAQYWW010000110.1:0-337 GCF_036322525.1 Streptomyces sp. BE20 | reverse complement strand
TTGCACCCCCCCCCCGCCCCCGCGCGCGGGCGCGGGCGGGGCGGGCGGGGTTGGGGGTGGGGGGGGGTGTGGTTGTTGTGGTGGTCTGGGTTGGGGTTGGTGGTTGGGGGGGGGGGTGGGGGTGGGGGGTTTGTTGGGCTCGCGGGCGCGCCGGGGGGGTGTGGGGGGGGTTTTGGGGTGGGGGTGTGGGGTGGGGGGGGGGGGGGCTTGTTCGGGGCGGGGGGGGGCGCTGGGCCGGGGGGGGGGGGGGGCGGGGGGCGGGCCCCCCCCCCCGCCCCCGCCCCGGGCGCGGGCGGCGGGCGGGTTGCTGAGGCGCCGCCCCCCCCCCCCCCCGGCC
>NZ_JAQYWW010000109.1:0-343 GCF_036322525.1 Streptomyces sp. BE20 | reverse complement strand
CGTCCTGGGCGCCCCCCGCGGGCGGCCCGCCTTCCTGACGGCCTCGCCGGACGGCGGCACCCTGCTCGGTGTGACCTCCGCGGACGCGATCGCCCGGCTGGTCGCCGTGGAGCGGGTCCGCGAGCGTCAGGAGACCTCCGCCGCGCGGGAGGCCGCCGGCCACACCGCCGCAGTGGCCGGGCGCCTCGCCGAGGAGGGGATCAGCTCCTTGTAGGTTGTAGCCTCCGGCGCAGTACCCCTCTACGTCGCCGCCGACGTACTGGATCGGCTTCTGGACGTGCGGGAGGAGGGCCTCCAGGCGTGGGAAGACCGATTCGACAGTCATGTACTAGGAACCCTTACG
>NZ_JAQYWW010000108.1:0-264 GCF_036322525.1 Streptomyces sp. BE20 | reverse complement strand
GTCCATCGAGGGCGTCAGCGACCTCCCCGTGCACACCGGACTCGTGCTCACCTCCGAACGCGGCCGGGCGCTCGGCCGGGTCACCGGCGACGGCCGCGTCCGGCTGGTGCGCGGAGAACGCGAGGCGTTCGGACTGCGCGGCCGCAGCGCCGAGCAGCGGGTCGCGCTGGACCTCCTGCTGGACCCGGAGGTCGGCATCGTCTCGATGGGCGGCCGGGCCGGGACGGGGAAGTCCGCGCTGGCGCTCTGCGCCGGGCTGGAGGC
>NZ_JAQYWW010000107.1:0-283 GCF_036322525.1 Streptomyces sp. BE20 | reverse complement strand
GTCCATCGAGGGCGTCAGCGACCTCCCCGTGCACACCGGACTCGTGCTCACCTCCGAACGCGGCCGGGCGCTCGGCCGGGTCACCGGCGACGGCCGCGTCCGGCTGGTGCGCGGAGAACGCGAGGCGTTCGGACTGCGCGGGCGCAGCGCCGAGCAGCGGGTCGCGCTGGACCTCCTGCTGGACCCGGAGGTCGGCATCGTCTCGATGGGCGGCCGGGCCGGGACGGGGAAGTCCGCGCTGGCGCTCTGCGCCGGGCTGGAGGCGGTCCTGGAGCGGCAGCAG
>NZ_JAQYWW010000106.1:0-374 GCF_036322525.1 Streptomyces sp. BE20 | reverse complement strand
TGTTTGGTTTGGTTGTGATGTGTGTTTGTGTTTGTTTTTTTTGTGTTTGTTTTTGTTTTTTTTTGTTGTTGTTTTTTTTTTTTTTTTTTTTTTTGTTTTGTTGTTGGTGTTTTTTTTTGGGGGTTTGTTTTTTTTGTTTGTTTTGGTTTTGTTTTGTTTTTTGGGTTGTTTTTTGTGGCGGCGTTTCCGGGGGGGGGGGTGCCCGTTGGGGTGGCGGGGGGGGTGGGGGTGGTGCTGGCGGGGCGGGGGGGGGGCGGGGGGGGGGCCGGCGGCCCCGCGGCCGGGGCGCCCGACGGAGCCCGCGGCGTGGGCGAGGGATTCGGCGAGGGTGGTCTTGCCCACGCCGGCGCAGCCGATGAGGACGACGTTGCGCA
>NZ_JAQYWW010000105.1:0-301 GCF_036322525.1 Streptomyces sp. BE20 | reverse complement strand
CCGCCCGCTGCTCGGGCGTCTTCCGCTCGTCCTCCGAATCCTCGGAGTCCTCGTCCCGAACCGCCCGGGTCTCCTCCGTCTCCAGGGGCTACTCCGTCTGGCGCGGCTCCTCGGTCTGGCGCGGCTCCTCGCTCTCGTCGGCCCGACGCTTCCCCGCGCGTCTCTCCTCGGCCAGCCGCTCCTCCTCCGCCCGCTGCTCGGGCGTCTTCCGCTCGTCCTCCGAATCCTCGGAGTCCTCGTCCCGAACCTCCCGGGTCTCCTCCGTCTCCCGGGGCTCCTCCGTCTGGCGCGGCTCCTCGGT
>NZ_JAQYWW010000104.1:0-868 GCF_036322525.1 Streptomyces sp. BE20 | reverse complement strand
TACCGCCGTCGCGTGGGGCCCGTGGGCCCGGGTGGGCATGGCGGCGGACGACGAGACGGCCGCGCAGTTGCGCCGCCGGGGTCTGAGCCCGATGGATCCCGCCCGGGCGCTGGCAGCGCTGGCGTCGGCCGTCGGCTCGGGCGAGGCGGCCGTCACCGTCGCGGACGTCCGCTGGGCGGACTTCCTGCCGCTGTTCACTGCCGTTCGCGAGCGGCCGCTGTTCGCCAGGCTGGCCCCCGCCGTGACGGGAGGTCCTGTGCCGGAGGAGACCGGGCTGGCCGCACGGCTCGCCGGCCTGTCGGCGGTGGAGCGGCACCGGGCGGTGCTGGACCTGGTGCGGGCCGAGGTGGCCGTGGTGCTCGGCCATGCGTCGACCGGGGCGGTCGAGGCGTCGCGGGCGTTCAAGGAGCTGGGCTTCGACTCGCTGACGGCCGTCGAGCTGCGGAACCGGTTGCAGGCCGCGACCGGGCTGGTGCTTCCCGCGACGCTGGTCTTCGACTACCCGGACGCCGAGCGGCTCGCCGCCTTCGTGCTGGGACGTTTCGCTCCGGGCACCTTCGTGTCGGACGCGACCGTCGCGGCAGCCGTCGCGCCTGCCGGCGACGACCCGGTGGTGATCGTGGGGATGGGTCTGCGGTTGCCGGGTGGTGTGGGGACGCCCGAGGAGTTCTGGGATCTGGTCGCGTCCGGGAGGGACGGGATCGGGGCGTTCCCGACGGATCGTGGGTGGGATCTGGACGGCCTGTACCACCCGGATCCGGAGCATGCGGGGACGTTCTACGCCCGGGAGGGCGGGTTCCTGTACGGGGCGGGGGACTTCGATGCGGGGCTGTTCGGGATCTCGCCGCGTGAGGCGCTGGCGATGGAT
>NZ_JAQYWW010000103.1:0-446 GCF_036322525.1 Streptomyces sp. BE20 | reverse complement strand
TGGGGCTTGGGTTTGGGTGTTGTGGTGTGGGGCGGTGCCGCCGCGCTGGCCTGGCTGGGTGTGCGCGATCGCGTCTGCCTCCCACCCCCCCGCACGGCGCCGCTTGTCCCGCCCCCACCCCACCAGCCCCCCCCCCCCCCCCCCCCCCCCCCACACACAACCAAAAAACCAAAACCCCCACACCCCCACCCCCCCCACACCACCCCCCCGGCCCCCCCACCCACCCCCCCCCCCCCCCACCCCACCCACCCCACCCCCCACAACCAAAAAATAACAAACAAAACCAACAAACAACACCCCGCCACCCCCCCCCCCCACCACCCCCCCACCCACCCCCACACACACCCCCCCCACCCCCCCCCACACCCCCCCCACACACCAAAAAAAAACAACACCCAAACCCACCGCACCCCACACCCCCCCCCACCCCCACCCCCCAAACCACC
>NZ_JAQYWW010000102.1:0-249 GCF_036322525.1 Streptomyces sp. BE20 | reverse complement strand
CATGTTCACCGAGTCGACCGCGCACCTCGACCAGTCCAGCTCACCTCGCGCGCCGAGCTCCTCCAGGACCACCCGGTGGAGCTTGGCCCAGACCCGGGCCCTGCTCCACTCGGTGAACCGCCGATGCGCAGTCGGGCCGGAGGGGCCGAAGCACGGCGGCAGTTGGGCCCAGGTGCACCCGGACGTCGCGACGAACACGATCGCCGCCAGCACCTCGCGATCCCCGTGGCGCCGACGGCCACCACCCTG
>NZ_JAQYWW010000101.1:0-15564 GCF_036322525.1 Streptomyces sp. BE20 | reverse complement strand
CTTCCGTGGCCGTGACGACCGCCCCTCGGGTGGTAGCGGTGGCGGTTACCGTGGCCGCGATGACCGTCCGTCCGGTGGTTTCGGTCGTGACCGTGACGACCGTGGCGGCGACCGCGGCGGCTTCCGTCGTGACGACCGCCCGTCCGGTGGTAGCGGTGGCGGCTTCCGTGGCCGTGACGACCGCCCCTCGGGTGGTAGCGGTGGCGGCTTCCGTGGCCGTGACGACCGCCCGTCCGGTGGTAGCGGCGGCGGCTTCCGTCGTGACGACCGCCCCTCGGGTGGTAGCGGTGGCGGTTACCGTGGCCGTGACGACCGCCCCTCGGGTGGTAGCGGTGGCGGCTTCCGTGGCCGTGACGACCGCCCCTCCGGTGGCAGCGGCGGCGGTTACCGTGGCCGCGATGACCGTCCGTCCGGTGGTTTCGGTCGTGACCGTGACGACCGTGGCGGCGACCGCGGCGGCTTCCGTCGTGACGACCGCCCCTCCAGTGGCAGCGGAGGCGGTTACCGTGGCCGCGATGACCGTCCCTCGGGTGGTTTCGGTCGTGACCGTGACGACCGTGGTGGCAGTGGCGGCGGCTTCCGTGGCCGTGATGACCGCCCCTCGGGTGGTAGCGGTGGCGGTTACCGTGGCCGCGATGACCGTCCGTCCGGTGGTTTCGGTCGTGACCGTGACGACCGTGGTGGCAGTGGCGGCGGCTTCCGTCGTGACGACCGCCCCTCCGGCGGCTTTGGTCGTGACCGTGACGACCGCCCGTCGGGTGGCAGTGGCGGTGGGTTCCGTCGTGACGACCGTCCGTCCGGTGGTTTCGGTCGTGACCGTGACGACCGTGGTGGCAGTGGCGGCGGTTACCGTGGCCGTGACGACCGCCCGTCCGGCGGCAGCGGCAGCGGCTTCCGTCGCGATGACCGCCCCTCCGGCGGCAGCAGCGGCGGCTTCCGTCGTGACGACCGCCCGTCGGGCTTCCGTCGTGACGACCGTGACGACCGTCCGCGTCGTGACGACCGCCCGTCCGGTGGTTTCGGTCGTGACCGTGACGACCGTGGTGGCGACCGCGGCGGTTTCCGTCGTGACGACCGTCCGTCCGGTGGTAGCGGCGGCGGCTTCCGTGGCCGCGACGACCGCGGCGGCGACCGGGGTGGCTACCGCGGCCGTGACGACCGCCCGTCCGGCGGCGGCTACGGCCGTGACCAGGACGACCGCCGCGGCAACTACGAGCCCGTCAAGCGCCTGCCGATCCCGGAGGACGTCACCGGCTTCGAGCTGGACGGGGACGTCCGCCAGGAGCTCAAGAGCCTGCCCAAGACGCTCGCCGACGATGTCGCCCGCAACCTGGTGATGGTCGCCCGCCTGCTCGACAGCGAGCCGGAGGAGGCCTACCAGTACTCGCGCGTCGCGCTGCGGCTCGCCTCCCGCGTCCCCGCCGTCCGTGAGGCCGCCGGCTTCGCCTCGTACATGACCCAGCGTTACTCGGAGGCGCTGACCGAGTTCCGCGCCGCCCGCCGGATGACCGGCCGTGCCGACCTGTGGCCGGTGATGGCTGACTGCGAGCGCGGTCTGGGCCGCCCGGAGCGGGCGCTGGCGATGGCCGGCGAGCCCGAGGTCAAGCAGCTGGACAAGGCGGGCCAGGTCGAGATGCGTCTGGTCTCGGCCGGTGCGCGCAGTGACATGGGGCAGTTCGACGCCGCCGTCGTCACCCTGCAGAGCCCGGAGCTGGCCTCCAGCGCCGTGCACCCGTGGACCGCGCGACTGCGGTACGCGTACGCCGAGGCGCTGATCGCGGCCGATCGTGCCGACGAGGCGCGCGACTGGTTCGTCAAGGCGACCGAGGCCGACACCGAGGGTTCGACCAACGCCGCCGAGCGTTTGGCCGAGATCGACGGCCTGGAGTTCGTGGACGCGCTCGACCCGGAGCTGGCGGACGACGACGAGCCGGCCGACAAGCCCGTGGCGAAGGCCAAGAGCAGCGGCGGTTCGACGGACGAGCGCGAGATCTTCGAGGACGAGGAGGACGTCGAGGAGTTCTACGACGACGACGACCTTGAGATCGACGAGGACTTCGACGGCGTCGTGCCGGAGCGGGCCGAGGACGCCAAGTAGTCGGCAGCGGATGCCGTAGGACCGAGTGAGGCCCTGCCGCACCCCGGGATTTCCCGGGGTGCGGCAGGGCCTCACTGCTTTCCGGTGACTTCCGCTCCCGGGGCTCAGCCCAGTTCGAGGTTGCGCAGTACCAGCCCGGTGGCCGGTTTCGGGCCGAAGGACGTGGACTTGCGGGGCATGGTGACGCCCTGCTCGGCGAGCCGGCGGACCACGCTCTCGCGCACCGGGTGCAGCAGCACGGCGGTACCGCCGCTGCGGGCGGCCTCGCGTTCGGCGGCGGTGGCGGTGTGCAGGTAGCCGATGTCGTCAGGCCCGTCGGGGACCCGCCAGGTGTGGTCGAGCAGGGTGGCGTGCAGGACGGTCGCGTCCAGGTGGCGCCACTCCTCGGGCTTGTCCTGCGGCACGGTGGCGTCGAGCAGGGCCTCGTCGGGCTCGCCGACCAGCCAGTAGACGCCGTCCCCGCCGGTGAGCACGAAGCCGCTGCCGCCGTGTTGCTTCTGCTCGGCCAGGGCCTGCAGCGCGGTGTCGAGCGGGCCGGGGATCTCCTTGACCTGCCACTGGTCGCCGAGCTTCTCCAGGGCCTCGGCCACCGGAAGGCGGTACAGCACCCGGTGGATCGCCCGGACCCGCAGGGGGTAGCGGGCGGTGTCGACCAGCAGGACCAGACCGCGGTCCCAGGGGCTGCGCGGGAGGTGGCGGTGCTCGCGCTGGAGCCGCAGGTACATCTCCCAGCGGTGGTGGCCGTCGGCGATCAGCGCCCGGCAGGTGGCCAGGTCGCGGGTGATCTCGGCGATCTCGGCGGGGTCGGTGACGGCCCAGAGCCGGTGGTGGGTGCCGTCGGAGGTGGTCGTGGTGAGCACGGGGCCGCCCAGGACGGCTCGTTCGACCACTCCGGCCGCCCGGCCGTCGCCGCGGTAGGTGAGCAGCAGCGGTTCGAGGTTGGCCCGGGTGGTGCGCATCAGCCCGACGCGGTCGGCGACCGGGCGGGGCATCACGTCCTCGTGCGGGAGGACCACGCCGGCCTCGCTGCCGCTCACCGCGAGGGCGCCGATCAGGCCGCGCTGCAGCAGCTCGGGGGTGTCGTCGCCGGCGGGTACCCGCTGCTCGTAGACGTAGAGCGCCGGCTCGGGGTCGGCGGCCAGGACGCCCTCGCGTTGCCACTCGCGCAGCAGCCGGGCGGCGTGCCGGTAGCGGGTGTCGCGGTCGGGGCGGTCCCCGGTGTCGTCGGGCTCGGGTCTCGGCAGGATCAGCCGGACCACGTTGTGCGGGTCGGCGGTCTCCAGGTCGAGCCGGCGGCCGGGGTCGACGACGTCGTACGGCGGTGAGGTCACGGCGGCCAGTGCGCCGACCCGGTCGGGGTCGTACCTCAGGCCGCGGAAGGGGGACAGGGACAGACCGGCGGTGGCGACGTGTCCGGGATTGCCGGGGCCGCCCTGCGGAGACTCCGCTCCGCTTTCTGCACTGGGTGAGCTCATTCTGGGCATCGTAATCGGGTACGCGTTGTTCAGAGATCGGAACACCCGTGCCGGTCCGGTGGGCGGGTGTCGTGACCGAGGGCGAGGTTCGGTGTGAACGATCGCAACGAGCGGGTCGACGGGGCCGCCGGAGGCGGGGGCCTGCCGGAGCAGCAGGGGCGGCCGGGGGAGCCGGCCGGGGACGTCTACGAGTGGTTCCGCCGGGGCGGGAAGCTCCTCGCACAGGGCAACCCGGCGGCGGCCGAGCAGTTGTTGACCCGGGCGGCCGCCGCGGAGCCGGGCTCGCGCAGCATCCGGGAGATGCTGGCCCGGGCGCAGTTCGACGCCGGGTCGTACGCGGCGGCGCTGGAGAACTTCCGGGCCGTGGCCCTGGCCGATCCCTCGGACGACTACGCTCAGTTCGGCTGGGGGGTGGCGGCGGCGAGGCTCGGGGACTTCGAGACCTCCGCCGAGCACCTCTCGCTGGCCGTGGCGATGCGGCCGGACACCGACCACTACCGGGCCGCACTGCGGCAGACCCGGGCGACCCTGGCCGCCCGGGCCGGGGCGTTCGGCCCGCTGGTGCCGGGGGCGCCGGGCTATCTGGAGCCGCCGCGCGGCTCCGACGGCCCGTCGGAGCCCGCGGAGGCGGCCGGTAACCGGGCGTCCGCGCAGGAGCCGGGAACCAGGGAGAGCCGGGAACCGACCGATGAGCGGGACCGGCGTGCCGAGTGAGTCCGGTGTGACGCGCCCGACCGACGAGTACGACCGACGCGATGAGTGAGGTAGAGCAGGCATGACCGAGACGGCCACCACCGTACGACGGAGCGCCCCGGGCGGCAGCGAGCTGCCCTTGACCGAGGCGTACGACACGGCACTGCTGGACCTCGACGGTGTGGTGTACGCCGGGCCGAACGCGATCGACCACGCCGTGGACTCGCTGGCGGTCGCCCGGGAGACGGGGATGCGGTTGGCGTACGTGACCAACAACGCGTCCCGTCCGCCCCGGGTGGTGGCGGCGCACCTGACCGAGCTGGGGGTGCCGGCCGAACCGGAGGACGTGATCAACTCCGCCCAGGCGGCGGCCCGGGTGCTCGCGGAGAAGCTGCCGGCCGGGGCGAAGGTCCTGCTGGTGGGCGGTCTGGGGCTGGAGGAGGCGTTGGCCGAGCGCGGCCTGGTGGCTGTCCGGACGCTGGCCGAGGAGCCGCAGGCGGTCGTCCAGGGCTTCGACGCCTCGGTGGGCTGGACGCACCTGGCGGAGGCCTCGTACGCGGTGCAGTCCGGGCTGCCGTGGGTGGCGTCCAACACGGACGTCACGGTGCCGACCGCGCGCGGGATCGCGCCGGGCAACGGGATGCTGGTCGCGGCGGTGCGTGCGGCGACCGGTGTGGAGCCGGAGGTGGCGGGTAAGCCGCTGCCGCCGATGCACCGGGAGACGGTGCTGCGGACGGGCGCGAAGCGGCCGTTGGTGGTCGGGGACCGGCTGGACACCGACATCGAGGGCGCCTTCAACGGCGGGGTGGACAGCCTGCTGGTGTTCACGGGGGTGACCACGGCCGGGCAGCTGCTGGCGGCGCCGGTCGAGCACCGGCCGACCTACCTGGCGGAGGACCTGCGCGGGCTGCTGACCGCGCATGCGCCGGTGGACGCGGTGGCCGGCGGCGGTTTCGGCTGCGGCGGCTGGGTCGCGGTGGCCGAGGACGGCGTGCTGCGTCTGGAGGGCGACGGGGCGGACCGCTGGGACGGGCTGCGGGCGCTCTGCGCGGCGGCGTGGACGTCGCTGGACGCGGCCGGCGAGCCGGTGGACGGGCGGAAGGCGCTGGCCGAGCTGGGGTTCTGAGCCGGTGCCCGCCGGGTCCGGACCGCAGCGTCGGTCCGGACCCGGTCCGGCCGGGGTCAGAGCAGGGTGCGCAGCCGCAGGAGGTCGCGGAAGCCGGCTTCCAGCTTGATCCGGCCGCCCGCCCAGGCGGAGGCGAAACCGAGGCGTCCGCCGACCACCGCGACCAGGTCGTCGCTCGACATGGTGAGTCGTATGTCGGCTTTTTCGGTGGGGGCTCCGGGCGCGTGCCCGAGGTCCTGGATGCTGCCGTCGCGCAGCCGGCCGGTGAAGGTCAGGTCGAGGTCGGTGATCCGGCAGCTCAGCGAGCGGTCCAGTTCGGCGGCCTTGCGGACGTCGCCGTTGGACTTGGCGATGTTCCGGCTGAGCTGTTCGAGCGCCTCGCGGCACTCCTCGGCGTTGGCCATGGCGGCGGGTCCACTCCCCTGTACGGGCCGTGCTCGGCGGCGGGTGACTGGCGGCCACGGTACCGCAGGAGGGTTTTGGCGGTAGCGTCGTCGGTGGGATGCCCGGATTCGCCCGGGCACCGACGGCGTCGACGCGATGCGTGCAGGCGAATGGGAGGCACCCGGATGCTGCCGAAGACGGTGCGAGAAGCGGTGGAGGCCGCCGCCGTACTGGTGGAGGAGGTCGGCAAGCGGGTCCTCGGGACGGCGGCCGGTCTGCTGGAGAAGGGCGGGATCGACGTCACCGACGTGGAGCGCCGGCTGAACGAGCAGTTCCCGCCGTCGGCGCGGTCCCTGCAGACGCTGGCGGGCGAGGCGGTGACCGCCGGGCGGGCCGGGGTGGACCTGGCGGTCGGCGTGGCGCGCGGCGAGGTGGAGAAGGTCTTCGAGAGGGTCGGCGACCAGGTGACCAAGGTCGGTGTCGTGCTGGCCTACCTGGAGAGCAAGCTGCGCGAGGTCGAGGAGGACGGCGGGCCCCGGTCGGCCGAGCCCGGACCGGCGCCCGCGCCCCGGGCCGGCGGGCTGTTCGAGAACGGTTGGGAGGAGGAGCCTCCGGGCGCGGGTGTCGCGGCTGCGGCGGACGGGTCGGCGACGTCCGAGCGGATAGAGGTCGACGAGCCGGTGGAGGTCGACCCGCCGGTGCCGCCGAACGGGACGGCGGTTGCGGGGCCGTCGGCCGGGGGCGCGGCGGAGGAGCCGGCTCAGGGTGCGGCGGGGAAGACCGCGGCCGGAGCGTCCGCGGCCGACCGGAGCACGGTGGAGAAGCCCGCCGTGACGAGGGCGACCGCGAAGAAGGCCGCCGCCAAGAAGGCGGCGAAGAAGACGGCGGCCGGGCCGGTCACGGCAGCCGGTGCCGGGGACGCAGACGGGAAGCCTGCTGCGAAGAAGGCCGCCGCCAAGAAGGCCCCGGTGAAGAAGACGGCGGTCAAGAAGACCGCGACCGCGAGGAAGGCGCCGCCACGGGAGGCGAAGCAGCCCACCGGGCAGGAGCCGCCCGTCAAGCGGACCGCGACGAGGAAGACCACCGTCCGCCGGACCACCACCACGAAGAAGCCCGATGCCTGAGCCCGGCCCCGACCCCGTCCACGGCTCGGTGCCCGCGTCCGGGCCCTCCCCCGCGCTGCTCGCCGAGGAGCCGCTGCCGCTCGGCGTCGAGCTGACCCCCACCGGCCATCCGGCGGTGGACGCCGGCACGGCCCGGCTGGAGGCGTTGGACGGGGTGCCGACCGACGCGCACGTCCCGGTGTACGAAGATGTTCACCAGCGGCTCGCCGACACGCTGGCCGCCCTCGACCGGGACTGACCGGGCAACGAACCACCTGTAGGAGCTGAAACACCAGTGGCAGTGGCACGACGCCGACTCGACGCGGAGCTGGTCCGCCGCAAGCTGGCCCGGTCGCGGGAGCACGCCTCCGAGCTGATCGCGGCCGGCCGGGTGACCATCGGCGGCAGCACCGCGACCAAGCCGGCCACGCAGGTGGAGACCTCGGCGGCGGTCGTGGTGGCCGAGGACGAGAACGATCCCGACTACGTCTCGCGCGGCGGCCACAAGCTCGCCGGGGCGTTCGCGGCGTTCGTGCCGCAGGGCCTGGTCGTCGAGGGCCGGCGCGCGCTGGACGCGGGCGCGTCCACCGGCGGCTTCACCGACGTCCTGCTGCGGGCCGGGGCCGCCCACGTGCTGGCGGTGGACGTCGGCTACGGACAGCTGGCCTGGTCGCTGCAGAGCGACGAGCGGGTCACCGTGATGGACCGCACCAACGTACGCGAGCTGACCCCGGAGCTGATCGGCGGCACCCCGGTCGACCTGGTGGTCGGCGACCTCTCCTTCATCTCGCTGGGCCTGGTGCTGCCGGCCCTGGCGGGCTGCGCCGCCGCGGACGCGGACCTGGTGCTGATGGTCAAGCCGCAGTTCGAGATCGGCAAGGAGCGCCTCGGCAGCGGCGGGGTGGTGCGCAGCCCGCAGCTGCGCGCCGAGATGGTGCGCCAGGTCGCCGGGCAGGCGTGGGCCCAGGGGCTGGGCGTGCGGGCGGTCACCGCGAGTCCGCTGCCCGGCCCGTCCGGAAATGTCGAGTACTTCCTCTGGCTGCGCCGGGACGCGCCGCAGCTGGACCCGGCGGAGGCGGACCGGGCCGTCGCCGAAGGCCCCCGATAGGCTGCTCTGCGGACGTCCGGTCCGTCATGCTGGGTGGCGCGGCCGTACCGGGCCGAGGGCGGCCCGGCGGCGTAGGGAGAGGGCAGCGGGCATGAGTGACGAACGTACGGTGTTCTTGATCGCGCACACCGGCCGCGAGACGGCGTTGCGCAGTGTCGAGGGCCTGGTGCACGGCCTGCTGAAGGCGGGGATCCGGATCAGGCTGCTGGCCGCCGAGGCGGTCGACCTGGACCTTCCGGACGGCGTGGAGCGGGTGGCCGGGGGGCCCGGCGCGGCGGACGGCTGCGAGCTGATCCTGGTCGCGGGCGGGGACGGCACGCTGCTGCGCGGCGCGGAGCTGGCGCGCGAGCACGGGTTGCCGATGCTCGGCATCAACCTGGGCCGGGTGGGCTTCCTCGCGGAGGCGGAGCGGGACGACCTGGCGGTGGTGGTCGAGCGGGTGGTGGACGCCGACTACGAGGTCGAGGAGCGGATGACGCTCGACGTGATCGTCCGGACCAACGGCGATGTGGTGCACCACGACTGGGCGTTGAACGAGGCGTCGATCGAGAAGGCGGCCCGGGAGCGGATGCTGGAGGTGGTGACCGAGGTGGACGGCCGCCCGGTCTCCAACTTCGGTTGCGACGGGGTGGTCTGTGCGACCCCGACCGGTTCGACCGCGTACGCGTTCTCCGGTGGCGGGCCGGTGGTCTGGCCGGAGGTGGAGGCGCTGCTGATGGTGCCGATCAGTGCGCACGCGCTGTTCGCCCGTCCGCTGGTGACCTCGCCGGACTCGGTGCTGGCGGTGGAGGTGCAGCCCAAGACGCCGCACGGGGTGCTCTGGTGCGACGGCCGGCGTTCCGTGGAACTGCCGGCCGGCGCCCGGGTGGAGGTCCGTCGCGGGCAGACGCCGGTGCGGCTGGCCAGGCTGCACCGGGCGCCGTTCACCGATCGACTGGTGGCCAAGTTCGCCCTCCCGGTGACGGGTTGGCGCGGCCGGGCCGACACCGGCTGACGGTCCGGCGGGTCTGAGGAGGCGTCAGACCGCCAGGGGGTGGCTCTCGTCGGCGCCGTGCCAGCGACCGCCGTCGGCGGCCCGGGCGGCGACGGCGGCGAGCCGTCGTACGGCGTCGGGCACGGCGGCGGCCGGCACGGTGAGCGGGATCCGGATGTGGTGCTCGAAGGCCCCGTCGGAGCCGAACCGGTTGCCGGCCGCGATCCGGACGCCGCCGTGCTCGCCGGCCCGGGCCAGGGCCGCGCCGGAGAGCGTGCCGGTGGAGACCCAGAACGCCAGGCCGCCGGGCGGGACGGCGAACCGCCACTGCGGCAGGTGCTCGCCCAGCGCGGTGGTGAGTGCCTCGGCGGTGTCCCGCAGCCGGGTCAGCTGGTGGGCGCGGACGGCCGGCAGCTGCTGCTCGCCGAGCAGTTCGGCGGCGATCAGCTGCTCCAGCACGGGGGCGCCGACGTCGCTGTAGACGCGCTCGGTGGCCAGCCGGCGGATCATCGCGGGCGCGGCCCGCACCCAGCCGATCCGCAGGCCGCCCCAGAGCAGCTTGCCGGCCGAGCCGACCGTGACCACCTGAGCGGAGCGGTCCAGTGCGGCGGTCGGGCGGGGCACCCCGGTTCCCTCGGGGACGCCCCAGCCGAGTTCGGCGGTGGTCTCGTCGACCAGGACCACCGTGCCGGCGGTCCGGGCGGCGGCCAGCAGTGCGCGCCGCTGCTCCTCGCCGACCAGGGCGCCGGTCGGGTTGTGGAAGTCCGGGATCACGTACGCGACCCGGGGCGCGGCGCCGCTCAGCACCCGGCGCCACTCGGCGAGGTCCCACTCCGGCCGTGGTGACCCGCCCGGTCGGCCCCGGAGGATCCCGCCCGGCGCGGCCCGGTCCGGTGTCCGCGAGGCTCCGCGGCGGGGTGCGCCCGACCAGGCGTAGGGCACGGGGACCAGGCGGGCCTCGTTGATCCGCAGCGCCTGGAGGGTGTGCGCGTAGCTGGGCGCCTCCACGGCGACCCGGTCGCCGCGGCCGATCAGCACCCGCTGCACCAGGTGCAGGGCGCCCATCGCGCCGATGGTGATCAGGATCTGGTCGGGGGTGGTCGGCAGTCCGCGCTCGGTGTAGCGGCGGGCCACCGCCTCGCGCAGGACCGGGACGCCGGTGGGGTAGTGGCCGTGCCCGGCGGCGTACGCGGGCAGCTGCTCGACGGCCCGCGCGGCGGCCTCGGAGAGGAAGGGCTGCGGGGCGGGCAGGGCGGCCACCCCGAGGTCCAGGGTGCGGCCCTGCTCGTCCGGCGGCACCGGGTGCAGGGCGTCGCTGGGCGGTGCCGCGCCTTCGGGCAGGGCGGTCCAGCTGCCGGAGCCGCGCCGGCTGTGCAGGTAGCCCTCGGACCGCAGGGCCTCGTACGCGGTGGCGACGGTGGTGCGGCTGAGCTGCAGGGCGAGGGCCAGCTCGCGCTCGGCCGGCAGCCGGGCGCCGACCGGGAGGCGGCCCTCGGAGACCAGGAGCCGGACCTGGCCGGCGAGCGTCCGGTACGCGGGCCGGCGGGCGCCGGCCGGTTCGGGCAGCCGGGCGGTGGCCAGCAGCCGGGCGAGTGCCGGGGGAGTGACGGTGGTCTGCCAGTCGGCCATGGCTCATCAGTCCACTTGCTCGTGATTGGCCCTGGAGCGGGCGCTATTGGCCTGGCCATCATGACAGGGCGGCCATCGGGTCCGCCACCGCCGGGGCGGCACCCCCGGACGTGCAGCACCACCCGCCGGAGATTCCATGGCCACCACCACCACGCCCCCGACCACCGCGTCGCCGACCACCGCGTCGCCGACCGCGACGGCCGCCCCGGAACGGCCCGGGCTCGCCGTCCGGGTGCTCGGGGACACCCACGCGCTCGGCCGGCGCCTCCCACAGCTCCTCGTCGGCCTGGTGCTCTACGGCGCCAGCATGGGCCTGATGCTCCGCTCCGGGCTCGGCCTCGACCCCTGGGACGTCTTCCACCAGGGCCTGCAACGCACCGTCGGCCTCTCCGTCGGCGCCTGGGTCACCATCTGCGGCGCGCTGGTGCTGCTGCTCTGGATCCCGATGCGCCAGCTCCCCGGCGTCGGCACGGTCGCCAACGTGCTGGTCATCGGTGCCGCCATGGACCTCACCCTGCGCGTCGCCGGCAGCCCCGGCCCTCTCGCGGCCCGGATCGCACTGATGGTCGGCGCGATCGTCCTCAACGGCGTCGCCACCGGCCTCTACATCGGTGCCCGGCTCGGCCCGGGCCCGCGCGACGGTCTGATGACCGGCCTGCACCGGCGTACCGGCCGCTCGCTGCGGCTGCTCCGCACCGGGATCGAACTGACCGTGCTGGCCGCAGGACTCCTGCTGGGCGGCACCGCCGGCGTCGGCACCGTCGCGTACGCGCTGGCCATCGGCCCGCTCGCGCAGTTCTTCCTGCCCTGGTGCACCGTGCCGACCGCCGCCGGGTCCGCCGCGCGTGTCGCGCAGGGAAACGCCACCCAAACCCCCACGTAAACGCCCTGGAACGGATGAACTTCCGGGCATCGAGTTGCCGCGCGTCGTTGTCGCTCGTCGCGCACCGGGTGCGGAACCTCGTAAGGTCGTCTCCGTGTTGGACGAGATGCGGATACGGGATCTTGGGGTCATCGACGACGCGGTGGTCGAACTCGCCCCCGGCTTCACCGCCGTGACCGGCGAGACCGGCGCCGGAAAGACCATGGTGGTGACCAGCCTCGGCCTGCTGCTCGGCGGTCGTGCCGACCCGGGCCTGGTGCGCAACGGCGCCGGGCGCGCGGTCGTCGAGGGCCGCCTCGAACTGCCCGAGGGCTCCCCGGCGGCGGCCCGGGCCCTGGAGGCCGGCGCGGAACTCGACGACGGCGCGCTGCTGATCAGCCGGACCGTCTCCGCCGAGGGCCGCTCCCGCGCCTTCGTCGGGGGCCGGGCCGTCCCGGTCGGCCTGCTCGCCGAGATCGGCGAGGACCTGATCGCGGTGCACGGCCAGACCGACCAGCAGCGGCTGCTCCGCCCGGCCCGCCAGCGCGGCGCCCTGGACCGGTACGCCGGCGGGACCGTCGCCGAGCCGCTGGCCCGCTACCGCGAGGTCTACCGGCGGCTGCGCGAGGTCTCCGCGACCCTGGAGGAGCTGACCACCCGGGCCCGCGAGCGCGCCCAGGAGGCCGATCTGCTCCGCTTCGGGCTGGACGAGGTCGCTGCCGCCGAACCGGTCGCCGGGGAGGACGCGGAGCTGTCCGCCGAGGCCGAGCGGCTCGGCCACGCCGATGCGCTCTCCTCCGCCGCCACCCTCGCGCACGCCTCGCTGGCCGGCGACCCGGCCGACCCGGAGGCGCTGGACGCCGGCACGCTGGTCGCCCAGGCCCGCCGCGCCCTGGACGCCGTCCGCCACCACGACGAGCGGCTCGCCGCCCTCGCCGACCGGCTCGACGAGGTCGGCTACCTGCTCGCCGACGTGGCCGGCGACCTGGCCGGCTACGCCGACGACCTGGACGCCGACCCCGTCCGGTTGGCGGGTGTCGAGGACCGCCGGGCCGTCCTGGCCCAGCTGCTGCGCAAGTACGGCGGCCCGGAGAACTCCCTGGCCGAGGTACTCGTCTGGGCCGAGGCCGGCGCCGGCCGGCTCGCCGAGCTCGACGGCGACGACGACCGCATCGACGAGCTCGGCGCCCAGGAGACCGCGCTGCGCGCCGAGCTCGCCGACCTCGCGACCGAGGTCTCGGCCGCCCGCCAGGCCGCCGCCGGCCGCTTCGCCGGGGCCGTCTCCGCGGAACTCGCCGAACTCGCCATGCCGCACGCCCGGGTGACCTTCGCGATCAGCCAGGTCGACGACCTGTCCGGGATCGAGGTCGAGGGCCGGACGGTCGCCTACGGCCCGCACGGCGTGGACGAGGTCGAGGTGCTGCTGGCCCCGCACCCGGGCGCCCAGGCGCGTCCGATCGCCAAGGGCGCCTCCGGCGGTGAGCTCTCCCGGGTGATGCTCGCCGTCGAGGTGGTCTTCGCCGGGGCCGACCCCGTCCCCACCTACCTCTTCGACGAGGTGGACGCGGGCGTCGGCGGCAAGGCGGCGGTCGAGATCGGCCGCCGGCTCGCCAAGCTGGCCGAGAGCGCGCAGGTCGTCGTGGTCACCCACTTGCCGCAGGTGGCGGCCTTCGCCGATCGCCACCTGGTGGTCGAGAAGACCAACGACGGCACGGTGACCCGCAGCGGCGTCAAGGTGCTGAGCGACGAGGAACGGGTGCGCGAGCTCTCCCGGATGCTGGCCGGCCTGGAGGACTCCGAGCTCGGCCGGGCGCACGCCGAGGAACTGCTGGCCGCCGCCCGGGCTCCCCGCCCCCGCTAGACCGACCCGCCGGACGGCCCCCGCCGCCCCGCCGTTCCCGTGCCCCGCCACCCCCGGGAGACGGGTCCGGCGGGGCGGCGGGGCTCCCCGGACGGGCCGGTCCGACGGCGGGCCCGCGCGGGCCCGCCACGACGCGCCCCACCGGGGGCGCCGACTGTCCAAGAGGGCCGCCGACCTGGCATGGTGGCGGCTGGACACTGGCCTTCCAGTCCCGAGCGCCGCAGGCGGGAAACCCTCGCCGCAGGCGCCCGTACCTGATCGAGTAGTCGGATGCGAGACGACGTGGACCATTCCGCCGCCCGGGCCACCGCGGCCAGCCCCGAACGGGGGCAGCTGCAGGTGGTGCTCGTCCTGGCCGCCAGTACCGGCGGCATCGGTGCGCACGTGCGCTCCCTGGCACAGGGCCTGGTCGCGCACGGAGTGACCGTCACGGTGTGCGCCCCCGCCGGCACGGACGCGCTGTTCGGCTTCTCCCGAACCGGCGCCAGGTTCCACCTGGTCGACATCACCCCCACCGCGGGCGCCCGCAGCGACGCCAACGCGATCGGCGAACTGCGCCGTGCCTTCACCGGCGCCGACGTGGTGCACGCCCACGGCCTGCGGGCCGCGCTCCTCTCCGACCTCGCGCTGCGCACCGCCGGCCGCTTCCCGGGCCTGCGCCCGGAGACGCCGCTGGTGGTCACCTCGCACCACGCGCTGCTGGCCACCGGCATGGAGCGGCGGCTCCAGCGGCTGATGGAACGCCGGGTGGCGCGCGCCGCCGACCTCGTCCTCGGCGCCTCCTCCGACCTGGTGGCCCGGGCCCGCGAGCTGGGCGCCACCGACGCCCGGCTCGGCCCGGTCGCCGCCCCGCCGGCCCCCGAGGTCCGGCGGGAGAGGGCCGCCGTCCGGACGGAGCTGCTCGGCGGCGGTCCGGACCGTCCGCTGGTCCTCGCGGTCGGCCGGCTCGCCCCGCAGAAGGCCTTCGGGCTGCTGCTGGACGCCACCCGCGAGTTCGCCGCGCTGGACCCCGAGCCGCTGGTCCTGCTCGCCGGTGACGGCCCGGAGGCCGCCGGGCTGCGGGAGCGGACGGCCGCCGAGAAGCTGCCGGTCCGCCTGCTCGGACACCGCACCGACGTCCCCGACCTGCTGGCCGCCGCCGACGCGCTGGTGGTCTCCAGCCGCTGGGAGGCCCGCTCGCTGGTGGTGCAGGAGGCGATGCGGGCCGGTGTGCCGGTGGTCGCCACCGCCGTCGGCGGCATCCCCGAGCTGGTCGGCGACGCCGCGGTGCTGGTCCCGCCCGGCGATCCGGTCGCGCTCGGCCGGGCCGTGCGCGAGCTACTGGCCGACCCGGCGCGCCGCGCGCGGCTGGCGGCGGCCGGCCGGCAGCAGGCGGAGACCTGGCCGGACGAGGCCGCCACCGTGGCGCAGGTCCTCAGCACCTACGACGAACTGGTCCAGGGCCACCACTGAGCCCTGCCGGGCACCACCGGGCTGCCGGGCACCACCGGGCGCCACCGCGCACCGGTGCCGCCCGCCCGGGGGACGGCCCGCGGCCCCCGGGCACGCCGGCTCAGACGGTGGCCTGCTCGGCCGCCCGGTCGGCGGCGGAGCCGTCCGGCTGGGCGGAGAGGTAGGCGCCGCCGCAGGCGGTCAGCCGTAGTGCGGTGTCGATCAGCGGGACGTGGCTGAACGCCTGCGGGAAGTTGCCGACCTGGCGCTTGAGCCGCGGGTCCCACTCCTCGGCGAGCAGGCCGAGGTCGTTGCGCAGCGAGAGCAGCTTGTCGAACAGCTCGCGGGCCTCCTGCACCCGGCCGATCATCGCCAGGTCGTCGGCCAGCCAGAACGAGCAGGCGAGGAAGGCGCCCTCGTGCCCGGAGAGGCCGTCGACGTTGTTGCCGCTCTCGTCGTGGGTCGGGTAGCGCAGGACGAAGCCGTCCTCGGTGGACAGTTCGCGCTGGATCGCCTCGATCGTGCCGATCACCCGCTTGTCGTCCGGCGGCAGGAACCCGACCTGCGGGATCAGCAGCAGCGAGGCGTCCAGCTCCTTGCCGCCGTAGTACTGGGTGAAGGTGTTGCGGCCCGGGTCGTAGCCCTTGTCGCAGACGTCCCGGTGGATGGTGTCGCGCAGCTCCCGCCAGCGCTCCAGGTGGCCGTCGGCGGGCGCGTCCTCGGGGTTCTGCTCCAGCAGCTTGATGGTGCGGTCCACCGCCACCCAGGCCATCACCTTGGAGTGGACGAAGTGCCGGCGCGGGCCGCGGACCTCCCAGATG
>NZ_JAQYWW010000100.1:0-327 GCF_036322525.1 Streptomyces sp. BE20 | reverse complement strand
GGGCGACCCGGGTGACCTCGTCGGCGAACGAGCCCAGCTGGTCGACCATGGTGTTGAGGCTGGTCTTCAGCTCCAGGAACTCGCCCCGCGCTTCGACGGAGATCTTCTTCGAGAGGTCGCCGCGGGCCACCGCCGTGGTCACCTGCGCGATGTTGCGCACCTGGCGGGTCAGGTTGTTGGCCAGCTCGTTGACGGTGTCGGTCAGGTCCTGCCAGTTGCCGTCCACGCCGGGCACGCGGGCCTGGCCGCCGAGGATCCCCTCCGTACCCACCTCGCGCGCCACCCGGGTGACCTCGTCGGCGAACGAGCCCAGCTGGTCGACCATGG
>NZ_JAQYWW010000099.1:0-260 GCF_036322525.1 Streptomyces sp. BE20 | reverse complement strand
GACGGCGGGTGCCTCCGACGAGTCCGCCTGGGAGGTGCTGCGCGCGGAGGGGGACCTGGCCGTGACGCTGGCGGCCGTTCAGGGGTGGTTCGCGGACGAGTCCCGTGAGGGTGTCCGTCTGGTGGTCCTGACGCGTCGGGCGGTGGCCGTGGACGAGGGGGAGACGCCCGACCTGGCGACGGCCCCGGTCTGGGGTCTGCTCCGCTCGGCGCAGAACGAGTTCCCGGGCCGGATCGTGCTCGTGGACACCGACGGCGCCG
>NZ_JAQYWW010000098.1:0-319 GCF_036322525.1 Streptomyces sp. BE20 | reverse complement strand
GGTTTTTGGGTGTTGGTTGGTTTGGGGGGGGGTGGTGGGGTGTGTGTGTGGGTGGGTGTGGTGGGGTCGGTGTGGTGGTGGGGGGGGGGGGGGGGGGGGGGTTGGGGGGGGGCGGGGGGGGGGGGGGCGGTGGGGGCGGGGGGCCGCCCGCGGCGCGTCCCTCCTCGGGGGGGGGGGGGGGGGGGGGGTTGGGGGGGGGGCGGCCCACCGAGCGGCTGCCCCCCCCCCCACCACGGGGCCGGCCCGCCCCACCCCCCCCCCGCCTCCGCCACCCCCCAGCACCCGGACGCGCGGCGGCGCGCGACGCCACAGGGTCCGG
>NZ_JAQYWW010000097.1:0-200 GCF_036322525.1 Streptomyces sp. BE20 | reverse complement strand
TGGGGGAAGTCGATCCAGCCGTTGCCGGCGGCGCGGTCGCCGACCCACTTGGTGTTGACGCCGTTGACGTCGGCGCGGTCGGCGGTGACGACGCCGAGGTCCTTGTTGGGGCCGTGGTAGACGTCGAGGCCGGTGTCGGGGAAGTCGATCCAGCCGGAGTCGGGGGTCCGTCCCTTGACCGATCCGGTCCTCACGTCCTG
>NZ_JAQYWW010000096.1:0-354 GCF_036322525.1 Streptomyces sp. BE20 | reverse complement strand
GGCTTCCGTCGTGACGACCGCCCCTCGGGCGGCAGCGGTCGCGGCTACCGTCGCCGTGACGGCCCCCCCTCCGGACGCAGCGGCGGCTCTAGCCGTGCCCCCGATCACACACCCTCCGGGGGGTGCGGGGGGTGGGTTTTTGTTGTGGCGGGTAGCGGGGGCGGTTGCGGCGGGAGGGGGGGTTGTCTGGGCATGGGTAACGGCCGCATGTGCCACCTGGTTGTTCATGTTAACGACCTAAACCACCGGACGGGCGGTCGTCACGACGCGGACTGGCGTCACGGTCGTCACGACGGAAGCCCGACGGGCGGTCGTCACGACGGAAGCCGCCGCTGCTGCCGCCGGAGGGGCGGT
>NZ_JAQYWW010000095.1:0-414 GCF_036322525.1 Streptomyces sp. BE20 | reverse complement strand
GGTCTATACCCGCACCGGGAACTACACCACCGGCAGCTGGGGCACCGACTGGATCGAACTTCCCGGCAGCCGGCCGGGCGTGACGTCCATCTCCGCCGCCGACCACGCCACCACCGTCGACCTCTCGAACGACGTGGCAGACAGATGCTACACCACCAGCCGCCACTTCTAAACCGGCCTGTGGGACCAGCAGTGGACACCGATGGGTGACAACCACCTCACGGTCCTCACCAGCACCCCCTCCGACAACGTCGTCCACGTCGACGACGTCCACCAGGCCACGCAGGTCTACACCCGCGCCGCCGACTACAACGCCGGCCTCTGGACCGCCTGGAAGGAGATTCCCGGCGACGCCACCGGTGTAAAGGCCATCACGGCAGCCACCACCGGCTGACCCTACACCAGCACCACCCG
>NZ_JAQYWW010000094.1:0-350 GCF_036322525.1 Streptomyces sp. BE20 | reverse complement strand
GTCCACCGAGGCGAGGATCCGCTTCCAGGCGGCGGGGGTGTCCACCGGCCAGCCGAGACGGCGGCAGACGCCCTCCTTCCACTCCTCGCCGCGCGGGACCAGCTGCGAAGAGCGGATGGCAGGGAAGGAGGGGTCCATGCAGTGGAGTTCTAGGTGGTCGCCGTCTCACTACACGAGCACGGGCGCGGCGGCCGGCCCGCGGCGGGCCGCGCCCGCCCCCGCCCCCCCCGGGCCCGCCGCCCCCCCCCCCCCCCCCCCCCCCCCCCCCCCCCCCCCCCCCCCCCCCCCCCCCCCCCCCCCCCCCCCCCCCCCCCCCCCCCCCCCCCCCCCCCCCCCCCCCCCCCCCCCCC
>NZ_JAQYWW010000093.1:0-2035 GCF_036322525.1 Streptomyces sp. BE20 | reverse complement strand
GCCACCTTCCGCGGCCTGCGCTACGGCCCCAGCACCAACAACCTCTTCATCAGCAACAAAACCGGCCCGCAGCTGACGATCACCGTCCCGCCGCTGTCGATCGAGTTCTGGATCCGCACCCCCTGACCGAAACCACCACCCGACGCTGACCACGCTCTCGAACAACTCCCGGCTCGGCCCACCCCCTGCCGACCGGCCGCCCGCCTACAGTCCTCCACGCGATCCGTCGGACCGCCGGGCGACATTCGAGGGATCCACCGACCGGCCCGCGCGATCTCGTAGACGTCAATGTCCACCTGACTACACCGCCGGGCCGGTCAACCCTGTCCACTCGTATCGCTCATGTCGGCTTGCCTTTCCCTCGACCCGACGAAATGGCCTTCCAGGCCCCCGAGCCCCGCCCCTACGGGCGTGTCAGCGATCTGGCTCTGTCCCGTAATCGGTGGTGACGAAGGGTGACGCCTGTCGTTGGCATGGTGTGCGTGATGTCAACGAGCTTGTGAGCGTGGTGTTTTCAGGTCTATCGGCCCTCGTCGTCGAGGATGTGGCGGACGAGGGCGAGGTCATCCGGGTATCGGCGCGGACCCGGGACGATCCGGTGCCATGCCCGATGTGCGGGCAGTCGACGGGGCAGGTCCACGCCTTCCATGGGCGGGTGATTGCGGATGTGCCAGTGGACGGGCGTCGGGTCGTGGCATCGGTGCGGATCCGGCGCCTGGTCTGCCCCGACCTGGTCTGCCCTCGGCAGACATTCCGCGAGCAGGTCCCGGGCCTGATCGAGCGCTATCAGCGGCGCACGCGCCGTCTTTCCGACCAACTCAGCTGGATCGTCAAGGAGTTAGCGGGCCGGGCGGGCGCCCGCCTCTCCCGTGTCCTGGCCTGCGCGGTCTCCCGCTCGACCGCTCTGCGCCTGCTCATGCGCCAGGTGGCGCCGCCGCCGCGCATCCCGCGTGTACTCGGCGTCGACGACTTCGCCCTCAAGCGCCGGCACCGCTATGCGACTGTGCTGATCGACGCCGAGACCGGCGAGCGGATCGATGTCCTGCCCGACCGCACCACCCGGACCCTGGTCGCGTGGCTGCGCGAGCACCCGGGGATCGAGTACGTCTGCCGCGACGGCTCCGGCTCCTACGGCGAGGCGATCCGCCAGGCCCTCCCCGAAGCGGTGCAGGTCAGCGACCGGTGGCACCGGGAGCAACCTGTGCGGGAAAGTCCTGGCCGAGGTCCGCTCCCACGCCGCCTGCTGGGCTACCGCCGTAAATCCCGCCCGGCCCGGAGGCGTGCGCGAGCAGACCACCCGCGAGCGCTGGCAGCAGGTCCAGGGCCTGCTCGGCCAGGGCGTCGGCCTGCTCGAATGCGCCCGCCGCCTCGACGTCGCACTGAACACCGTCAAGCGGTCCTACGTTGTTGGTGGGTCGGACGGACCAGTCGTATGGTCCTGAGGTACGCCCGCATGAAGGAGCCCACCGCAGAGCGACGTGCCCCCTCCTACAAGCCCACGCTGGTCGATCCCTACCGCGACCACCTGCGCCGACGTCGGGCCGAGGAGCCCGCGGTGCCCGCCACCCATCTCCTCCGCGAGATCAAGGAACTCGGCTACACCGGCAGCGCGAACCTCCTGGTCCGCTACATCACACAGGACCGTGTGGAGGGCGACAAGCCCGTCACGACCCCGCAGCGCTTCGCCCGCCTCCTCCTCACCCGCTCGGAGAACCTCCGCGACAAGGACACCGCACTACTGGGCGCACTCGCCGCGGCGTGCCCAGAGATGACCCAACTATCCCTTATGGTCCGCGAGTTCGCGAACCTGCTGACGCCGGCAGAGGGCAACGACGCCAAGCTCACCGACTGGATCACGTCAGTTCGCTCCGTCGACCTGCCCCACCTGTACTCCTTTAGAAGTCATCTCATTTGGGCTTGTAGGCTGCTCGCGTGCTGATCGTGGAGCGTCTGGTGCCGGATGAGTTGTGGGAGTTGTTCCAGCGGGTGGTGCCGGCGGCGCCGACGCGTCCGCAGGGTGGCGGGCGTCGGCGTC
>NZ_JAQYWW010000092.1:0-1241 GCF_036322525.1 Streptomyces sp. BE20 | reverse complement strand
ATCCATCGCCAGCGCCTCACGCGGCGAGATCCCGAACAGCCCCGCATCGAAGTCCCCCGCCCCGTACAGGAACCCGCCCTCCCGGGCGTAGAACGTCCCCGCATGCTCCGGATCCGGGTGGTACAGGCCGTCCAGATCCCATCCACGATCCGTCGGGAACGCCCCGATCCCGTCCTCGCCTGCGGAGAGCAACTCCCAGAACCGTTCCGGAGAGTCCACCCCGCCGGGCAGCCGCAGGCCCATCCCGACGATCACCACCGGATCGTCGTCGGTGGCGACAGCGAGCGCCGGAACGGCAGGACCGGCCGCCTCCGCGCCTCCCACCTCGGCCAGCACGTACGCGGCGAGCCGCTCGGCGCTCGGGTAGTCGAACGCCAGCGTCGCCGGCAGCGCCAGCCCGGTCGCCGACCGCAGACGGTTCCGCAGTTCGACGGCGGTCAGCGAGTCGAAGCCCAGCTCCTTGAACGCCCGCGACGCCTCGATCTCCCCGGCCGACGCATGGCCGAGAGCCCCCGCGACCTCGGCCCGGACCAGCTCCAGCACGGTCCGCTGCCGCTCCGCCGACGACAGACCCGCCAACCGCGCGGCCAGCCCGGAGTCCGACTCCGGCGCGGCAGCCGACTCGGCGGCCTCCGGCAGGTCGGCCAGGAACGGCCGCTCACGCGCCGCCGTGAACAGCGGCAGGAACTCCGACCACCGCACGTCCGCGACCGTGACCAGGTCGTCCCCGGCGCCCACGGCCCGGGCCAGCGCGGCCACGGCGCGATCGGGAGCCATCCCCACCAGGCCCTGCCTGCGGAGCGAAGCGGCGGCCTCGACGTCGGCCGCCATGCCGACGCTCGCCCAGGGACCCCAGGCGACCGACGTGCCGGGGAGCCCGGCGGCCCGTCGGCGCAGGACCAGGGCGTCGAGAGCGGTGTTCGCCGCCCCGTACGCGGCTTGCCGACTGCTGCCCCATGTCGCCGAGATGGACGAGAACACCACGAATGCGTCGAGTTCCGTACCGGCCAACGTGTCCAGGTGCAACGCCCCGTCGACCTTGCCCCGGATCACCCGGTCCAGATGCGCCTCGTCCGCGTCGACCAGCGACACGTCCTCGCCCACACCGGCCGCGTGCACGACCGCGTCGACCCGACCGACCACGGCCAGCAACGCCTCCACCGCGGACCGGTCCGCCAGATCACACGCATGGATCTCCGCCATCGGCAGCTCCGCCAACAACTCCGCCGCCCCCGGCGCCT
>NZ_JAQYWW010000091.1:0-301 GCF_036322525.1 Streptomyces sp. BE20 | reverse complement strand
TGTTTTTGGTGGGTGTGTGGGGGTTTGTGGAGGTGGATGAGTTTCGGCCGGGTGGTTTGTTGTGACGTTTTGTGGGGGGGTGGTTGATCTTGTTTGTGGGGTTTGTGGTTGTGTGCTTGGGGGTGTTGTTTTTCGCGGTGTAGGTGTTGCGGTAGGGACGGGGGGGGTGGGCCGGGGGTATTTTCGTACCGAGCTCCCGGACCAGCTGGGTGTGGGGTTTGCCGTGGGTGGTCACCTTGGGCGCGGCGGCGCCCACCCCGCGGTCGAGGACGAGCTTCGGCACCTGCGGGCCCTGGTCGAC
>NZ_JAQYWW010000090.1:0-311 GCF_036322525.1 Streptomyces sp. BE20 | reverse complement strand
TGAGGCCCAGGACGCCGCCGAGGATGCGCACGCCGGCGACGGCCTTTCCGGCGTTCATCTCCTCGTCGAAGATCAGGGTGCCGAGGCGGACGGTGCCGACCGCGCCGATTCCGGTATTCACGGTGTAGGCGACGACGTAGTTGTTGGTATTGTGGGACAGGCTGTGGATGAAGTTTCCTCGGGCGGTGTCGGTCGGGGTGAGGAGGGAGGGGCAGATCACGGTGAAGCCGTGGGTGGCGTTGGTGGCGAGGGCGAAGACCACCTCGAAGACCGAGGCGATGAGCAGGTAGATCCAGGCCATGGGAAGGACC
>NZ_JAQYWW010000089.1:0-393 GCF_036322525.1 Streptomyces sp. BE20 | reverse complement strand
TTAACCAAACACAAAAAAAACCCCCAAAAAAAAAACCCCCACACCCACAACCAAAACAACACCCAAACAAACCCCCCCCCCCACCCAAAAAAACCCCCCCCCCCAAAAAAAAACACCCCCCCCCCCCCCCCCCCCGCCGCCCCCCACCCCCCCCCGGGCGCCCCCGCCCCCCCCCGCCCCCCCCCCCCCCCCCCCCCCGCCCCGGGCGGGGGGGGCCCCCGGCCGGGCCGGGGGGCTCCCCCCCCCGCGCCGGGCGGGGGCCCCCCCCCCCCCCCCCCCCCCCCCCGCCCAGACCCACCCCCCCCCCCCCCCACCCCCACCCCCAAACCCACCACCCCCACCACCACAACCACCCCCACCCCCCCCCCCACCCCCAAACCCACCAACCCCACC
>NZ_JAQYWW010000087.1:0-298 GCF_036322525.1 Streptomyces sp. BE20 | reverse complement strand
GTCGGCCTGGATGCCGGGGATGGCGAAGCCGAAGGTCTGCCGGCCGGTGTAGAAGAAGAAGTAGCAGAACATCGCGGCCAGGAGCATGCGCCACTTGAGCTTGTTGTACTTGCCCTCGCTCACGAGTTCGAGGGTGGGGGTTTCGAGTCTCGGACCTTTGGTGTCCGATCTGGTGGTCTCGGCGTTCGACATGGTTCTCGACCGATCTGGGTGGGGGCCGGGGAGCGCCGCATGGCGGGCGGCGCGAGGTCGAGGCGGCGGCTGCCGCCGGTACCGTGGCCGCCCCCCGGAAGGGGTG
>NZ_JAQYWW010000086.1:0-450 GCF_036322525.1 Streptomyces sp. BE20 | reverse complement strand
GGGGGGCCCCCCCCCCCCCCACCCCACACCAACCCAACCCCCCAACCCCACCCCCACACCCCCCCACCCCCCCCAACCCCACCCCACCCCCCCCCCCAACCCCCACCCCCACCCCCCCCCCCCCACCGCCCCCCCCCCGCGGTCTTTGTTGCTCCGGCGCCCACCGAGATCTACACTGCATGGCACACTCGGTCCCGCCCCGACGCTCTTCCGATCTGTCTCCAGATCGCGCAGCGTGGGCGGCGCCGACGCGTACCCGTCTAACTGCCGGTTCTGCCCCGACCGTGAAAACTCGGCTGCCGGCTACCGGAAGAAACGCCCGGCGGGGGCGGGGGACCCGCCGGGGGGGGGACCGCGTCGGGCGGCCCCCGGCCGCCGGGGCGGGGGTGCGCGGGGCGCGCGGCGGGTGGCCGGGGAGGTGCTGGAGGAGGGGGTGGTGTGGGGGGGGGG
>NZ_JAQYWW010000085.1:0-8089 GCF_036322525.1 Streptomyces sp. BE20 | reverse complement strand
GATGGCCAGGGGCAGGCCGTCGAGGTGGCGGCACAGGTCGGCCACGGCCTGTGCGTTGTGGGGTGTGAGGGTGAAGCCTGGGGCGGCGGCGGCCGCGCGGTCGGCGAACAGGACGACGGAGTCGGCGTGGGTCCCGCCGGGGTGTTCGTCGGGGAGGGCCAGGGGTGTGACGGCGAAGACGCGTTCGCCGGCGATGTCGAGGACCTCGCGGCTGGTCGCGAGCACGCGGACGCCGGGGCAGGCCGCCAGCAGGCCGGCGGACAGCTTCGCGCACGCGCCGACCAGGTGCTCGCAGTTGTCCAGGACCAGCAGCAGGCGTTTGTCCCGCAGGTAGTCGGTCAGCAGCGTGGTGGCGTCGGGGCCCGTGGTGCGCAGGCCCACGGCGTTGATCACGCTCTGTCCGACCTGGTCCGGTTCGCCGACCTCCGCGAGCGGCACCCGGTACGCGCCGTCGTGGAAGGCGCGCCGCACCTCGCGGGACAGTTGCAGGGCCAGGCGGGTCTTGCCCACGCCGCCGGTGCCGGTCAGTGTCACCAGGCGCGAGTCGGCCAGCAACCGCTTCAGCTCGGCGAGCTCGGAGCGGCGACCCACCAGGCTCGTCACGTCGGCGGGGAACCCGCCGTCCGTCAAGGCGCCCATACCAGCGAGCGTAGTCCAGCCCCGGCCTCCGCGCGCTCGCCGACCGATCCCATGAACAGAGCCGGTCCCTCGGCGTCTTGCCGCTGAGGGATATCCCGTGCAGGACGGGAGTGTGGACGAGGTGCCGGCACGCACTTGGGGTGGTCCCTCACCGGCGACCCCGGCCTTCGTGATCGCCGGGGTCCTGACCCAAGGCCTGTCCTTCGCCGTGCCCCGACAGCCGCACCGGTGAACCGGGCGGGTCCGCCGGGTGGTCTGAAGGTTCGTTCCCCCTGGTTCGTGCCCCCTGAACGGACCTTCACAGGCGCGCGGGTGTGAAGGTCGTTCATCCCTGCCGCGGGGTGGGCAGGGTGTGGGTGTGAGTGGAACGGAGTGCGGCTTCGACGCGGCCAGGCTGCGTGCGGCGCGGACGGCGGCCGGGGCGTCGGCGGCTCGGATCATGCGGGTGACCGGGGTGTCGGAGCGCGCTGTGTCTTTCTATCTCGCGGGCTCGCGGGTGCCGCGCCCGGAGCATCTTGTTCTCCTGGCCGCCGCCGTGGGTGTCGCGCCGGCGGACCTGTGTGTCGTCGACCAGGAGCGTCTCGCGCATCTGCGGGTGTTCACCGGCCGCAGCCGCGTGCGGATGGCCACGGTCCTGGGCATGGCCGAGGCCACCTACCGGGAGCTGGAGAACACCGGCCACCGCGGCCGGGCCGCCCGCGCCCGCTACGACCCGGACCAGGACCGGACACTTCCCTGGCAGGAATGGGCGGCGCCCCTGTTCGGCGTCACCCCGGAGCGCCTGGCCCCCGCCGAGCAGCGTACCCGGGAGCACTGCCGGGCCGAGCGCGAGCGGCGCTGGGCGAGGATGGACGAGCGCGACCGGGCCCGTGTCGCCGCCGTCGAGGTAGCCGGCCGACAGACGCGGGCGATCCTCCACCCCGAGGGCTGACCGGCCCCACCGGAGCGGGACCTACCAGTCGGTGCCGGCCCGGCCGACGGGGCGGGCGGCGCGGCCGGACACGGGCGTTCGGATCTTCCCGGCCCGCCGCGAGGGTTGCCGGGACCGTGGACGGCGGTGACCCTACGGTGGCCGGTCGTTGGGCAGCGGTGAGCACCGACCACCTCGCCCGGATCGAGCGGGCGACCTGTGCCGCGACCGGGACGGCGAACGACCTCCCCGACGCGCTGCTGGACGCCGAGGCGTTCCCGGCCAGGTCCGCGCCCGCCGTCCTGGAAACGCTCGACATCCTCGTTCCTGGTCGAGGGCCGGCCCGGGCGCGTCGTGTTCGCCGTACGCCGACCCGACCGGAGCCTGGCCGGCTGGATGGAAACGGGCGACGACGGCCGGACCACCTACGTCAACGGCCGGGCGATCATCGACCCCGACGACGGACGCCCTGGCTCGCCCAGACCTCCCATCACGCGGTCACCCTCCTGACCGCAGCCCTCGGCCGACGCCCCACCTGATCCCCGCCTACCCCCTGGAGTCCGTAGCGGCCGACCGACGACGTCACCGGCATACCCGACACCACCGGTGAGCTGTGCCATGATCCCCTCCTCAGCGGCCGCACCCGCACCCGCCCCCGCCTGCCCGCACGATCGATGGGGACCAGGACCACGCACACGAAAGGCCGGCCCTTGCAGCACCGCAAGGACCCCGCAATGACCACCTGCACACGCTGCACAGCCCTCGTCGAACTCATCCCGCAACGCCCCGGCAACTGCCCCGGCTGGCCCTGCCACGCCCGGCCGCGGCCCGAGGCCACCGCCCGCCTCGAAACACTCCTCCAGCCCAGCCACCCCGACCCCGCGCCCCGCAACGCCCGGCCACCGATCAGACCCGCCACCTCCACCGAGCTCCCACCGGCCCGCACTTCCCGACGCCCGGCCGGCTGCGCCCCCGCCGGCGTCCGGCCGCCCGGATCCCCGTCCAGGGCGTCGCCGTCGTCCTGGTGACTGGGGCCGTCTTCGGTCGTTGAACCGGGCAGAGCGCCCCGACCAGGGCGCGCGGTGGTGCCCTGCTCCACGCCCGACGCCCTGACACCCCCCTCGGCGCCGGGTCCGCGCGGCACCGTCCGCAGGGGCGGCCGGACGTACGCACCGGCTGCCCCCGAACACGCGGAAGGCCACCACGGCGGTGTGCCGTCAGGTAGGCGCGGATCTTCCAGGGGGGAGTGGATCTGCATAGTTGTCGCGAGGCGCGGCTGAGGTCGCGGCATCGCGTTCGGGTAGGGCATCGCGGGTTCGTCCGTGCCGAGCAGGGGCCGGGCAGGCTCCGCCGGTAGGAGGCGGCGGTTGGCCGAGGTGGCAGGAGCCTGATGCGCTTGCCATGAGCGAGGGTCCGTCTCCGCTTTCACGGGTCACCCCGGAGGCTGGGGGCGGTTGATCCTTATGCCGGCAAGGACTGGTGGTGTCGGGTTCCCGGGGCTGAGGTACGGCAACGCGACCGGGCTATGCGGCCTGGTCGGTGATGACCACCTCCAGCGTGCGGGGTCCGTGGACCCCTTCGACGCGGTCGAGTTCGATGTCGCTGGTGGCGGAGGGGCCGGAGATCCAGGTGAGTGGCCGGGTGGGTGTCAGCAGGGGCAGGGCCTGGGGGAGAGAGACGACGATCTGGTGGGCGCCGATGACGCAGATGTGGTGGTCGGGGACGAGGGTCAGTGTCCTGTGGCCCTGTCCGGGGCCGCCGTCCAGGACGATGGTGCCGGTTTCGGCGATGGCCAGCGCGCATCCGGTGATCACGGTGTCGACCCGCTCCAGGAGCGCCGGCGTCCGCGCGGGGGCGTCGCTGTCGCCCACGATCGTCGGGGGAACGCGGGACAGCCAGGCCCCGGGGAGTCCGGTTGCGGCCACGACGGTGCGTGCTCCGCGTCGTTCGAGGAGGTCGGCGAGGAACTGGGGAAGGTCCGTGGTGGGGCACCGGTGCACGATCGCCCGGTATTCGGTGAGGTTCTCCGCGAGGAGGTCGACGATCCATCCCGGGTCGTCGCTGGTGTGGCTGAAGGCGTAGGCGCGGGTGAGCGGGGCGGGTTCGGGCGCGCCGGCCACGGCGGCGCGGATGCGGGCCAGGATCGTGTCGCGGGTGTTCATGCGCGGTTCCTCTTCCACCAGGTGCGGAACGGTTCGGCGGGGACAGGGGGGAGGTCGCGGGTGTCCGTCCACGCCCTGGCGGGGCCGCCCGGGCGCCGGGGGTGCGCCTTGCGGGTGCCGGAGGCGAGGCGCAGGGCGGCGGTCATGGCCGCCGGGTGGTCGAGCAGCCAGGTGGCGACCTTGACCGTCGCCCGTTCGGCGGTGTGCCCGCCGGTCTGTTCGACGACCCGCTCGCGCAGGTGCACCAGGACCTCGGGGATGTCGATGGCGACCGGGCACACCTCGTAGCAGGCGCCGCACAGGCTGGAGGCGAAGGGGAGGGAGGCATCGATGTCGCTGGTGACGCCGCGCAGTTGGGGGCTGAGGATGGCGCCGATCGGTCCGGGGTAGACGGAGCCGTAGGCGTGTCCCCCGGCTCGCTCGTAGACCGGGCACACGTTCAGGCAGGCGGAGCAGCGGATGCAGCGCAGGGCCTGGCGGCCGACCTCGTCCGCGAGGGTGTCGGTGCGGCCGTTGTCGAGCAGGACCAGGTGGAAGCCGCGGGGGCCGTCCCTGTCGGTGGTGCCCGTCCACATGGAGGTGTAGGGGTTCATGCGTTCGGCGGTGGAGGAGCGCGGCAGCAACTGGAGGAACACCTCCAGGTCCTGCCAGCGGGGGAGGACCTTCTCGATGCCGACGACGGAGATCAGTGTCTCGGGGAGGGTCAGGCACATCCGGCCGTTGCCCTCGGATTCGACGACGACCAGGGTGCCGGTCTCGGCGATCATGAAGTTGGCGCCGGAGACGGCGACCTTGGCCCGCAGGAACTTCTCCCGCAGGTGCAGCCGGGCGGCTTCCGCGAGTTCGGCCGGGCGGTCGGACAGCCCCTCGGGTGCGGGGCGTCCCCATGCCGCCATGTTCTCGGTGAAGATGTCGCGGATCTCACCGCGGTTGCGGTGGATCGCCGGCACCAGGATGTGGGACGGCCGGTCGTCGGCGAGCTGGACGATGAGTTCGGCGAGGTCGGTCTCGTAGGCGCGGATCCCGCGCGCCGACAGCGCTTCGTTGAGGCCGATCTCCTGAGTGGCCATCGACTTGACCTTGACCACCTCGCTCTCACCGGTCGCCTCGACGAGATCCGCGACGATGCGGTTCGCCTCCTCGGCGTCTGCGGCCCAGTGCACCGTGCCCCCTGCCGCGGTCACCTTCTCCTCCAGTTGCAGCAGGTAGGTGTCCAGGTGGTACAGGGTGTGGTCCTTGATGCGTTTGCCGGCCTCCCGCAGCTGTGGCCAGTCCGCCAGTTCATTCACGGCGGCGGCCCGCTTGTCGCGGATGGTGTGCGTGGCGTGTCGCAGGTTGCGCCGCAGACGCTCGTCGCGGGTGGATTGCTTCGCGGCTTCGGGAAAGGACGGCATGCCCAGATAGGTCGCGCCGCTCATCGGGGGCTCCAGGGGTCGTCGACGGTGCTGGCGAGGATCTCCGCGAGGTGCAGTGGGCGCAGGGGCGCCTCCTGGCGTCGGAGCAGGCCGTCAAGGTGCATGAGGCAGGAGTTGTCCGCGCCGCACAGGAAGTCGGCGCCGGTGGACAGCGCGTTGGTGATCTTGTCCTGCCCCATCGCGGCCGAGACGTCGGCGTTCTTCACGGCGAAGGTGCCGCCGAAACCGCAGCACTCCTCGGCTCCGGGCAACTCGGCGAGCCTCAGCTCCTTCACCTCTTCGAGGAGCCGGCGCGGCCGTTCCCCGAGGCCCAGCGTGCGCAGCCCGTGGCAGGAGGGGTGGTAGGTGACGGTGTGGGGGAAGTGTGCGCCGACGTCGACGACGCCGAGGACGTCGGTGAGGAACTCGGTCAGCTCGTAGGTGCGAGCTGCGAGGGAGCGCGCGCCCGCCTCCAGGCCGCTGTCACGTCCTTCGGCGGATGCCTTGGCGGCGATGCGTGGGTAGTTGTCGCGGACCATCGCGGCGCAGGAGCCGGAGGGGGTGACGACGTGGTCGGCGTCGTCGAAGGCGTCGATCATGCGTTTGAGCAGGGGCTCGGTGGCGGTGCGGTAGCCGGTGTTGAACTGTGGCTGGCCGCAGCAGGTCTGCGCGAACGGGAACGTCACCTGGACCCCGAGGCGCTCCAGCAGCTTGACGGTCGCGATCGCGGTGGACGGATACAGGGCGTCGTTGATGCAGGTGACGAACAGTGCGGCACGCATGTGGTTCTCTCCTTTCGGCCCGTGGGCCGTGCGTCGCCGCCCGGGCGCGGCTGTCGATGCGCACGGCGCCTCGAAAACGGAGTCCAGGGGGTGCGGGCGTGCGGATCGGGCCGGCCGTTGTCTACGGTGCCGCTGCCGGGGCCTTCGAGGCGGCGTTCGGTTCTGCGGGGCGGGCTTCACGTGCCGGCCGGCGAGGGGGGATGCGAACTCCCGATCGCCGTAGGTTGCGCCCTGCCGCGATCAGGGCCGCGTGTCGTCCCTGAGCTGGCGCTGGAGGCTGTGGGTCAGGTGGTCCGTCATGGCTTCCGCCGCACGATCGGGCTTTCCCCGCAGGACGGCCCGTATGACGCGTTCGTGTTCCTCCAGCGTGGGGTCCTCCGTGAACCTGACGCTGGCGAGCCGGAAGACGTGGAGGTGCGCGTGGAGACGCTCGACCGCGTCGGCGAGCAGCGGGCGGTGCGCGGCCAGGGCGATCGCCTCGTGGAAACGTTGGTCCAGGGCGGCGAAACCGTGATAGTCGGCGTACCGTCCGGTCGGTCCGGGGTGCCCCCGCATCTCCTCCATGATCCCTTCGAGGGCGTCGAGGTGTTCCTCGGTGGCGTGGTCGGCCGCCAGCGCCGCCGCTCTGGGTTCGAGCAGCAGACGCATCTCGAAGAGTTCCTCGAGTCCCTGGCGGGTCAGCAGCTCGGTCGCGCGGTAGCCCGACAGGGACCGCTTGACCACCAGACCGTCCGCCTCCAGTCGGGCCAGGGCCTCACGTACCGGCGTCGGTGACACGCCGAGGCCGCGAGACAGGGCTTCGATGCCGACCCGGGCGCCGGGGGCGATCTCATGGTCCATGACCATGGCCTTGATCTTCTCGTAGACGCTGTCGGAGAGGACCTGCCGCACCGGGGGCTTCGCGTCCGGTTCCTGTGCCCCGGCCGCGGAACTGGCGTGCGGGGGCATGCGGTCTCCTGCGATCCGGGGCTTGTCGGTGTCCCCGCAGTTTAGCGAGACCACGGCGGCGAGTGGGGCCGCGTTCGCTGCGAGGGGGGCCTTGGGGCTGTCGGGCCGGTCCGGGCCGGGGTCGTCCAACATGGTCATCACGCCTGTCCGAAGGTCTGCCGCTGTGTTCCGAGTCCGTCGATCTCGAGTGCCACGGTGTCTCCCGCGCGGAGGTAGGGCGTGCCGGGGAGTCCCAGCGCGACTCCTGCGGGGGTGCCGGTGTTCACCACGTCGCCGGGTTCCAGGACCATGTACTGGCTGAGGTACCAGACGATGTGGTCCACGCCGAAGATCATGTTGTCGGTGTTGCCGTTCTGCCGCTGCACGCCGTTGACGCTCAGCCGCAGGCCCAGATTCTGGGGGTCGGTGATCTCGTCGCGGGTCACCAGCCACGGTCCGAGCGGGTTGAACGTCTCGCAGGACTTGCCGAGGTCCCACTGCGGGGAGAGTTCGAGCTGGTACGCGCGTTCCGAGACGTCGTTGCTGATCGCGTAGCCCGCGATGTGGCCGCCGGCTTCGGCGGGGGTGTCCAGATAGCGCGCCCGCCTACCGATGACGACGGCCAGTTCCACCTCCCAGTCGGTCTTCTGCGATCCGCGCGGGACGAGGACGGTGTCGTACGGGCCGACGACGGTGTCGGCCGCCTTCATGAAGACGACGGGGCGCTCGGGCGGTTCGGCTCCCGTCTCCTCGGCGTGGTCGCGGTAGTTCAGCCCGATGCAGACGACCTTGCCAGGGCGGGCGATCGGCGCGCCGACACGCAGGCCGTCGCCGTCCAGGGGCGGCAGCTCACCGGCGGCCAGCGCCCGTGCGGCGCGGGCGATCCCGTCCGAGGCCAGGAACGCGCCGTCGATGTCGCCGGTCAGCGGGGTGAGGTCGTACAGCCGGCCGTCGCCCGCGAGGACCGCCGGGCGTTCGCTGCCGGCGGGGCCGAGGCGTATGAGCTTCATGGGTGTCCCCCTGGGGATGGTCGGCGGTCCGCACGGACCGGGTGTGTGAACGCGATGTCTGTGGGTGACGAGCCGGCCCGATCGTCGGGCCTGTGGAAGGCGTTACGGGCCGCGGCGCCCCTGTACCGGTAGCCGGGCGGTGGACCGCGGTCGAGGCCTCAGCCGGTAGACGCGGTCGGCCGTGCCCCCGAGGACCAGGGCCTGATCGTGGGCGTGGAGTCGGGAGATCAGGCGGCGTGTGGTGTCCACGACGGTGGTGTAGTCG
>NZ_JAQYWW010000084.1:0-286 GCF_036322525.1 Streptomyces sp. BE20 | reverse complement strand
GTCGGCCTTGCGTTCGTAGCGGCGGTGCAGCCGGCGGAAGCCGCCGAGCCAGGCGACGGTGCGCTCGATCACCCAACGGTGGCGGCCGAGGCGCTGGGAGGACTCGACGCCTCGGCGGGCGATGCGGGCCGGGATCTGCCGCCGGCGCAGGTAGGCACGGATGAAGCGGTGGTCGTAGGCTTTGTCGCCGTGCAGCTTGCCGGGACGGCGGCGTCGCGGTCCGCGCCGTGAGCGGATCGGCGGGATGGCGTCGACAAGCGGTATCAGGGCCTGGCTGTCGTGGAGG
>NZ_JAQYWW010000083.1:0-344 GCF_036322525.1 Streptomyces sp. BE20 | reverse complement strand
GGGGGGCCCCCCGCCCCCCCCCCCCCCCCGGGAGCCCCCCCCCCCCCCGCTAAACCAAAGCCCCCCCCCCCCCCCCCCCCACCCCCCCCCCCAAACCCCCCCCCCCCCCCCCCCCCCCCGGCTCCGCACAGCCGGGGGGGGGGCGCCCCCCCCCCCCCCCCCCCGCCCCCGCCCCGGGGGCGGCGATTGTGCTTGCAGCCCCCCCCCGCGGGGTTGTTTGTGGTGGGGGGTTGACATGGGGTCCGGAACGGTTGATTTGGGTGGGGTTATTGGTTTGTAGGTAGGATTCGTTGGTTTTTTTTGGTTTGTTTCCGTGTTTTTGGGGGGGGTTGGGGGGGCCCCCC
>NZ_JAQYWW010000082.1:0-274 GCF_036322525.1 Streptomyces sp. BE20 | reverse complement strand
TGACGCCGACGCCCGCCACCCTGCGGACGCGTCGGCGCCGCCGGCACCACCCGCTGGAACAACTCCCACAACTCATCCGGCACCAGACGCTCCACGATCAGCACGCGAGCAGCCTACAAGCCCAAATGAGATGACTTCTAACGAGTTGGTGCGTGATAGCGAGTGGGGCCTTTGTGCTGCGGGTGGCATGATCGCGGCGTGCGGATCATGGTCAATCGGGCGGTTCTGGCGCATCGGCTGTTTACCGGTGTCTCCCGGCGGCATCTGGGCAGTC
>NZ_JAQYWW010000081.1:0-7415 GCF_036322525.1 Streptomyces sp. BE20 | reverse complement strand
GCGGCCGACCAGCGCCGAGGCCGTCGCGCACCTGCGGGCGCTCGGTCTGCGGCCCGTCCTGCTCACCGGGGACAACCGGGCCGTCGCGGAGGCCGTCGCCGCCGAGGTCGGCATCGCCGCCGAGGACGTGATCGCCGAGGTCCTGCCCGAGGACAAGGTGGCCACCGTACGGGGCCTCCAGGCCGACGGACGGGTCGTCGCCATGGTCGGCGACGGGGTCAACGATGCCGCCGCACTCGCCCAGGCCGACCTCGGCCTCGCCATGGGCACCGGCACCGACGCCGCCATCGAGGCGAGCGACCTCACCCTGGTCCGCGGCGACCTGCGCTCGGCCGCCGACGCGATCCGGCTCTCCCGCCGGACCCTGGCCACCATCAAGGGCAACCTGTTCTGGGCCTTCGGCTACAACGTGGCCGCGATCCCGCTGGCCGCCGCCGGCCTGCTCAACCCGATGATCGCCGGCGCCACGATGGCCTTCTCCTCGGTCTTCGTGGTCACCAACAGCCTCCGGCTGCGCCGCTTCGAGGCGGCCTGAGCACCGGCCGACCCGCCGACGCCGGGGGCCCGCACCACGAGGCGGTGCGGGCCCCCGGCCGCGAACGGCCGAGCGGCTCACCCGCGCCCGGCGGCGCGCCCGCGCTCAGCGCCCGAGCAACTCGCCGCCGTTGCAGTGCAGGATCTCGCCGGTGATGAACCCGGCCTCCTCCGAGGCCAGGAAGTGGACCGCCGCCGCGACCTCGCCGGTCTCCCCGATCCGCCCGAGCAGCGTCCGGGCCGCCCGCCGCGAGACCTCCGCGTCGTCCAGCCGCGGGCCGAAGAACTCGGTGCCCGCGACCGTCCCCGGGGCGACGATGTTGGCGGTGATGCCCGAGGTGCCGATCTGAGCGGCCAGGAAGTTGTTCCAGGCGTGCAGCGAGGCCTTGGCCGCCCCGTACGAGCCGGCGCCGCGCAGGGCCGCGATCGAACTGATGGTGACCACCCGGCCGGAACCCGGCGTGAGCCGGTCCCGGATCGACTCGGTGAGCAGCACCACGGTCAGCACGTTGCGCTCGAAGTCGCCGCGCCAGCGGGCCAGCAGGGCGTGCGGACCGGCCCCGATCACGGTCTCCCGGCTGCCGGCGTTGTTCACCAGCACGTCGACGCGCTCCGGCAGTTCGGCGAGCGCGGCCTCGACGGCGTCCGGGTCGGCGAGGTCGCAGACCAGCGGGGTGACGTTCGGCCCGAGGGCGGCGGCGGCCTGCTCCAGCACCGCACGCCGGCGACCGACGATCACGACCTGTTCGCCGGCCTCGGCGAACCGCCGCGCCACCTCGTACCCGATTCCCGTGCCACCGCCGGTGACAACGACGTTCCTGGTCATCTGCGCACTCCCTCCCCAGCTCCGCCGCCACGCTGCGAGGTGCGGGGCGGTCCGTACCGGAATGCCACGATTCCTATCACGCTAGGTTGCCGTGACTGCGGGGAGGGTGACGTCACCTCCGCCGAAACGTGTGGTATGGGCCGGGCACCACGCGCACACGGAGCGTGGCGAGAGGCAGCTCACACCCCCCGGGCGTAACTTCTCACACCCTGATACGTCTTAGGTTGGTAGTGCGGCAGTTTTTCCGGTGGGCGGAGACGTGGCGAACGGCATCACGTCACCGCGCGGCCACCGCTGCCGCCGACGGGGCTCCGGCGGGCCCCGGGTCGGTCGCCGACTTCGGCGGCCTTCGCGCACGACGCCGGGGTGTGACGGGGCCAGGGACGCTTTGAGCGGCCGTCCCTGACGACGACCGCCCCGGAGTCGTGCGCTGTACGTTCGACGCCCCCGCGCCCGCTCCGGCGCGCTGCGGGGGCACGCACGAGGGCCCGGCCGCGGAAAGCGGCCGGGCCCTCGTGGCACCGGTGTCAGGGCGTGCACATCGGCGTCGGGACGTGCGTCAGCGGGCGTCGAGCTCGACGTAGTCGCGGATCTCCACGCCGGTGTAGATCTGGCGCGGACGGCCGATCCGGCTGGTCGGGTCGTTGATCATCTCGTGCCAGTGGGCGATCCAGCCCGGCAGCCGGCCCAGCGCGAACAGCACGGTGAACATGCTGGTCGGGAAGCCCATCGCGCGGTAGATCAGGCCGGTGTAGAAGTCCACGTTCGGGTAGAGCTTGCGCGAGACGAAGAAGTCGTCCTTGAGCGCGTGCTCCTCCAGCTTGAGCGCGATGTCGAGCAGCTCGTCGGACTTGCCGAGCTGGCCGAGCACCTCGTGGGCGAGCAGCTTGACCTGCGCGGCGCGCGGGTCGAAGGCCTTGTACACCCGGTGGCCGAAGCCCATCAGCTTGACGCCGGCCTCGCGGTTCTTGACCTTCGTGATGAAGGCGTCGACGTCGCCGCCGTCCTGCTGGATGCTCTCCAGCATCTCCAGCACGGCCTGGTTGGCGCCACCGTGCAGCGGGCCCCAGAGCGCCGAGATGCCGGCCGAGATGGACGCGAACTGGTTCGCGTGGCTGGAGCCCACCAGGCGGACGGTGGAGGTCGAGCAGTTCTGCTCGTGGTCCGCGTGCAGGATCAGCAGCTTGTCCAGCGCGTTGACGATGACCGGGTTGAGCTCGTAGTCCTCGGCGGGGACGGCGAACATCATCCGCAGGAAGTTCTCGACGTAGCTCAGGTCGTTGCGCGGGTAGACGAACGGCTGGCCGACCGACTTCTTGTACGCGTAGGCCGCGATGGTCGGCAGCTTCGCCAGCAGGCGGACCGTCGACAGGTGGCGCTGGGCCGCGTCGAACGGGTTGTGGCTGTCCTGGTAGAAGGTGGACAGCGCGCCCACCACCGAGGACAGCATCGCCATCGGGTGGGCGTCCCGCGGGAAGCCCTGGAAGAAGCGCTTGACGTCCTCGTGCAGCAGGGTGTGCTGGGTGATCTCGCGGTTGAACTCCGCCAGCTGGTCGGCGTTCGGCAGCTCGCCGTTGATCAGCAGGTAGGCGGTCTCGATGAAGTCGCCCTTGGCGGCGAGCTGCTCGATCGGGTAACCGCGGTACCGCAGGATACCGTTGTCGCCGTCCACGAAGGTGATCGCGGACTTGTAGGCGGCGGTGTTGCCGAAACCGTTGTCCAGGGTGACCAGGCCGGTCTGCGGGAGCAGCTTCGAGATGTCGAAGCCGGCGTTGCCCGCAGTGCTCTCGACGACGGGGTACTCGTACTCGCCGTCCTGGTACCGCAGTACTACCGAGTTGTCGCTCACGTCTTCCTCACCGACGAAATGAATCCTCTTCCAAGGTGCCCTGACTGCCTCTACCATCCCCCATCCGGAGGACAGCCGCGCACCCGGGGTGGCCCGAAAGGGCCCGCCCCTACAAAACCTGCCGCCGCCGCCGGTACGAACCGGACAAGATCGGCACCACCCCAGGCTCTGCCGTAAATCTCTTCACGTCAAGAGAACAATAGAGGCAACCATCCCTTGGAGAATCATCCAGCCGCAAGCCTGTGGTCCAGCGCCGCATGCCTCCTACCTGCACTGACACTGCGGACGGCCTGTCCGATCGCCTTCCGTGACCCGACCAGCACAACGAGTTTCCGTGCCCTGGTCACGGCGGTGTAGAGCAGATTCCGCTGGAGCATCGTCCAGGCGGACGTGGTGACCGGAATCACCACCACCGGGTACTCACTCCCCTGCGACCGGTGGATCGTCACCGCGTACGCGTGCGCGAGCTCGTCCAACTCGTCGAAGTCGTACGGCACCTCCTCGTCCTCGTCGGTGAGGACCGTCAACCGCTGGTCGTCCACGCTGAGCGAGGTCACCACTCCCACTGTGCCGTTGAAGACCCCGTTCCGCCCCTTGTCGTAGTTGTTGCGGATCTGCGTGACCTTGTCCCCCACCCGGAACGTCCGACCGCCGAACCGCCGCTCCGCCAGCCCCTCCCGGGCCGGCGTCACCGCCGCCTGGAGCAGCGTGTTGAGGTTCCCCGCCCCCGCCGGACCCCGGTGCATCGGCGCCAGCACCTGGACGTCCCGCCGGGCGTCGTAACCGAACCGCTGCGGGATCCGCCGCGCCACCACGTCCACCGTCAGACCCGCCGCCAGCTCGGCGTCGTCCTCCGCGAACAGGAAGAAGTCGGGCAGGCCCTCGGTCAGCGGCGGCAGGCCCTCGTTGATCCGGTGCGCGTTGGTCACCACCCCCGACTGCTGCGCCTGCCGGAAGATCCTGGTCAGCCGCACCGAGGGGATCGGGCCGCCCTCCGCCAGCAGGTCCCGCAGCACCTCGCCGGCCCCCACCGAGGGCAGCTGGTCGACGTCCCCCACGAAGAGCAGGTGCGCCCCCGGCGCCACCGCCTTGACCAGCTTGTTCGCCAGGATCAGGTCCAGCATCGACGCCTCGTCCACCACCACCAGGTCGGCGTCCAGCGGGCGGTCCCGGTCGTACGCGGCGTCCCCGCCCGGCCTCAGCTCCAGCAGCCGGTGCACCGTCGACGCCTCCACCCCGGTCAGCTCCGCCAGCCGCTTCGCCGCCCGGCCCGTCGGCGCCGCCAGGACCACCTTGGCCCGCTTCGCCAGCGCCAGCGTCACGATCGACTTCACCGTGAACGACTTGCCGCAGCCCGGACCGCCCGTCAGCACCGCGACCTTCTCGGTCAGCGCCAGCCGCACCGACTGCTCCTGCTCGGGCGCCAGTTCGACCCCCGTCCGCTGTGCCAGCCAGCCGAGCGCCGCCGGCCAGTCCACCGAACCGAACCACGGCATCCGGTCCGTGTCCGACCGCAGCAGCCGCAGCAGCTGGTTGGCCAGCGAGATCTCCGCCCGGTGGAACGGCACCAGGTAGACCGCCGTGATCGGCTCGCCCCCCTCGCCCGGCACCTGCTCGCGCACCACCCCCTCGGCGGCCACCAGCTCCGCCAGGCAGTCGATCACCAGCCCGACGTCGACCTGGAGCAGCTTCACCCCGTCCGCGATCAGCCGTTCCTCCGGCAGGTAGCAGTGCCCCTGGTCGCTGCTCTGCGACAGGGCGTACTGCAGCCCCGCCTTCACCCGCTCCGGGCTGTCGTGCGGGATCCCCACCGCCTGGGCGATCCGGTCCGCGGTGAGGAAGCCGATGCCCCAGACGTCCGACGCCAGCCGGTACGGCTCGTTCTTCACCACCCCGATCGAGCCGTCCCCGTACTGCTTGTAGATCCGCACGGCCAGCGAGGTCGAGACGCCGACCCCTTGCAGGAAGACCATCACCTCCTTGATGGACTTCTGCTCCTCCCAGGCGGCCGCGATCTTCTTCGTCCGCTTCGGCCCGAGCCCCGGCACCTCGATCAGGCGGCCCGGCTCGTGCTCGATCACGTCCAGGGTGTCCACCCCGAACCGCTCCACGATCCGCTCGGCGAACCGCGGCCCGATCCCCTTGATCAGCCCCGAACCCAGGTACCGCTGGATCCCCTGCACCGTGGCGGGCAGCACCGTCGTGTAGTTCTCCACCACGAACTGCCGCCCGTACTGCGGGTGCGACCCCCAGCGTCCGTGCAGCCGCAGCGACTCACCCGGCTGGGCGCCCAGCAGCGCACCCACCACCGTCAGCAGATCGTTCGCCCCGCGGCCGGTGTCGACCCGCGCCACGGTGTAGCCGGTGTCCTCGTTGGCGTACGTGATCCGCTCCAGTACGCCCTCGACCTGGGCGAGCTGGCGCGGCACCGCCGCCTCTCCGGTGCCGGTCTGCGTCTGCCTGGCCACCGAGCTCCCCTTCACCGTCCGGGCCCACTTCCGCTACGCACCGTACCGCCCGGGTGCGACACTCCGGACCGGGGTGCCAGGCTGGGGGCACGGAGGGGGCCCGCGTTCCGAGGAGCAGTGCGCCGTGCTCACCACCGCCTTCCGTCCCGGTTCCCCCAGCTGGCTCGACCTGACCAGCCCGGACACGCCCGCCTCGGCGGCCTTCTACACCGCCCTGTTCGGCTGGACCTTCGCCTCTGCGGGCCCGGCCGCCGACTACGGCCTCTTCCGGCTGGCCGGCCGGACGGTCGCCGCCCTCGGCCCGTTCACCGACTCCCTCTCGCGCCCCACCTGGACGATCTACTTCCGCACCCTCGACGCGGACCGCACCACCGACCTCGTCGCGGCCGCCGGCGGCCGCATCCGCTTCACCCCGTTCGACGTCTTCACCAGCGGCCGGACGGCCGGCTACACGGACCCCGCCGGCGCCGACTTCGCCGTCTGGCAGCCGCACGACGTCCACGGCCTGGACACCGTCACCGAGCCCGGCAGCCTCTGCTGGACGGAGTGCCACAGCGTCGACGCCGAGGCCGCGAAGACCTTCTACCGGACGGTCTTCGCCTGGCAGGAGCGGGACGTCCCGCTCGGCGAGACCCTCTACACCGTCCTCACCCCGCCGGACGGCGGCCTCGACGACGCCCACGGCGGCATCGTCCAGCTCGACCCCCGCCAGACCGCCGCCGGTACCTCCTCGCACTGGCTCCCCTACGTCGAGGTCCCCGACGTCGACGCCTGCCTCGCCACCGCCGAACGGCTCGGCGCGACCGTCCGGACCCCCGCCACGGACGTGCACGGCGTCGGCCGGCTCGGCCGGCTCACCGACCCCCACGGCGCCGCACTCGCCGTCATCACCAGCGTGCCGCCCGGCGGGTGACGGCCGGTCACCAGGGCCGCCGTACGGACCGGACGGCCTGCGGGCGGTCGCACGGGGCACCTGCGAGGGCGCCGGAGGGCCTTCCCCGGGCCACTCACGGGCCTGCGGGGTGAAGGCGTGCCCGGCAAGGGGGCGGCCGGGCGGACGAGCCCTCCAGGGCGCCGCCTAGGCTGTGATCATGAACGACCTCTCGACCGACCTGACGATCCGCCGCGCGACCGCCGACGACCTGGCCGCGATCGTCGCGATGCTCGCCGACGACCCCCTGGGCGCCACCCGCGAGAGCCCCGACGACCTCACCCCGTACCGAGCCGCGTTCGCCCGCATCGACGCCGACCCGCACCAGCTCCTCGTGGTCGCCGAACGCGCCGGCCGGACCGTCGGTACCCTCCAGTTGACCGTCGTGCCCGGCCTCTCCCGGAAGGGCTCGACCCGCACCATCGTCGAGGCCGTCCGCATCCACGCCGACGAACGCGGCTCGGGCCTCGGCACCGAGCTGATCCACTGGGCGATCGACCGCTCCCGTGAACTCGGCGCCGAGCTCGTCCAGCTCACGTCGGACGCCACCCGCACCGACGCGCACCGCTTCTACGAGCGGCTCGGCTTCGTGGCTTCGCACCTCGGCTTCAAGCTCGCGCTGTAGATCCCGGGTCGCCTGTCCCGATCGAGACCGGCACGGAATTCCCCCGGAAACGCAAAGAACCCCCGTCCGTATCCCGGACGGGGGTTCTTCACAATGATTGTTCGGCGGCGTCCTACTCTCCCACAGGGTCCCCCCTGCAGTACCATCGGCGCTGTGAGGCTTAGCTTCCGGGTTCGGAATGT
>NZ_JAQYWW010000080.1:0-303 GCF_036322525.1 Streptomyces sp. BE20 | reverse complement strand
TGGTGTGTGTTGGTGTTTGTTTGTTTTTGTTTTGGTTTGTGTTGTGGTGGTTGTGGGGGGGGGTGGGGGTTGTGGTTGTGGGGGGGGTGGGGGGGGGCGGCGGCGGGGATTATCACGGGATCCGTGGTGTTGGTGGAGGGGGGCGCGTGGGTGTTCTGCGCGGCCAGCTTCGTGGGGTACTCCCCGCCCGGCATCCTGTGCGACTCCCACCGCTAGGTGATGGGGAGGCGGACGGTCGACCCCCACTGACCGGGTGCGCCCGGGCCATCCGGGCCGGGCCGCACCGGCCCGGCCCACTCCCGC
>NZ_JAQYWW010000079.1:0-340 GCF_036322525.1 Streptomyces sp. BE20 | reverse complement strand
GCGGGATCGGCCACCGCCTGATCCAGCAGAAGCAGCAGCCGGCAGGTCAGGGCCTCGGCGGTCGGCCGGTCGAACAGGTCGGCCGAGTAGATCAGGAGCAGGTCGAGATCGTCCCCGTGCGCGGTGTCGGCGAAGGTGAACTCCAGGTCGACGCGGGCCGTGCCCGGGTCGACCTGCTCCATCCGGGCCGGGTGGCCGATCATCACCGACGTGTCCAGGGTGACGGTGTTGTGCGACACCAGGGTCTGGAAGAGCGGGTGGCGGCCGAGCGCGCGCGGCGGGTTGACGACCTCGACGACCCGGCCGAACGGCACGTCGGCGTGGTCGAGGGCGGCCAGGT
>NZ_JAQYWW010000078.1:0-366 GCF_036322525.1 Streptomyces sp. BE20 | reverse complement strand
TCCGCCCGACCGTCCGCCCGACCGTCCGCCCCTCGCTCCGACCGGCTTCCGACCGCCCGGACACCCGTGCAACCCTCCGCGTCTGAAAGGCTCCTCACCGTGACCACCGAAGCGTACGTCTACGACGCGATCCGCACCCGCGGGGACATCATCCTGTTCATCGACGAGCTGCACACCCTGGTCGGCGCGGGCGCCGCCGAGGGCGCCATCGACGCCGCCTCGATCCTGAAGCCGATGCTGGCGATCAACGCCTGGCTCGGGTACGAGCAGTGCGCCAGCGAGCGGAAGGTCACCAAGAAGCTGGGCTGAGACGCCGGTCGGCGGCCGGCCCGACGGACGGCCGCCGACGAAGTCGGGCGGCGGTGA
>NZ_JAQYWW010000077.1:0-347 GCF_036322525.1 Streptomyces sp. BE20 | reverse complement strand
TGGTGGTGGTGGGGGGGGGGGGGGGGGGGGGGGGGGGGGTGTGTGGGGGTGGGTGGGGGTTGGGGGGTGGGGGTGTGGGGGTGGTGGGTGGGGTTGGCGTGGCTGGCGGGGTGGGGGGGGGGGTGGGGGGGGCGGCGGGGGGGGGGGTGGTGGGGGGGTGGGGTGGGGGGGAGGGCGCGCGCGCGCCGGGGGGCGCGGCGGGGCGCCCCGCGCCCCCCGAGAACTTCAATGCAGAGCACCCGCTCGCCGCACCCGACGATCGTCCGCACAGGTCCGTGTGCGAGGCCGACTGGCTGACGCCCGCGATGCTCACCGCGTGGACGGAGCGGCTGGAGGTGTCGCCGGGT
>NZ_JAQYWW010000076.1:0-1382 GCF_036322525.1 Streptomyces sp. BE20 | reverse complement strand
CCGGGCAGGCGAGCTGCACGAACTCCTCGGCATGCCCACCGACGAGGCGTCCGTCAACATCACCCGCAGCCGCCTCGGACGCCTCACTCGCCAAGGCTTCCTCACCCAACCCGGACGAGGCCGCTACCAGAAACGGACTTAGTGGGTGTTTCGCTCCTGGTTGTCGAGGTCAGGTTCCGTGCCAGGTGGGGGTCGTTTCGCCAGTGAGGCGGCGGGTCATGAGGCTGATCATCGCGACGTGGATCATGGCTTCGGATCGGGCCGGGAGGGCTTCGTAGTCGCGGGCGAGGCGGCGGTGGTTCATCAGCCAGCCCAGGGTGCGTTCGACGACCCAGCGGCGGGGCTGGACGGCGAATCCCCTGGTAGTGGGGTCACGAAGGACGATCTCGACGTCGATTCCGAGGGTGGCGCCATGTTCGATGACGGCGTTCTTGTAGCCCATGTCGGCCCAGGCCTTGCGCATGGTGGGGTGGTCGGCGGCCACCCGGGTCAGCAGCTGTTGGCCGGCGGTGCCGTCGTGCACGCTCGCGGCGGTGACCAGCACGGCCAGCAGCAGGCCGAGGGTGTCGGTGACGATGTTCCGCTTCCTGCCGACAATCTTCTTCCCGACGTCGATTCCCTGGGTTGCGGCGGGAACGTTGGTGGAGGTTTTCACGCTCTGGGAGTCGAGGATGCAGGCGGTCGGTGCCGGATTGCGGCCCTCGGCAGTGCGGACGAGGCGTCGCAGGAGGCCGTTGAGCTGCTCGAACACGCCGTCGCGTTGCCAGCGGGCGAAGTAGGCGTAGACGGTCTGGTGAGGCGGGTAATCGTGTGGGAGGTAGCGCCAGGGGATGCCGGTGCGGTAGACGTAGAGGATCGCGTCCAGCAGGTCACGCAGGTCGTGCTCGGGTGGCCGCCCGAAGGCCAGGGCGCGTGCGGTACGTTCCTCGCGCCAGGTCGTGAGGGTGGGTTCGACCAGGGCCCAGCGGGCGTCGGACAGGTCGCTCGGATACGGTCGGCGGGCCGTCATGATGACGGCATACTGCGGGATCGCTGCTCTGGCCAGAGGTCGCGGCCCTCGGCCGACAAATGCGCCTTGATCCGGCTTCCCGGGACGAGGCAGGAGGAACCGCGCAGTTCCGGCGGACATCTGCACGCTGGTGACACTTCCGCCCCACCAAGCCTCCGGAGTCACGGCAGCCGGGTCCGCTCCTCATCCCAAGAATCAGGACTAATCAGCCCGCTGACGGATGAAACGCCCACTAAGAAGTCATCTCATTTGGAGAGTCGGCGGTGGCAGATGAGGGCGGCTGCGATGCTGGCGAAGGCTGCAAAGTGGTCGGCCTTGCGTTCGTAGCGGCGGTGGAGTCGGCGGAAGCCGCCGAGCCAGGCGACGGTGCGCT
>NZ_JAQYWW010000075.1:0-334 GCF_036322525.1 Streptomyces sp. BE20 | reverse complement strand
GTGCTCCGCGCTGACGGGTGTTGAACTGGCCACCCGGCCAGTACGCCTCGGGTCGGGTAGGGGTCCACCCCGCCAGGGGGGGGGTCAGCCGGTTAGGCCCCGGTCGCCGCCGGTGAGGAATTCGTCCTCCCCGCAAGCGCGGGGGTCAGCCGCCGGTGAGATCGGGCCAGCTCGGGTCCGTGCCGTCCTCCCCGCAAGCGCGGGGGTCAGCCGCCAGATCGGAAGAGCGTCGGGGAGGGAAAGAGTGTGCAATGCAGGGTAGATCTCGGTGGTCGCCCTATCATTAAAAATGGGGGGGGGGGGGGGGGGGGGGGGGGGGGGGGGGGGGGGGGGG
>NZ_JAQYWW010000074.1:0-346 GCF_036322525.1 Streptomyces sp. BE20 | reverse complement strand
GTTGGTGGGTTTTTGGTGGTTTTTTGTGTGGTGGGGGCGGGTGTGTTAGAGTGGGGTTGGTGGGGGGGGGTTTGTTTTGTGGGGGGGTGGTGGGGTTTTTTTGTGGGGGGGGTTTTTGTGGGGGGGGGTGGGGGTTCATTTTGTGGGGGGGTGGGGGGTGTTGTGGGTGGGGGGGGGTGGTGGGGTTTTTTTGTGGGGGGGGGGTGTGGAGTTTAGGTGGGTGGGGGTGGGGGGGGGGTGGGGGGTGGGGTGGGCGGCTGGGGCTGGGTGTGGGTGCGGTGCTTGCGGGGCCGCGGGGGCCCCGCGCTCCCCGCCCCGTACCCCCCCCCCCCCCCCCCCCCCGCCC
>NZ_JAQYWW010000073.1:0-3272 GCF_036322525.1 Streptomyces sp. BE20 | reverse complement strand
TGCGGTGTCGGTGCCGGACGAGGTGGCGCTGGTGTTCGGTGCGTCCTCGTGGACGTACGCGGAGCTGGACGCGCGGGTGAACCGGCTGGCGCGGTTGTTCGTGGCGCGGGGTGCCGGTCCGGAGCGGGTGGTGGCGCTGGGGCTGCCGCGTTCGCTGGAGATGGTGGCGTCGCTGTTCGCGGTGCTGCGCAGCGGTGCGGCGTACCTGCCGCTGGAGCTGGACTACCCGGTCGAGCGCCTGGCCTTCATGGTCGAGGACACCGCCCCGGCCTGCCTGATCACCGACTCCACCGCCGCCGCCCTGATGCCGGCCCACGGCAACACCGTGCTGCTCGACGCCGAGGACGTCCGCGCCGAGCTGGCCGGCCTCTCCGCCGAGCCGTACCGGGCGCCCTACGACCCGGACGCGGCCGCGTACGTGATCTTCACCTCGGGTTCCACCGGGCGTCCGAAGGGTGTCGTGACGCCGTACCGGGGTCTGACCAACATGCAGTTGAACCACCGGCAGGAGATCTTCGACCCGGTGGTGGCCTCGGCCGGCGGGCGGCGCCTGCGAATCGCCCACACGGTGTCGTTCTCCTTCGACATGTCGTGGGAGGAGCTGCTCTGGCTGGTCGAGGGCCACGAGGTGCACGTCCTGGACGAGGCCCTGCGCCGCGACACCCAGCGCCTGGCCGACTACTGCGCCGAGCAGGCCGTCGACGTCATCAACGTCACCCCCTCCTACGCCCAGGCCCTGGTGGAGTGCGGCCTGCTGGACGAGGGGCGGCACCGCCCGGTGCTGGTCCTGCTCGGCGGCGAGGCGGTGGCCGAGACCCTCTGGTCGAAGCTGCGCGACACCCCCGGCGTCCTCGGCTACAACCTGTACGGCCCGACCGAGTACACCATCAACACCCTGGGCGGCGGCACGCTCGACTCCGCGACCGCCACGGTGGGCCGGCCGATCTGGAACACCGTCGCGCACGTCCTGGACACCCACCTGCGGCCCGTCCCGGTCGGCGTCCCCGGTGAGCTGTACGTCTCCGGCGTGGGCCTGGCCCGCGGCTACCTGAAGCGCCCCGGTCTGACGGCGGAGCGGTTCGTCGCGGACCCGTTCGGCGAGCCGGGCGCGCGGATGTACCGCACCGGTGACGTGGTGCGCTGGCGGGCCGACGGCCTCCTGGACTTCCTGGGCCGGGCGGACGACCAGGTGAAGATCCGCGGATACCGGGTCGAGCCCGGTGAGATCGAGGACGCCCTCGCGGCCCACGAGGACGTCGCCCAGGCGGCGGTGGTGGTCCGCGAGGACACCCCCGGCGTGAAGCGCCTCGCCGCCTACCTCGTGCCGGCCGGCGCCGGCGTCGACGTCGCCGAGGTGCGCAACGGCCTCGCCCAGCGCCTGCCCGAGTACATGGTCCCCTCGGCGTTCGTCGTCCTCGACGCGCTGCCGCTGACCGTCAACGGCAAGCTCGACCGCAACGCCCTGCCCGTCCCCGACACCACCTCCGCCGGCCGCGCCCCCCGCGACGCCCGCGAGGAGATCCTCTGCGGCGCCTTCGGCGAGGTGCTCGGCCTCAACGAGGTCGGTCCCGAGGACCACTTCTTCGACCTCGGCGGCCACTCGCTGCTCGCCACCCGCCTGGTCACCCGGATCCGCACCCTGCTGGGCGGCCGGCTGACGGTCCGCGACCTCTTCGAGGCGCCCACCCCGGCGGGCCTGGCCCACCGCGCCGGCGGCGACGGCGAGCAGCGCCCGGCCCTCGGCCGCCGAGAGCGGCCGCAGGACCTGCCGCTCTCGCACGCCCAGCGCCGGATGTGGTTCCTGCAGAACCTCGACGGCTCCGGTGCGACCTACAACGTGCCGCTGGTCGTCCGGGTCACCGGCGCCCTCCACGCCGACGCCCTGCGCGCCGCCGTCCGCTCGGTGACCGAGCGCCACGAGAGCCTGCGCACCGTCTTCACCGAGCGCGACGGCTCCGTCTACCAGCACGTCCTGGACGCCCCGGCCCTCGCGGACGCCGTCCACGTCGTGCGCTCCGGCGAGCAGACCCTGGCCGCCGACGTCGAGGCTGCCGTCCGCCACGGCTTCGACCTCTCGGCTGAGGCGCCGCTGCGCGTCACCCTGCTGGAGATCGCCCCCGGGGACCACGCCGTGGTCCTGCTCTTCCACCACATCGCGGGCGACGAGTGGTCGATGCTCCCCTTCATCGACGACCTGACGGCCGCGTACACGGCGCACGTCGCCGGGACCTCCCCGGCCTGGTCGCCGCTGCCGGTCCAGTACGCCGACTACACCCTCTGGCAGCAGGAGCTGCTCGGCGCCGCCGACGACCCGCAGAGCCAGCACAGCCGCCAGGTCGCCTACTGGCGCGAGGCGCTCGCCGGGCTGCCCGAGGAACTGCCGCTGCCGACCGACCACCCGCGCGTGCCGGTGGCCGGCTACCGCGGCGACACCGTGTACGCCCAGGTGCCGCCCGCCGTCTACCGCGGGCTCCGGGAGGCCGCCCGGGCGACCGGCACCACCACCTTCATGGTGCTCCAGGCCGCCGTGGCGACCCTGCTGCACCGCCTCGGCGCCGGCACCGACATCCCGCTCGGCGCCCCGGTCGCGGGCCGCTCCGACGCCGGGCTCGACGCCCTGGTCGGGTTCTTCGTCAACACCCTGGTCCTGCGCAACGACCTTTCCGGCGACCCGACCTTCGCGGACCTGCTGGGCCGCACCCGGGACACCGACCTGGCCGCCTTCGCCCACCAGGACCTGCCCTTCGACCGGCTGGTCGAGGCGGTCAACCCGCCGCGCGTGCCCGGCCGTCACCCGCTCTTCCAGGTGATGCTCGGCTACCAGCACAACGACGGCCAGGGCGGCCGGCTGCTCGGCCTGGAGAGCCGCATCCTGCCGTTCGAGCTGGGCGCCGCGAAGTTCGAACTCGACTTCAACTTCGAGGAGACCTCCTCGACCGAGGAGATCGACATCGCCTTCGAGTACGCCACCGACCTCTACGCGCGGGCCACCGCCGAGGGACTGGTCGAGCGCCTGCTCGCCGTCCTGGAGCAGGTCGCGGCCGACCCGCACCGCCGCATCGGCGCGCTGGACGTGCTGACGTCGGGTGAGCGGGGGCTGTTGGGGGAGTGGGCGGCGACGGGTCGTGAGCTGCCGTCGGCTTCGGTGGCGGATCTGCTGGCGGAGCGTGCGGTGTCGGTGCCGGACGAGGTGGCGCTGGTGTTCGGTGCGTCCTCGTGGACGTACGCGGAGCTGGACGCGCGGGTGAACCGGCTGGCGCGGTTGTTCGTGG
>NZ_JAQYWW010000072.1:0-395 GCF_036322525.1 Streptomyces sp. BE20 | reverse complement strand
TTGGGGGGGCGCCGTTGATTCCGTTTTGGTTTTTTTGGATTTGGGCGACCGGGGGGCGTCAGTGGGTTTTTTGGTGTTGCACCTTGTCGTGGCCGGGCCCGCGGGGGACGTGGTGGGGGGGGAAAACACCGGGCCCTCTTTTTGTTTCTGGTGTGTGGTGTGGGTGGGGGGGGGTTTGGGGTGGGGGGGCGTGTGTGTTTGTTTTTGTGGGTTGTGTTGCTGACTGCCGTGGGGCGTGGGTCGGGGCTCACTCCCACCCCCCCCACAAACCCAGCAAAAACAAACTTGCCCCGGGGTAAGCCCCCCCCAACAGGTACCCCGCCGCCCCGGCCACACCAAAGGACATCACCAAAAAACCCATTTCCGCCCCCGGGTCGCCCCAAAACAAAAAACAC
>NZ_JAQYWW010000071.1:0-309 GCF_036322525.1 Streptomyces sp. BE20 | reverse complement strand
GGTTGGTGAGGAGAACGACGCGGGCGATGGTTCTCCGGCCGCTCACGGGATCAGCTTGCCCGGGTTGAGGATGCCCGCCGGGTCCAGCTCGGCCTTGACGGCGCGCAGGATGCGCACGCCCAGCTCGCCGATCTCGTCGGGCATCCAGGGGCGGTGGTCGGCGCCGACCGCATGGTGGTGGGTGATCGTGCCGCCGGCCGTCAGGCGGGCGTGGCAGGCGGCGCGCGTCGCACCGGCCAACCGCGCCATCGGGTGGTCGCGGAGGGCGGGGACGCCCGTGAAGTAGCGCGAGGCGCCGGTCGGGGCGCC
>NZ_JAQYWW010000070.1:0-670 GCF_036322525.1 Streptomyces sp. BE20 | reverse complement strand
GTCGAACTGATCCGCCCCAAAGCCCCGCGCATGGCCCAACGATTGATCGACGACCTCTTCGACGCCCTCGACGAACAGACCGTCGTCGTCCCCGGCACCGGCACACTCGACGTGGTCGTCCCGTCCCTGGCCCGATCCCTCGCGGCCGTCCAGGAACAGCGCCGGGCCCTGGAGGCCCAGATCAACACCCTGCTGGAGGCCCACCCTCTTCACCCGGTCCTGACCTCGATGCCCGGCGTCGGCGTCAGGACCGCCGCCGTCCTGCTGGTCACCGTCGGCGACGGCACGAGCTTCCCCACCGCCGCCCACCTCGCCTCCTACGCCGGCCTCGCGCCCACAACCAAGTCCTCGGGCACCTCCATCCACGGAGAACACGCACCCCGAGGAGGAAACCGGCAGCTCAAACGCGCCATGTTCCTCTCGGCCTTCGCCTGCATGAACGCCGACCCCGCCTCCCGCACCTACTACGACCGGCAACGAGCCCGCGGCAAAACCCACACCCAGGCACTCCTGCGCCTCGCCCGCCAACGCATCAGCGTCCTGTTCGCCATGCTCCGCGACGGCACCCTCTACGAATCCCGAACCCCAGCCGCCACCCCCGCCGCATGACCACCCCCAACAGCACCAAAACCGGCACCACATCCTTGACGAAGGACATAGAGGCACCCCC
>NZ_JAQYWW010000069.1:0-390 GCF_036322525.1 Streptomyces sp. BE20 | reverse complement strand
CCCCCCCCCCCCCCCCCCCCCCCCCCCCCCCCCCCCCCCCCCCCCCCCTGCTTTCAGGAGCCGGCGACCACCGTGATCTACCCTGCCTTGCACACTCTGTCCCTCCACGCCGCTCTTCCGATCTACAAGGTCATGGCCAACCCGGGCGCCGCCTTCGCAAGAGCCCACGTCTGCACACCAGACACCGTGAGACCGCCCCGAGGACCCGGCCCGATCGGGGCCGCGCGGTGGGGGGGCGACGGGCCCGGCGCGGGCGCGGCGCCGCTCGGGGCCGGTGGGGGCGGGGCGGGGCGCGGGCCTGAATGCAGTGTAGATCTCGGTGGGCGCCGGCTCATTAAAAACGGGGGGGGGGGGGGGGGGGGGGGGGGGGGGGGGGGGGGGGGGGGGGGG
>NZ_JAQYWW010000068.1:0-2460 GCF_036322525.1 Streptomyces sp. BE20 | reverse complement strand
GCCACCTTCCGCGGCCTGCGCTACGGCCCCAGCACCAACAACCTCTTCATCAGCAACAAAACCGGCCCGCAGCTGACGATCACCGTCCCGCCGCTGTCGATCGAGTTCTGGATCCGCACCCCCTGACCGAAACCACCACCCCAGGCCCCCTGTGCCGCGGACGGCACCGTCAGCTCGTCCGCGGCACAGGGCCGTTGAAGCCGGCCGCACTGCGGCCGATCGTGTGTACGCAAGGCCTACGACCACGGAGGCGACCCGCATACCCTGCTTGACGGGGATCGATCGGCGGCGGCACTGGAGCCCGGTCAGCGCTCACCGCTCCGTTGGCGCACGTGGAAAGGAGCCGGCTGCTCCTGGAGGGATCGCCGTCCGGCATCGGTACCGCCGGGCGGTAGCAGCATCCGGTCGACGGTTCGCCTGTGCGCGAGCGGCCCCGGCCGACCACGCGCAGGGGGAGGGATCTCCGTTGCGGGCGGCGGCGCGGGAGCCGTGGTGATACCGCCGGTCGTGCCGGTCCCTGATTCCCCGGAACAGGTCGAGAGGGACGGGTTACACAGGCCCGGCCGCCGCAGACCCGTGCGCCATACGGTCGCCGGTGCGGTCCGCAGTCTTGGGATCCGTCTGGACGAGCGCCGTCCTCGCGAGCCGGAAGCGACGGTTGAGTTCGCGCATCTCCTCGTACCGGTGCCGGCACTTCGCGCAGGCGTCGAGGTGGCGGACCAGGCGTTCGGGCTTCCTGCGGGCGGGGTGGCGGGCGAGTGCCGCGAGCTGCGCGGTGCGGTCCGCGCACCCCGGGGAGGAATCCGCAGCTTGGAGGTGGGCCATCAAGTAGGCGCGACGCAGACCTTCGCGTGCGCGGGACACCAGTGACGAGGCGCCACTGCTGGTGAGTCCGAGCAGGCGGGCGACCTCCACAATAGGCCGCTGCTCGACCGCGGAGTGCTGCAACGCCGCGCGCCAGCGCTCGGGCAGTGTGTGATAGGCGGCGCGGACCAGGTCGTGGTCGATGGCGGCTTCGAGAATCTGGTCGGGCGGTGGGACGGAGGTGTGCCGATCGGCCCGCATCCCGACGTCGGCGGCGGGGAAGGTATGGCGCTCCGCGCTCCCCCACGCCGTCGCCGTGTTGCGTACCACCGTCATGAGGTAGGGCCGCCAGTCTCCGGTGGGGCCGTGGCCCGATCGCACGGCGGCGATGACGCGGGTGAAGGCCTCGCTGGCCAGATCCTCGTCACAACCCGTGGTTCCGACGCAACTACGGGCGAAGGCAAGAACGGCTGGGTGATGGCGTGCATACAGCACCGCCACGACCCCGTCCTCTCCGGCCCGCAGGCGTTCCGTCAGTTCTGCGTCACCATCGGGCTCCGCCGTGGGAGGCGAGGTCTCCAGTCCCTCGACGGCCGAGCGAATGCCTGTACGAGGCGTCGGTAGGGGGGCGTTCCTGTCGGCACCCGGGAATGAGGAGTGGGGCATCGTGGTCCTCTGACCGTCTGCGTTGATCCGACCAGCAGGGACTCCAACGCCGGTTCTTGCCAACCCGAGTGCCGAAGCCGAAAGCAGGAGGCCGGAGGGCGCCACGCACGAGATGTGAACGGACCCTGACAGGGACCGCGATCGCGGACTGCATCCATGTCGGCCACGGCGCCGCGCACCGACGTGCCTACAGGCCGGATCTGGTGCGACTGCGGCGTAGAGATCCTTACGGACGGGTCGGGTGAAGGGCGAGTTGAGGGGTGAGATGACACGGGCCTTTCCACCGCGCCGGCGGGAAGGCGTCTGGGGCGGGAAGAGTGGTCTGACGGGACGGCTCGACCGGGTGGGTGCACCAGGCCGCGGGGGGAAGACGGCCTGGTGCACCCGGCATAAGGCCACCGGGAATGCGGGGATGCTCGGCTAGACGTATCGCCACCCTCGGCGCCCGGCAAATCGAACACACTGAAGATATTCGATATACTAAGCTGGCGCCAGGGGATGTCGCCGAATCGTTGCCCGCGCCAGGGTGGTCAGTGACCGTTCAGTGCTGGTTGACCTTGGTGCCGATGCTGTGCAGTATCTGGTCGACGGGTAGACGGCCGTCGATCCCGGCCTGGCCTGTCCAGCCAACGGCTCTGTCTCGTAATCGGCTCTGTCCCGTAATCGGTGGTAGCGCAGTGTGGTGATCACTGGAGGAGGATGCGGTGGCGGAGCAGGGGGAACCCGGCTCGGCCGTGCATCTGCCTCATGATTCGCTTGGTGCGCGTGTTGACGCCCTTGGTGCGGCCGTTGTGGTGCGGGAGGGTGAGTCCGGCGTCGACGGCGGCGCGGTCGAGTTCGAGGCCGTTGCTAAGAAGTGATCTCATTTGGTGATTCTGCGGTTGCAGATGAGGGTGGCGGCGATGGTGGCGAAGGCCGCGAAGTGGGTGCCCTTGCGTTCGTAGCGGCGGTGGAGTCGGCGGAAGCCGCCGAGCCAGGCGACGGTCCTTT
>NZ_JAQYWW010000067.1:0-408 GCF_036322525.1 Streptomyces sp. BE20 | reverse complement strand
CCCCCCCCCCCCCCCCCCCCCCCCCCCCCCCCGGCTGTTCATGATCCGGCGCCCCCCGAGCTCTACCCTGCATTGCACCCTCTGGCCCTCCACGACGCTCTTCCGATCTCTGCTGGTGGTCGCCGGCGGCACCGCGAGCGGCAGCAGCCCGTCCCGGCCGGGGTCCCCGGCGAGCTGTACGTCGCCGGGGCCGGTCTGGCCCCCGGATACTGGCGCCGGCCCGCGATGACCGCCGAGCGGTTCGTCGCCGACCCCGTCACGCCGGGGGAGCGGATGTACCGCACCGGCTCCAGCTCGGACGAGCCGCGGGTCGGGACAGAGGGTGCCAAGCAGTGTAGTTCACGGGGGTCGCCGGCGCAGGCAAAAGCCGGGGGGGGGGGGGGGGGGGGGGGGGGGGGGGGGGGGGGG
>NZ_JAQYWW010000066.1:0-445 GCF_036322525.1 Streptomyces sp. BE20 | reverse complement strand
TCCGGGAAGCGTGACGTCCAGCAGCCGCTCGGCCTCCAGAACCACCTGGTCGGTCACGGGCGGCTGCACTCCCCAGTCGCTGCCGGTGTCCCACAGGGACTGCTGAAGATCCTCGTAGCGCGCCATGCCGGGCATCGTAGGGGCCACACCCGACAGTCGACCGCCCAGCCCACTGCGGCCGGACAAACTCCTCACGCGACGGGACGTATGGGATGACGAAGAGGGCCGACGCCTGCCGCTACCCCCGCCTGCGCGGGGAGGACAACGGTGGCACCTGCGGCGTCGGCGCCGTCAGCGGCTGACCCCCGCGCCTGCGGGGAGGACATCACCGGCATCCTGGCACTCGCCGTCGGCGCGGCTGACCCCCGCGCCTGCGGGGAGGACACGGTCGCCGTGGCGAGGCCGATCATGATGGACGGCTGACCCCCGCGCCTGCGGGGAGGAC
>NZ_JAQYWW010000065.1:0-313 GCF_036322525.1 Streptomyces sp. BE20 | reverse complement strand
GGTTCCTGGTGGTGGGGGGGGGGTGGCGGGGCGTGGGGCGCGCGGGCGGGCGGGGGGAGCTGGGGGGGGGGCGGCCCCGGGGGGGGGGGGGGGGGGGGGGGGGGGGGGGGGGGGGGGGGGGCGCCCGGGGGGGGGGGGGGGGGGGGGGGGCGGGGGGGCGGGGGCGGGGGGGGGGGGGGGGGCGGGGGGGGGGGGGGGCGGCCCCTGGCGGGGCCGCAGCGCGCGGCGCCGCAGCGGGCGAACGGTTGGCCTGGCCCTACCGCCGGCCCGCCGCCCGGGTGCCTAGGGTGGGCCGCTGGTGCAGCCGGCGTTC
>NZ_JAQYWW010000064.1:0-337 GCF_036322525.1 Streptomyces sp. BE20 | reverse complement strand
TAGTTGAGGTCGCCCTCGAGGATCGTCAACCTGGCGTCGGAGAGATCCGCCCGGAGTTCGGCGGGCATCTCTCGGTAGGTCAGCTTTGAGAAGAAGAACTTGTGGTTCCGGGAAGTTAGCGAGCCACCGCACATCTCCTGCCGGAGGATGGGGGGATCTCGGCTGACGACGGTCTGGGTTGAGGCAGCTCTGATATCCCTGCGCCGCGGGCGCGAGGGCGGGCCGTGTTGACCGCGGACCACAAGGGGTTGCTCCTGCGAAAGCGCTTGGTGGGCGAGTGGCTCGCGGTGGTAGCGCGCCACGGGTGTGGTCGCCGTCTGCCACGATGGACACCACT
>NZ_JAQYWW010000063.1:0-308 GCF_036322525.1 Streptomyces sp. BE20 | reverse complement strand
CCCCCCCCCCCCCCCCCCCCGCCGAGGTGAAGGCCTTCTCCGCGAGACGCGGTTTCAGATTGTGACTGGAGGTCAGAAGTGTGCTCTTCCGCTCGCTGCTCCCCGCGTCCGCGGGGGTGATCCCGGGCCCTGCCCTCGCGCTCCAACGTGCCCGCGCTGCCCCGGCCCGGGAAGACACCCGCGTTCTCTCGGAGCCGCGTGAGTTCAGACTAGTGCACTTCCGAAATCCGGGATCACCCCCGCGGACGCGGGGAGCAGATCGTCACCTCGAGATCGGAAGTGCGTCGGGTGGGGTCAGAGTGTGCGAG
>NZ_JAQYWW010000062.1:0-540 GCF_036322525.1 Streptomyces sp. BE20 | reverse complement strand
TTTCCCCATTCGGAAACCCCCGGATCAAAGCCTGGTTGACGGCTCCCCGGGGACTATCGTGGCCTCCCACGTCCTTCATCGGTTCCTGGTGCCAAGGCATCCACCGTGCGCCCTTAAAAACTTGGCCACAGATGCTCGCGTCCACTGTGCAGTTCTCAAACAACGACCAGACACCCACACTCAACGACCCCAAAGGACCGCCTCGCATGAGACCGGCAGTACTGAAGAAACAGACCATAACGGCCGTTCCCTCAGGACCCAACAACGTGCCCGACACAGTCAATCCCAGATCGCTTTCCACGCCGAAGCAGTACTCACGTCCGATCTCTTCCTGTGCCGAATAGTCAACGTTCCACCCATGAGCGACCGTGCAGAACATTCGCCTGCAAGCGGCCATGCGCTCCTTAGAAAGGAGGTGATCCAGCCGCACCTTCCGGTACGGCTACCTTGTTACGACTTCGTCCCAATCGCTGGTCCCACCTTCGACGGCTCCTCCCCTTACGGGTTAGGCCACCGGCTTCGGGTGTTACCGACTTTCGT
>NZ_JAQYWW010000061.1:0-334 GCF_036322525.1 Streptomyces sp. BE20 | reverse complement strand
TGTTCGAATAGAATCACATTGGGTTTAAACGCCAGCGCCGGGGCGATCGCGCCGCGCTGTTGCTGCCCGCGGGACTGTTGGGCCGGGAAATTTTGGGCCTGGGGGGGGACGCCGACCCTCTCAAGAAGGTCCGGGGCGTTGCCGCGGACTTTGACTTGCCCGTTCACCTGGTTCTCCCGCTCGGTCTTGTGCGCTAACTGGTTGATGCTCTGTAACACCTTGCCGACCTGGGCCCGCTGCCGGGAGAGCTCCGGGCCCTGGGGGGGCAGCGGGCGTCCGTCGATGGAGATCGTGCCGGAGTCGATGGTCTCCAGCCGGTTGATCGTCCGGCAGA
>NZ_JAQYWW010000060.1:0-327 GCF_036322525.1 Streptomyces sp. BE20 | reverse complement strand
GTGTGGGGTAGCCGTAGCGAAAGCGAGTCCGAATAGGGCGTTTGAGTTGCATGCCCAAGACCCGAAGCGGAGTGATCTAGCCATGGGCAGGTTGAAGCGGAGGTAAGACTTCGTGGAGGACCGAACCCACCAGGGTTGAATACCTGGGGGATGACCTGTGGTTAGGGGTGAAAGGCCAATCAAACTCCGTGATAGCTGGTTCTCCCCGAAAGGCATTTTGTTGAAGCGGCACGTGTTTCTAGCCTGAGTTAGATCAATGGATAGTCGATGAGCCTCACCGGGTTACTGCCCGTAGCAAGACTCCGAATGCCGGTAATTGAGAGCTTG
>NZ_JAQYWW010000059.1:0-304 GCF_036322525.1 Streptomyces sp. BE20 | reverse complement strand
TGGCGCACGGCGGCGGCGCAGGCCCGCAGCTCGTGGTCGTCGAGCAGGGGGGACCGCTCCATCAGGGTCCGCAGGCCCGCGGGGTCGGTGGCGAGGACGACGGCGTCGAAGGCCTCGGCGCCGTCGTCGAGGTCGAGGTCCACCCCGCCGTCGCGTCGCCGCGCGCCGGCGCCGCTCACGCTGCGCGATCTGGAGACGGGCACCGACGAGACCGTGACCGACCGCCCCGCCACGGCCGGGATCGACACGGTCAGCGCAGGCGGGCGCCACGTGGTCTTCCAGTCCACGGCCGAGGACCTCGTCC
>NZ_JAQYWW010000058.1:0-1431 GCF_036322525.1 Streptomyces sp. BE20 | reverse complement strand
TTCGCGGTCGAGTTCGCCGGTGATGCGGCCGTTCTGCATGACGACGATGCGGTCGGCGAGGCCGAGGACCTCGGGGAGTTCGGAGGAGATGACGAGGACGGCGACGCCTTCTGTGGCGAGGTCGGCGATGATCTGGTAGATCTCGGCCTTGGCGCCGACGTCGATGCCGCGGGTGGGCTCGTCGAGGATCAGGACCTTGGGTTTGCGGGCGAGCCAGCGGGCGAGGACGACCTTCTGCTGGTTGCCGCCGGAGAGTTTGCGGACCTCGTGCTCGATGGAGGGGGTGCGCACCCGCAGCCGGTCGGTGTATTCCTGGGCAAGTTGGCGTTCGGCGGTCCGCTTGACGAAGCGGAAGCGGCGCAGGCGTTCCAGGACGACGGTGCTGGTGTTGTCGCGGATGGAGCGGTGGAGGAACAGGGCCTGGGCCTTGCGTTCCTCGGGGGCGAGGCCGAGGCCGGCGCGGATGGCGTCGCCGGGGTGGCCGGAGCGCAGGGTGCGGCCGTCGAGGGTGACGGTGCCGGAGCGGAGGGGCTGGTCGCCGGCGAGGGCGAGGGCGAGTTCGGAGCGTCCGGCGCCGATGAGTCCGGCCAGGCCGACGACCTCGCCGGCGTGGATGCGCAGGTCGATGCCGGTGACGTGGTCGGTGGTCACGGCGCGGACATCCAACACGAGGCGGTCGGTGGCGACGCGTTCGCGGGTGAACATGGCGGACAGGTCCCGGCCGACCATCAGCCGCACGAGGTCGCCCTCGCTGGTGGTCGCGGCGTCCTGGACGCCGGCGAGGGCGCCGTCGCGCAGCACCGCGATGCGGTCGGCGAGCTGGAAGATCTCCTGCATGCGGTGGGAGACGTAGACGACGGCTACGCCTTGGTCGCGTAGGCGGCGGATGAGGGCGAAGAGCGCGTCGACCTCGTGTTCGGACAGCGAGGAGGTGGGTTCGTCGAAGGCGATGACTTTGGCGTCGCCGGTGAGGGCGCGCAGGATTTCGACGAGTTGGCGTTGGGCGGGGGTGAGCTGGGAGCCGAGGAGGTCGGGGTCGAGGACCTTGTCGAAGCCGAGGCGTTTGAGGTCGGCCGTGATGCGGCGGCGTAGTTCGGTGCGGTCGAGGCGTCGGCCGGTTTTGCGGGGGAGGGAGCCGGCGTAGACGTTCTCGGCGACGGAGACGTGGGGGATGATCTCGGGTTCCTGGGGGATGATGCGGATCCCGGCGGCTCGGGCCTGGGCGGGTGAGGCCAGGTCCACCCGCTCGCCGTCGAGGACGACGTGGCCCTCGGTGGGCTGGTGGTCGCCGGTGAGGATCTTGAGGAGGGTGGACTTGCCCGCGCCGTTCTCGCCCATGAGGGCGGTGACCTGACCGGCGGGGAAGTCGAGGGTGACTCCGCCGAGGGCCCGTACCGCGCCGAACCGCTTGGTGACCTGGTGAACACCGGC
>NZ_JAQYWW010000057.1:0-331 GCF_036322525.1 Streptomyces sp. BE20 | reverse complement strand
GGTGTGTGTGGGGGGGGGGGGTTTTTTGTCGCTTTTGTGGTGGGGGTTTTGTTTGTTGTGGGGGGGGGTGTTGGATTTGGGGGGGGGGGGGTTTACATCCTGTACTACCTGGCCTTTGGGGGTGGTTTGGGGTTGGGGTTGGGGGGTTTTGGCGGTTTCGTGGGGGTCGGGGGGGACAAGTTCGGTTTAGTGGGGGTCGGGGGCGGGGTGCTGATTGGCGTGGTGGCCTTAGTATACCAGCGGGGCGGGGTCGGCAACGTCGGCGGGGAGGTGGTCCAGCACGAGCGGGTCCTGGAGGTTGGACTCGGAGAAGCGGCTGTCGTCCGGGGTG
>NZ_JAQYWW010000056.1:0-318 GCF_036322525.1 Streptomyces sp. BE20 | reverse complement strand
GGACGCCGCCGTGATCGCCGACGCGGCCCGCACCATGCCCCACACCCTGCGCACGCTGGAACTCACCGACGAGATCACCGCCGAACTCACCGTCCTGACCGGGTTCGACCAGGACCTCGCCGCCGAGGCCACCCGCACCTACAACCGGATTCGCGGCCTGCTCACCCAGTTCCACCCGTCACTGGAGCCCGTGCTCGGACCACGGCTCGACCACCAGGCCGTCACCTGGCTCCTGGAGCGCCACGGATCCCCGGCCGCCCAGAGAAAAGCCGGACGCCGCAGACTGGTCGAACTGATCCGCCCCAAAGCCCCGCGCAT
>NZ_JAQYWW010000055.1:0-1007 GCF_036322525.1 Streptomyces sp. BE20 | reverse complement strand
GGAACGGGTAGGTGGGCAGTTCGACGCGTCGGCCGCGGGGGATCGCGGTGGTCCAGTCGACGGTGAGGCCGGTGGTCCAGGCGTGGGCGAGGGAGGTGAGGAGGCGTCGTCGGTCGCCTTCGTCGCGGCGCAGGGTGGGGAGGGTGACGGCGGTGTCGAGGGTCTCCTCGATGGTTGGGACCAGGACGGGGTGGGGGCTGGTCTCGACGAAGTGGGTGTGGCCGGTTTCGTGGAGGGTCTTGAGGGCCGGGGCGAGGAGGACGGGTTGGCGCAGGTTGGTGTACCAGTACGCGGTGTCGGGCGGGGTGGTGAGCCAGTCGCCGGTGACGGTGGAGAACATCGGGATGCGCGGTGCCTGCGGGCTGATGCCGGCCAGGACGTCGAGCAGCCGGGTGCGGATCTTCTCGACGTGCGGGGAGTGCGAGGCGTAGTCGACCGGGATGCTCCTGGCGCGGACGCCCTCCCGCTCGCACACCGCCAGCAGTTCCCTCAGAGCGGTGCTCTCGCCCGCGACGACGGTGGTGGTGGGGGAGTTGTAGGCGGCGACGGAGATCCGGTCGGCCCAGGGGGCGAGCAGTTCGGTGGTCCGCTCGGCGGAGAGCCGGACGGAGACCATGCCGCCGTCACCGGCGATGGCGTCGAGGGCCCGGCTGCGGAGGGCGACGACGGCGGCGCCGTCTTCGATAGTGAGGGCGCCGGCGACGACGGCGGCGGCGATCTCGCCCTGGGAGTGGCCGAGGACGGCGTCGGGGTGGATGCCGTGGTGCTGCCAGAGCGCGGCGAGGGAGACCATCACCGCCCACAGGGCGGGCTGGACGACGTCGACGCGCTCCAGCGGCTCGGTGTCGCGCAGCAGCCGGGTGAGTGACCAGTCGACGTGTGGGGCGAGGGCCTTCTCGCACTGGGTGATCTTCTCGGCGAAGACGGGTTCGGTGTCGAGGAGTGCGGCGGCCATGCCGGGCCACTGGGAGCCCTGGCCGGGGAAGACGAAGACGGTGCGGCCGGGG
>NZ_JAQYWW010000053.1:0-335 GCF_036322525.1 Streptomyces sp. BE20 | reverse complement strand
GGTCGAGCCGTGGTCCGAGCACGCGCTCCAGTGACGGGTGGAACTGGGTGAGCAGGCCGCGTATCCGGTTGGAGGTGCGGGTGGCCTCGGCGGCGAGGTCCTGGTCGAACCCGGTCAGGACGGTGAGTTCGGCGGTGATCTCGTCGGTGAGTTCCAGCGTGCGCAGGGTGTGGGGCATGGTGCGGGCCGCGTCGGCGATCACGGCGGCGTCCTTGGCGTCGGTCTTCGCCTCGCCGGGGTAGAGGTCGGCGATTCGTCGCATGGCGAGGCCTGGAAGGTAGGCGACTTGGCAGCCGGCGTCGCGGGCGACGGTCAGGGGCAGGGCGCCGATGGAG
>NZ_JAQYWW010000052.1:0-317 GCF_036322525.1 Streptomyces sp. BE20 | reverse complement strand
TGTGGTGGTTGGGGGGGGTGTTTTGTGTTTTTTGTGGGTGGGTGTGTTTTTGGGGTTGGGGGGGGGGCCCGTCTGGGGGGTGGGGTTTGGGGTGGGGGGGTGGTGGGGGGGGGGGGGGTTTTTTTTTTTTTTTTTGGTCGTGGTGTTGGGGGGGGGGGGGTTCCCGGGGGGGGGGGGCCCCCCGGCCCGGGGGGGGCCGCCCCCGGCGCGCGGGCGCCCGCCACCCGGCGGCGACCCACCACCACCCTCGGCACCCCCCCCGGGGGGGGGGCGGCGCCGCCCCCCCCCGGCGGCCCCTCCCCCCCCCCCCCAGAGCG
>NZ_JAQYWW010000050.1:0-245 GCF_036322525.1 Streptomyces sp. BE20 | reverse complement strand
GGGACGCCGTGCATCTTGCCGTCGTACTCGTCGACCTTCGCCAGTGGCAGGAACTTCTCGGTGTCGGCGGCGGTGTAGCCGAGCTTGTCGAGCGGGGCGAGGGCGCCGGCCTTGAGGTAGTCGAGCTCCAGGCCGTTGTTCATCAGCCAGACGTCGGGGCCCTTGCCGGCGGCGACGGCCTGCTTGATCTTGTCCCGGCCGTCCTTCCACTCCAGGAGCGTGAGTTCGACCTTCACCTTGCCCTG
>NZ_JAQYWW010000049.1:0-329 GCF_036322525.1 Streptomyces sp. BE20 | reverse complement strand
GCCCGGGCCGCCGTGTCGTCGCCTGCGCCCGACTGGTGGATGCCCAGGTTGTCGAGGGCGCCGGCGAGGTGCGGGAGGGAGGCGGCCGGGTCGGTGTCGGCGAGGTGGCGACAGATCGGGACGGCTTCGGTGGCGGTGGCCAGGGCCGCAGACCGGTCGCCGTTGTCGGCCTGGTGGGCGGAGAGGGTGCAGAGGGCGTCGGCGAGCTTGATGAGGAAGGCGTCGGGGGAGGGCCCGGTGTCGGCGAGCTCTATGAAGAGGACGACCGCCTCCGTGGCGGAGCTCAGGGCGGCTGCCCGGACGCCGAGCTCGGACTGCCTGGTCTCGAG
>NZ_JAQYWW010000048.1:0-332 GCF_036322525.1 Streptomyces sp. BE20 | reverse complement strand
GTAGCGGTAGTCCTCGGCGTTGTCCTTGTTCCGGCCGGCGGTGGTGCTGGGGGCCTGCGGGTGGATGTGCGGGGTCTCGTGGCCGTTGGGGCGGCGGTGGGTGCGCAGCGTCGCGTGCCGCTGGATCTCGCAGGGGGCGGCCCCCGCGGCGGCGCCCCGGGCGGCGCCCCCGCGCCCGGGGGCCGGGCGCCCAAGCACCCGGTCCGCCGGAGGTCGCGCCCCCCGCCGCCCGGCTGCCGCCGCCCGCCCCCCCCCCCGCCCCCCCCCCCCCCCCCAGCGGCCGCAGGCGCCCCCCCCGGCCGCGGGCCTGGGCGCGGGAGCGGCCGGGGGCC
>NZ_JAQYWW010000047.1:0-363 GCF_036322525.1 Streptomyces sp. BE20 | reverse complement strand
CGAGGCACGGGCGTACCGGTGACCGACCGGGCTGCCGACGACCCTCACGTCGGGCCCGTGTTCCGCTGAAGGAGCGCGCGGGCGGCGTACGGGGGGGCGTCGGCAGACCGGGCGGGTCAGAGCTGCCAGGCGGGGAGGTGGGGGCGGGGGGCTGCCGTGCCGGGGGGGTGGGCGGGCGGGGGCCGGGGGGGCGGCGGGCGGGGCGCTCCGGGGCGGACAGGGGGGCCGCGTCGCCCCCCCCCCCCCGCGCCCAGCCCCCCCCCCCGCCCCCCCCCCCCCCCCCGCACGCGCGGGGCGCCCCCCGCGCCGGGGGGCCGGGCGGCCCCCCCCCCGCCCCCCCCCGGGCCGCGGCGCGGGGGGGGG
>NZ_JAQYWW010000046.1:0-337 GCF_036322525.1 Streptomyces sp. BE20 | reverse complement strand
TTTGAACCGGATGTCGCCGTAGGTGACGGTGGTGGGATCGCGTATGGAGTGTTTGATGAAGTCCCACGATTCGGGTTTGTCGGCGACCTTCGTGTTGCGGGCGCCGTTGGCGATGCTGGGGTGCTGGTAGCCGACCTGGGCGTTGCGGCGGGGGTGCGTGGTGGGGGTGACCGGGGGCGTCAGGGTGGGCGTCCGGGTGGGGGTGTGGGTGGGTCGAAGGCGTTTTTTTAGTTAGATGACTTCAGTTTAGTGCTGTTTGTGGTGGTGGTGTTTGTAGCGTGCGTGTTTGTCTTAGCGGTGGTGGAGGTTTCGGTCGAGGTGGGTGCCGCCGCCAGGG
>NZ_JAQYWW010000045.1:0-606 GCF_036322525.1 Streptomyces sp. BE20 | reverse complement strand
GGTGCCGGGTGCCGCCTCGCTGGAGCGGGTGGATGTGGTGCAGCCGGTGTCGTTCGCCGTGATGGTGGGTCTGGCGCGGGTGTGGGGTTCGCTGGGTGTGGTGCCGGACGCGGTGGTGGGGCATTCGCAGGGTGAGATCGCTGCGGCGCATGTTGCGGGGATCCTGTCGCTGGAAGACGCGGCGGCGATTGTCGCCCTGCGTTCGCAGGCGATCGCGCGGGGTCTGGCGGGTCGTGGCGGCATGGTGTCCGTCGCGCTGCCGGCCGCCGAGGTGGCCGACGGTCTGCCGGCCGGTGTGGAGGTGGCGGCGGTGAACGGGCCGTCGTCGGTGGTGGTGGCCGGTGACCCGGTGGGGCTGGACACGCTGGTGGCGGGCTTTGAGGAGCAGGGTGTGCGGGTGCGGCGCGTCCCGGTGGACTACGCCTCCCACACGTCCCACGTCGAGTCGATCGAGGAGGAACTCGCCGAGCTCCTGGCCGCGGTGAGGCCCCGGCCCGCCGCGATCCCGTTCCTGTCGACGGTGGAGGGCCGGTGGTTGGAGGGTCCTGAGCTGGACGGCGGGTACTGGTACCGCAACCTGCGGCAGACCGTGCGCTTCGCCGAGGC
>NZ_JAQYWW010000044.1:0-445 GCF_036322525.1 Streptomyces sp. BE20 | reverse complement strand
CGTCGCCGCCGCCGAGCGCAGGCAGGAGCAGGAGCGCCTCCGGCGGGAGACCGAGTCGCGGCGCGAGGCCGACGAGGACGCGGAACAGGGACGACGCGAGGCGGTCGCGGGGAAGCGCCGGGCCGACGAGAGCGAGGAGCCCCGCCAGACCGAGGAGCCGCGCCAGACCGAGGAGCCCCGGGAGACGGAGGAGACCCGGGAGGTTCGGGACGAGGACTCCGAGGATTCGGAGGACGAGCGGAAGACGCCCGAGCAGCGGGCGGAGGAGGAGCGGCTGGCCGAGGAGAGGCGCGCGGGGAAGCGTCGGGCCGACGAGAGCGAGGAGCCGCGCCAGACCGAGGAGCCGCGCCAGACGGAGGAGCCCCGGGAGACGGAGGAGACCCGGGAGGTTCGGGACGAGGACTCCGAGGATTCGGAGGACGAGCGGAAGACGCCCGAGCAGCGG
>NZ_JAQYWW010000043.1:0-395 GCF_036322525.1 Streptomyces sp. BE20 | reverse complement strand
GGGGCCCCCCCCCCCCCCCCCCACCACCCACCACACTCAAAACACGAAAGCCAAGAACCCGCCAGCCCCCACACCCCCCACACACAACAACAAAAAAAAAAAACAAACCCCCCCCCGCCCGCCCCACCCCCACCCCCCCCCCCCCCGCCCCCCCCCCCCCCCCCCCCCCCCCCCCCCCCCCCACCCCCCCCCCCCCCGCCCCCCCCCCCCCCCCCCCCCCCCCCCCCCACACCGTCTTTAATGCTTCGGCGACCACCGAGATCAACACTGCCTTGAGGGATCGCCCCATGATCCAGAAGTCCGTCGCCGCCGCCGGGCTGGCTGCCGCCGCGATCGCCGCCGCCGCCGGCCTCGCCGCCGCCGCCATCGCGATGTCCGCCGGCTCGGCCTCGGCC
>NZ_JAQYWW010000042.1:0-368 GCF_036322525.1 Streptomyces sp. BE20 | reverse complement strand
GGGGGGGGGGGGGGGGGGGGGGGGGCGGGGGGGGGGGGCCGGGGGGGGGCCCGCCGCCGCGCGGCCGGCCCGCCCGCGGGCCGGGGCGCGGGGCCGGCGGCCGGCCGGCGGGCGCCCCCCCCCCCCCGCCCCCCCCCGCGCCCCGCTCACGGGAGCGCTCCCCCCGCCTGCGCCACGCCCCCCCAACCGAGCCCCCTCCCCCGCCACCTCCCGCCCTCCCGGAGCGTTGCCCCCGGGGCCGACACCGACCCGGCCGCCTCCCTCCCTCACCTCGCCGGCGCCCTCGTCAACCTGGGCATCCACCAGTCGGGCGCAGGCGACGACACGGCGGCCCGGGCCTCCGCCGGCGACGCAGGGGCCCGCGACCG
>NZ_JAQYWW010000041.1:0-318 GCF_036322525.1 Streptomyces sp. BE20 | reverse complement strand
GCCACCGGGAGCCGCGCCCCCGGGGTGATCCGCCGCCGGCCCGTCGGGCCAGCGGGACCGCGGTGCGCGTGGCCGGTCTCCGCACCGCGAGCGGCGCCCTGCCTCCGGGGGCGGGTCGCGTCCGGAGGCTGGGCGGCGAAGCGCGCCGGTCAGCGTCCCGCGGGGGAGATGAGGGCGTAGGCGCCGCGGGCCGCCGGGGAGTAGTGGCGCAGGAGCACCTGCACGCTGGAGTTGCCCTCGAGGGTGTCGAGGGTCCCGGCGGCGAAGGCCATCTCGAGGATGCCGACGTGGACGCTCGAGCTCGTCTACTGCGGACCG
>NZ_JAQYWW010000040.1:0-362 GCF_036322525.1 Streptomyces sp. BE20 | reverse complement strand
GGTACCGCCGTCGCGTGTGGCCCGTGGGCCCGGGTGGGCATGGCGGCTGACGACGAGACGGCCGCGCAGTTGCTCCGCCGGGGACTGAGCCCGATGGAACCCGCCCGGGCGCTGGCAGCGCTCGCGTCGGCCGTCGGCTCGGGCGAGGCGGCCGTCACCGTCGCGGACGTCCGCTGGGCGGACTTCCTGCCGCTGTTCACGGCCGTTCGCGAGCGGCCGCTGTTCGCCAGGCTGGCCCCCGCCTTGACGGGAGGTCCTGTGCCGGAGGAGACCGGGCTGGCCGCACGGCTCGCCGGCCTGTCGGCGGTGGAGCGGCACCGGGCGGTGCTGGACCTGGTGCGGGCCGAGGTGGCCGTGGTGCT
>NZ_JAQYWW010000039.1:0-316 GCF_036322525.1 Streptomyces sp. BE20 | reverse complement strand
GATACTGCCGGCCGGCTACCGGGTCGGGGGCGGCGAGGCGGACACCCGCATCCTCGCGGTCGCGCGGAACCTGCAGGCCGAGGGGTACGACGTCACCGTCGTCTCCAAGGACCTCCCGCTGCGGATCAAGGCGTCCTCGGTGGGCCTGCTCGCCGAGGAGTACCGGGCCGAGCTGGCGGTCACCTCCGGGTGGACCGGCATGTCCGAGCTGCACGTGGCGGCCGACGACGTCGACGCGCTGTTCTCGGCCGGCCACGACACCGCGGTGTCCATCGAGGGCGTCAGCGACCTCCCCGTGCACACCGGACTCGTGCTC
>NZ_JAQYWW010000038.1:0-342 GCF_036322525.1 Streptomyces sp. BE20 | reverse complement strand
CGCCGAGGTGCTGAAGGAGATCGGTCGGGAGGCGAAGAAGCGCCGGGAGGCCGCCGAGGCGTTCGACACCGCGGGCCGGACCGAGCAGACCACCCGGGAGCGGGCCGAGGTCGAGGTGCTGGCCGACTACCTGCCCAAGCAGATCTCCGACGACGAGCTGCCGCCCATCGTTACCGCCGCCCTAGCCCATAGACGTCCGACCTGGCCGAAGCGAATCTGCGCCGTTAAGAACATATTCAAGCAGAATCTCGACCGTCTGCGCGGTGGCCCTGCCGACCTGTCGTCAGCCGGTCAGCGCGGCCTTCACCGCGGCGGCGACCCGGCCGCCCTCGGCCAGACCGT
>NZ_JAQYWW010000037.1:0-260 GCF_036322525.1 Streptomyces sp. BE20 | reverse complement strand
GGGGGGCCCGCCCCCCCCCCCCCCCCCACAACCCCCCCACCCCACCCCCAAACAAAACCCCCCCCCCAAACCAAAAAAACAAAAAAACCCCCCCCCCCAACCCCCCCCCCACCCCCCCCCCCCCCCCCCCCACCCCCCACCCCCCCCCCCCCCTCGCCGATCAGTCAGATGACGGCTTACGCGATTTCACAAAAGAGGGGGGGGGGGGGGGGGGGGGGGGGGGGGGGGGGGGGGGGGGGGGGGGGGGGGGGGGGGGGGGG
>NZ_JAQYWW010000036.1:0-2516 GCF_036322525.1 Streptomyces sp. BE20 | reverse complement strand
GCCCGCTGGACAACGTCAGCGTCGTCGAACGATGGGAGGGACAGGCCGCGCGCTGGGCCGCCCGCACCGGCGGTTCGGTCCTCGAACTCCACGCCTACGCCGTCGACCCCTCGGCCGACCGCACCGCCGTACAGGATCAGGTCCTCGCCCAGAGCCGGCTGCTCTACCCCGAGACGGCGAACGCCCGCGTCGTCGACAGCCGCCACGCATGGCACGCCGACTGCCCGCTCTTCGCCGTCGGCTCACACGCGCGACGTCCACGGACCCGAACCCGGTATCCCCGACTCGTCCTCGCCGGCGACGCGGTCCGATGCCCCCTGCCCACCGCCCTCATGGAACGCGCAGCCACCACCGGCTTTGCCGCCGCGAACAGCCTCCTACACGGCTGGGGCCTGCGAGGACACGCCCTGTGGTCGGTTCCGCCCCACGGCCGCAACACCCTGCTACGAGCCTTCGCCGCAGGTTCGAGTGATCAGTGAGCGCGGTCCCGTGCCGGCGCCCGCCGCCGGCGTGCCGCACGGCTGGGTGCGTCGCCGGACCGGGGTCAGACTTCCACCGACCGGGTGAAGTTGAGCAGGACCTGGACGGGGGTGCGGCCGTGGTTCACCGTGAGTCGGCCGGCACGCAGGTTCTCCTCGGTCCGGCGGATGTTCTGCTGCCACATGTCGTGCCAGCTCAGGGGACTTCCGGTGTGCCGGACCTTGTCGGCATCCGTGTTGCGAATGGCGAACGGCGCCTGCTGGGATGCTCGGACGACGCGCGTTCCGCGGGCCTTGGCCCGGTTCATCAGGTCGAGGTCCTGGCAGCCCATCGGGAGCAGTTGCTCGTCGTACCCGCCGAGCGCGTCGAAGCGCGCGCGGGGCAGTCCGATGCGGCCGTAGGACCCGTTGCCGCCGTCCGCTCTGCCGTCCGGGTTGGGACTGGGGTGTCGTGGACGACCACCCTGGGCCGCAGGCCCGCGAGTGCCGCGTGCGTCAACGCCGTGATGGCGGCCAGCATGTCGGGGCGGGCCGGTTCGCTGCGGTACCGCCCCGTTCGTCCCATCGAGGGGACCTCGATCACCGGTACTTCGCCACAGACCTCGTCCACGGCGGGGCCGGAACCGAGGATGACCGGGTCCAAACCGGGTTGTCGCGCCCGCAGGTGGCGGGCCAGCGCGGTCTGGCGGGCCAGGTGACCGGCTCCGATGCCGTTGATGGCGTGAAGCACGATGCGGGCTGCCGCGCGCGGTTCCCTTGGCTCGGAGGCGCCGTCTGATTCCGGCCCGGATGAGGGGGAGATACCGACCATTCAGGTCAGGGCCTACGCGACGGCCCCGTCAGATCTGTGCGAGGACGAGTCGACCGGTGGTCTCGTTCAGCACCAGCTGTGCGGCCGGGTCCAGTTCACCGTCGGTGACGAAGTAGTGGATCTCCGACAGGCTTGCGAAGGCGCTGAGGCCGACGATGTTCCACTTGCTGTGGTCGGCGACGACGACCACCTCGTGTGCCGAGGCGATCAGTGCCCGGTTGGTCTGCGCCTCCGCCAGGTTGGGGGTGGTGAGCCCGGCCCGTTCCGAGATCCCGTGCGCCCCGATGATCAGGACGTCCACGTGCAGGGACCTGATCGTCTGGTCGGCCAGCGGGCCGACGAGCGCGGCCGACGGGGTGGGCGTTCCCCCGGTGAGCAGCAGAGCGGGTGCGCTGCCGGACTTCTCCGTGGCGGTGCGGACCAGGTTGGCGACCGGGAGGGAGTTGGTCACCAGGGTGATATCGGGGATGTCGAGCAGGTGCCGGGCCACGGCGAACGTAGTCGTCCCCGCCCCGACCGCGACGACGCTTCCGGGCTCGACGAGAGCCGCGGCGGCGCGCGCCAGGGCCTCCTTGGCTGACGGTTCCCACTGGGACTTCGCCTCGAAGGCGGGTTCTTCCAGGAGCGTGCTGACGACGGCTCCGCCGTAGGTCTTCTCGATCGCACCGGTGCGGGCCAGGACTTCCAGGTCCCGGCGCACGGTCATGTCGGAGACGCCGAACCGGTCGGCGAGCTCTGCCACCCGTACGGATCCGTCGCGGCGCACGCGGTCGAGGATGAGTGCTCTTCGCTGCGGTGCCAGCAGCCCCGTGTCGTCCACGATCTCACTCCGACTCATCATGCCGCGTTGGGCGGCCGTTTCGGCTGGCGGGTTCTCGGGTGCCTACCGGCGGCTCGGTGCCGCCGTCCCCCCGGTGTTGAGCATGTAACAATAACGGAACTGTCTTGTGTGGGACAGGAGTTCATGCCTCACGCGTCAGGCGGGGAGTCCGACGGCGCGTTCGCCGTTGCGGCGTTGCTGGATGACGACGGCGGCGACGAGGAGGGCTCCTTGGGCGACGTTCTGCCAGAAGGAGTTGATGCCTTGGACGGTGAGGCCGTTTTCGAGGCAGCCGAGGAGGGCGACGGCGAGGAGGGTGCCGCCGATGCCGCCCTTGCCGCCCTTGAGGGCGGCGCCGCCGAGGGCGGCGGCGGTGATGGCCTTGAGTTCGAGGCCTTCGCTGCCG
>NZ_JAQYWW010000035.1:0-343 GCF_036322525.1 Streptomyces sp. BE20 | reverse complement strand
GGGGGGGGGGTGGGGGGGGTGGGGGGGGGTTGTTTTTGTTGGTTGTGGTTGTGGTGGCTGGGTTTGGTGGTGTGGGGGGGGGGGGGGGGGGGGGGGGGGGTGCGGGGGGGGGGCGGGGGGGGCGGCCCCCCCCCCCCCACCACCCCCCGCCGACCGGAGCGCCCGACCCGCGCCCCCCGGGGGCCCCCCCGTCCCGCGCCCGGGCGGGGACCAGCCTCAACACCGACGCCACGCGGGAGTCGGTCGGCCGGGCGCCGTCGACGGCCTTCGGCCCGACGGCCCGCGGGTCCGTGACCTACGGGTCGGTGACCGGCGCCCCGGACAGCGAGGGCCCCGCGGACCG
>NZ_JAQYWW010000034.1:0-307 GCF_036322525.1 Streptomyces sp. BE20 | reverse complement strand
GGCCGGGGCCGGGACGGGGGCGGTGGTGGCGGGCTCGGAGAAGGGCTGCCCCAGCGGGAGCCGGTCGGGGGTGTTCATGATCGCCAGTGTGACATGCCACGGACCCGGACCGAACCGCTATAGGGGCGCAGCCCGGTCACGGCGGCGGCCGTCGGCCGACAGGAGCCTCGTCGCCACCCGTCTGCGGGCTGGACGCGGAGGCCTAGTCCGGGTTGGAGGTTCGCCGGAGGTGACGCCTGTAGGCGGCGGCGGCATGCGTAGTGGGTTGCCTGATGCACTTGCTAATCCACGTCCGGCCCGATCCTGG
>NZ_JAQYWW010000033.1:0-377 GCF_036322525.1 Streptomyces sp. BE20 | reverse complement strand
GGGCCTGGGCGATCAGTTCGTCGAGGGTGCCGGGGAGGTTCTTCGGGTCCAGCCCGTTCTTGCTCAGCAGTTCCGAATTCCAGTAGTTCACATCGGTGTTGAGGTACCACGGGTAGCCGAAGGTGCCGTCCTGGCTGAGCGCCCGCAGGTTGTGGGTGAAGAAGCCGCTGCCGACGATCAGGACGCCCTCGTCGCGCAGGGGCGCGAGCCGGCGGCCGATCTCCAGCAGCCGCTGCGGGTCGAGGGTGCAGAGCTCGTCGCGCGTGGTGCCGAGCAGGGCGGTGGCGGCGCCGATGCCGCCGGCGTGCGCGTCCCAGCGGGCGGAGAGCTTGGCGGGGGTGACGGTGTCGAGCTGGAGCAGGTCGAGCAGGCGCAGG
>NZ_JAQYWW010000032.1:0-543 GCF_036322525.1 Streptomyces sp. BE20 | reverse complement strand
CCGGGCGCGATGTGCACCACCCGGATGATGACCGGCGTGGGCCGTCCGCAGTTCTCCGCCGTCCTGGAGTGCGCCGCCGAGGCGCGCCGGCTCGGCAAGCACGTCTGGGCCGACGGCGGCGTCCGCCACCCGCGCGACGTCGCGATGGCGCTGGCCGCCGGCGCCTCCAACGTGATGATCGGCTCCTGGTTCGCCGGCACCTACGAGTCGCCGGGCGACCTCCAGGTCACCGCCGACGGCCGCCAGTACAAGGAGTCGTTCGGCATGGCGTCGAAGCGGGCCGTGAGCAACCGCACCTCCCAGGACTCCTCCTACGACCGGGCGCGCAAGGCCCTGTTCGAGGAGGGCATCTCGCACTCCCGGATGTTCCTGGACCCGGCCCGCCCGGGCGTCGAGGACCTCATCGACTCGATCGTGGCCGGCGTGCGCAGCTCCTGCACCTACGCGGGCGCGGCCTCCCTGGAGGAGTTCCACGACAAGGCCGTCGTCGGCATCCAGAGCGCCGCCGGCTACGCCGAGGGCAAGCCGCTGCACTCCAGCTGG
>NZ_JAQYWW010000031.1:0-251 GCF_036322525.1 Streptomyces sp. BE20 | reverse complement strand
CCCCCCCCCCCCCCCCCGCCCCCCCACCCCCCCCCCCCCCCCCCGCGGCACCGCTCGACGGTCGCCTCGCCGAACACCCGATCTCACACGCTGCCGGGCGTTCAGCAGTGTGCGCGGCCGCCCGGCGGGTCGGCGCCGCCGGGGGCGCGGTAAAATCGGGGGGGGGGGGGGGGGGGGGGGGGGGGGGGGGGGGGGGGGGGGGGGGGGGGGGGGGGGGGGGGGGGGGGGGGGGGGGGGGGGGGGGGGGGGGG
>NZ_JAQYWW010000030.1:0-6237 GCF_036322525.1 Streptomyces sp. BE20 | reverse complement strand
GACGTGGACCCGCCGCTGAACGCCCCGCACCGTCCCGCTCCCGACGACCCGGCCCGGGCCTTCGGGGCGTTCGGCCAGCGTGCCGAGGACGTCGTCCGCTACGGCGACCGGCAGAACCTCACCGGCCTGCACCACGAGCTGAACCCGGCGCACGTGGCGAACCCGGCGAACACGCTCCGGGCGCACGGCGTCAGGATCGTCGAGACCACCCCCCCGATCCACAACGGCACGTACCGGACCCGGGCGGCCTTCCTCGACCCGACCGTCGCGCCGACCTCCCCGCTCGCCCGTTTCGCGACCCGCTGGCGGTTCCGCGGCAACGCCGACGGCGGGAGCGGGCGCACCATGTACCCGCGGGACTGGGTGGCCGAGGACCTGCTGGCCGTCGTCGACGACGCGCACGACGGCGTCCCGGACGATCAGCGGGTGTACCTGGAGGACGGCCGGACGTACTACTGGGTGGGGGAGGCCGACGGGGTCCGCATCGAGGGACTCTCCCGCGACGGGGCCCACCTGGCCCACCGTCCGACCGACACGCAGCCCATGACGGCGTGGGACCAGCGGCGGGTGCTCCGCACCTCGCCCGCCACCGGGACCTGGATGGGCGACCGACCGTTCTCCACGGCCCGGGTCCTGTTCGACTCCGGGCAGGAGGGCCTGCGGATCACCGTCCCCGTGCGCACGGTCGTCGAGGGCCCCGTGACGCCGGAGCTGCGCGCGTTCGCCGAGGACGAGATCCAGCGCAGGGTGAACGACTTCGTCCAGGAGCGGGCGCTGGAGACCGCGGGCACGAACGGGGTGCCGCCGAGGCTGGTCGCCGTCGTCCTCGACTTCGCCCCCGGACGTCCGGACGTCTTCTCCGAGATGGTCGTGCGCCCCGATGGGATGTCGGGCGTGTCGAGCGTCCTCGGCCCGCTGGCCGTCCAGGGCCAGGACCACGTGTTCAACGGGATCACCGCCGCACTGAGCGACTTCACGACCCCGTTCGCGGACCTGGTCGCCCAGCAGGGCGCCCCCCGCGTCCCCGCCGACCTGCGCGAACCCGGCCCGCTGCGGCCGGGCGAGCACGCGCCCGCCGTGCTGGCCGGGTGGGACCAGCAGACCGTGCGGCAGCTGCGTGACCTGGACGCGCGGTTCAGCCACGCGGCCGCGGTCGCCGACCCGCGCGACCTTCCCGTCGACCGGAGCCTGCCCCGGGAGTGGACCGCCCGCGACACGCGCTGGGCGGCGGTCCAGCTCCTCAACCAGCAGGAGAGCGTGCACGGCTCGACCGTGACCGAGGTCGTCGAGGGCCGGATCGGCGACGTCCGGATCCAGGTCCACGTGGAGGACGGGCAGATCGTCGGCGTCAACGGCGTCGGTGACCAGCGGGACCTCCCGCAACTGCACGTCTCGCCGATTCCGCCGGACGCCGAGGCGCAGCCCGCTCCCACCCTCGTCTCCGCGACGCAGCGGTCCGCGGCCTCCGCCTGGCAACCCGTCGACCTGGACGGCACGGTGACGGGGACCCCGCGCCGCGCGCCCGCTCTGGTGGGCGACCAGACGAGGGTGACCCTGCCCAACGGCACGACCCGGGTCGTCGAGGTGCACCTGGACCCGGCGGTCGGCCAGGGCGCCCCGGCCACGCTGTTCCCCTCGCGCTGGCACCGGTCGGCGCTCGATCCCGGGACGGTGTACTACCCGGAGCACTGGAGCGGGCCCCAGCTCACCGCGCACGTCACCGCCGCGCTCGACCACCCGCTCCTCACCCGCCAGGAGGACGACGGCTCCCGTCTCGTGGTCGGCCGGGCGGACGGCGTGTGGATCGAGGGCCGGTTCGGTCCGGACGGCACCCTCTACTTCCACCGTCCGTCCCCGCACCAGACGCTCGACAACCCCGACTACCGCGGCCCCGCCTCGACGACGGCCCGCCGGGGCACCGAGGTGCAGCTGACCGGCCTCGGGCCGGTCCGGGTCCGCCGCGACCTCATGTTCGACGGCTCGGAGGTCGTCCGGATCACCGCCCGGGTCAGGCTGGTGGGCGGCGAGCACACCACCGGGGCCGACCTCCGGCAGGCCGAGGGGACGTTGCTGCAGGCCGCCGAGACGTACGTCGACGGGCATCGGGACGGCAGCGACACCCCGATGGACCTCCGGCTGGAGTTCACCGGGGACGCCGACGCCACCGAGGTCCGGCTCGAACCCGGGCAGGACCCCACCATCGAGCAGGCCCTGCCGCGGTTGCACGAGGCGGCGGGCGCGAACCGGCTGGCCGAGGTCCTGGCCTCGGAGGACCAGCCGCAGGCGCCGCCGGCACCGCGCAGCGTGTCCGGCGAGTCGATGCTCGACGGCCGGCGACGGTACTTCGCGGCGTCCGCGTGGGACCGCCCGACCGAGGGCCGCAACCTGCCGCGCGAGTGGACGGCCGACGAGGCCCGGTACGCCGCGAGCGTGGTCGCGGGCTCGACGCACCGCGTCCCGGCCGGCCCCGTGCCGCGCGGGGGCACGACCGCGCCCGAGCAGGTCCACGGCACCTTCGCCGGGGTGCGGCTGACGGTGCGGATCGAGAACGACCGCATTACCGACTTCTGGGGCCAGCCGGACCAGCGCGTGCCGCACCAGCTGACCCGGCCCGGGCCCGAGCAGCACCAGGTGCTCGGCACCCACGAGGTCCGTCCACCGACGGACCCCTTCGACCGCAGCCTGGAGGCCCGCGAGCTCCAGGAGTTCTCGGTGAGCCGGATCAGGCTCGCCGACGGTGACACCGAGTCGCTGGTGAGCGTCAGGTTGCACCTGGACGTCAGCCGGCTGAACCTGGCGGACCCGCACGCCGTGCGCCTGCTCAACGACCTGGCCAACCGGGCCCGCGCCGGGCTGGCGGAGACCTACAACGGCGACCAGCGGCTGCCCAGCGGCGACCGGCTGCGGGTGCGGGTCGAGTTCGTCCAGGATCCCGCCGTCGCGCACCGCACCGTGGCCGTCCACCCGGGCCCGATCCGGGCGAGCCACGAGAACTGGGACCTCCGGACCCCGGCCTCGACCCTCGTCCACGAGGTCGGCCACCTGCTCGGGCTGCCGGACGAGTACCGCGAGGGCCACTCCCGGGTGGACCGCCGCCGGCCGGTCCACCTCGACGGCGGTCTGATGGGCTCCTACACCCGTGACCGCTTCGGCCGGCCCATGGCCGACACCAACAACCGGCCCGCCGCCCCGGGCGTCCCCGACGCGCGGCCCGTGCTGCGCGCGCGCAACCTGCGGCAGCTGGGCGCCGTGATCGACCTCGCCTTCGGCGCCGACCGCGGGCCCGGGCCGGACGGCACCCACCCGCCGCGTCCCCGGGTGAACGAGGACGCCCGGCGCACCGCGCTGTACGGCGACCTGAACGGGACCGGCCGGCGGGTGTCGAGCGGCGGGCGCGACGGCGGCGGCCACCTGTTCCCGCAGCCCGGCTCCGACCGGCCGGAGCCGACCCGGATCCCGGGCTCGGAGAACCGCAACGGCACCTTCCGGGTCTTCGGCGGCCCGGCCGACGGCGCGGCGACCGGCCACCACCGGCTGGCCGGCGACCTCGCGGCCGGTCCGGCCGTCCAGGACCGCGGCCGCACCATGTTCCCGGAGCACTGGACGTCCGACGACGCGGTCTACGCGGCGGAGCAGGCGTACCAGCACGCGCTCCGCCGGGGCGGCGAGGCGTTCACCGAGCTCAGCCCGGTCTCCTGGGCATGGACCGGTGAGTACGGCGGGGTGCGGATCGAGGGCCGGGTCGTCCTCCGGATCGAGCGCCGGGCGGGCGGCCCGTTCGAGATACCGGAGATCGTCTCCTTCCGTCCGTCCGACGACCAGAGCGGGCTGGGCGCGGCTTCGCACCTGCCGTGGCGCCCGTTCCCGGCCGGTTTCGACCAGCGGGTCGGGGACCTCGTGCGCTACGGCGACCGGCAGACGCTCGCCGGCGTCCACCACCAGCCGCCGGAGCGGATCGGGTACGGGGACGGCGACCGCCCCCGGGTCGACCAGGCCGGCCAGCGGAAGGGCGTACGGATCGGGACGGCCTTCGCCGCCCACCCCAACGGGACCTACCGCGCCCAGGTCTGGTTCCTCGACCCGGTCGTCGCCCCGAGGGCGCCGATGGAGGCCTTCCCCTCCCGCTGGCACACCCGCGCGGACAACCAGTCCCACATGTTCTACCCGCGGGACTGGCACGCCGACCACGTCCTGGACGCCGTCGAGGAGGCTCACCACGGCCGGGACCGGGCCGACGACCGCGTCGTGAACGGCGCCGTCCACTGGACCGGCGTCACCGACGACGGTGTCCGGATCGAGGGCATCACCCGGGACGGTCGGCACCTGATCCACCGTCCGGCGGACGAGCAGCCCGGTGTGCGCCTGCCGGCGGACGCGCCCCGTTCCGCCCCGCTCACCGAGCCGGCGTCCTCCGGCACCGGCAGGCGCCCGGACACCGTCGTCGCGATGTCCCTGAACCCGGTGCCCGCAGGCCACGTCAGCCCGGACCTCAGCGCCGCGGCGGGCCGCGGCCTGCCGAGGGAGTGGACGCCGGAGGAGCGGCTCTTCGCGGCCGCCAACGGCCGGCGGATCGAGGAGGAGACGCTGGTCGAGGACGGGTTCCAGGTCCGGGTGCGGTTCGCCGAGGTCGAGATCACGGTGCTGCGGGACGCGGAGTACCGGATCGTCGACTTCGCGGTCGCGGACGGCCACACCCCGCCGCCCCAGCTCACCATTCCGGTGCCCGAGCGCGGCACCGGCCGGCGGGCCGCCCCGGGCCCGGTCGAGCAGCTGTTCGCGCCGGACCCCCCGCGTTCGGACGAGGGCTCCGACCACGGGCCCGGTTCGCAGGACGGCCGTCTCCTCTCCGACGGGGACGAGGACGAGGCCATGGACCTGTACCGGGACTCCGACGAGGAGATGGACTACGTCACCGACTCCACGCTCGACTTCCTGTCCTCCGACGACGACATGGAGTCGGTCCACGGCTCCGACTCCGACGTCCGCTCCGTGGACATGGACTCGGACACGGACTCGGACACGGACGGGGACAGGGACGGGGCCGCGCACCCGGTGCGCCCGGCGTACGAGGCACCCGCGACGGACCTGACGATCGCCCGGGTCCTCAGGACGGCCGAGGTCGAGGCGCCCGCCGACCCGGCGCGGCACAGCAGCGACGCCACCGGTCACCGGCGGTTCCGGGCCGGCCGTGCCGTCCTGGTGGACGGCACCCCGGCGGTCGAGGTCGTGGTGCGGATCCACCTCGACACTTCGGGGCTGCCGGCCGGTCAGGACCACACCACGGCCCTGCGGAACCTCCGGAACCGCGCCCGGCAGAGCGTGGACGAGTACTACAACACCGGGCACCGGCTGCCGGACGGCGACGTCCTGGTGGTGCGGACCGAGTTCGTCACGGACCCCGACCGGGCGCACCACCGGGTCGAGGTCTTCGAGGGAGAGGTCCGTGAGACCCAGGAGGCATGGGGCCTGGGCACGACCCGGACCGTCCTGGCCCACGAGATCGGCCACCTGCTCGGCCTGCCCGACGAGTACCGGGAGCGACGCCTCCACGAGGAGACCGTCGACGGGAACGGCGACCGCACGGTCGTCGAGCACGAGATCCGCCCCCGGCCCGCGTACCCCGACGCCGGGCTGATGGGCGGCACCCACGCGGGCAACGACCGGGTCCGCTTCGACCAGGACGCCGGGATCATCTCGGACGACACCGACATCCGGTTCGCGCTCGCCCCGCGGAACCTGCGCGAGCTGGGCGCCGTGATCGAGCAGGCCCTCGGCGCCGCGCCGGCCGGGCAGACCGCCCACGGGCTCCCGCGCCGGGCGGCCTTCGGCCTGGACGCCCGGCAGTCGTCGCTGTTCGGCGACGCCCGCAATCCGGGCGGCCACCTGCTGCCGCCGATCGGCTCGGACCGGACGGCGCCCGAGCGGGTGGTCCGGGTGGAGCGCAACGGTGTCGTGGTCGCCGACTTCTCGGCGGAGCCCCCCGCGGGTCCGTCCCGTGCCCGCCGGGTGGACACCCTGTCCGCGGCCGGTGACCTGCTGACCACCGGGCCCGCCCACCGGCGGATGTTCCCGCGCAACTGGACGAGCGAGGACGCAGTGTACGCGGCCGAGCAGGCGTATCTGCACGCGCTGGGTACCAACACCGTCGTCCCGCTCGGCGGGAGCCGGCACCGCTGGACCGGTGAGTACGCCGGGGTGCGGATCGAGGGCGAGGTCCGGGGCGAGCAGTTCCTGTCG
>NZ_JAQYWW010000029.1:0-5962 GCF_036322525.1 Streptomyces sp. BE20 | reverse complement strand
GCCGCCGGGCCGTTCGGGTGCTCCGCGTTACCGGACACCAGGGGCGGGAGAGATCGGGTCAGGGGGCCCAGCAGGAACTTTCCCGCGCGGCCCCGCTGGCAGAACGGGATCGGGCCGGCGGACGGTACACCGTCCGGACGGGCCGAGACGGACACCGACGCCGAAGGCGGCGTCACCCGTTACGGCTACGACGCGCTTAGCCGCATTACCAGCCTGACCGACCCGTTGGGCCAGGTCACGCGGTTCACCTACACCCCTCGCAGCCAGCGCGCGACCACCGTCGTCGAAGGCTGGAACGGTGACGTCGGCGCCACCCGTGACCTGACCGTCGAGAGTCGGGCCTACGATCCGGCCGGACGCCTGGCGTCGGTCACCGATGCGATGGGCGCCGTCACCTCCTACACCTACTTCGACGACGGGCTGCCCGCGACGGTAACTGTCGAGAACGTGACCCAGTCCGACGGGACCGTCCGTTCCATCGTGATGGAGGCGGCCGAGTACGACGGTGCCGGCCAGCTCGTCAAGCGCACCACCGGTGGCGGCCGCACCACCACGGTGAACACCTTCGACTCCGTCGGCCACGTCACCCGGAGCGTGCTCGATCCGGCGGGACTCAAGCGCACCGTCTCCGCCGGCTATGACGCCGACGACCGCGTCACGTCCACCACCCTGAAGGTCAGTGACATCGAGAACAGCGTCCAGAGCAACACCTACGACGCCGCGGGCCGCCTGACCCGCAGCGAGCTGTCCTCCTCCCTCGGAGGACCGAGCAGCGTCGCGACCTACGCCTACGACCAGCGCGGCCTGGTCATCGGCAGCACCTCGCCGATCGGCAACGCGGCGGGCGCGGACCCGGCCGCCCACACCACCACGTACACCTACGACGTCCTCGGCCGCCCCGTCACCGTCACCTCGCCGCCGGTGTCGGCCGAGAGCGGCGGCGCCGCTGGGGCGATCATCAGGCCGACCTCCACGACCGGCTACAACGCCTTCGGCGAGGAGGTCTCCGCCAAGGACCCGCTCGGCCGCGTCGCCCGCACCACCGTCGACCGGCTCGGCCGTGCCACCTCCACCGCCCTGCCCGCCTACACGCCGCCCGGAGCCGGTACCCCGCTCAACGCCACCGGCAGGGTCGAGTACGACAAGCTGTCCCGCGTCGTCGCCGCCACCGACCCGGCCGGGCGACGGACCACCTTCGCGTACGACCGCCTCGGCCACGGGACCAAGCGCGTGGATCCCAACTCCGTCGGCGGTCTGCAGCCTCCGGTCGACGACAATCCGCCCACCTGGACCTCCACCTGGACCCCCACCGGGCTCCGACTCTCCGCCACGGATCCGCTGGGAGCCCGCACCGAGGCGACCTACGACCAGCTCGGCCGCGTCCTCACCGCCACCACGGTCGAACGCAAGCCCGTGCTGCAGAACCTGACTAGCCGGTTCACCTGGGACGACGCCGGGAACCAGACCGCCGCGACCAGCCCCGGCGGCAGCGTCGGGAAGGCCACGTACAACGTGGCGGGCCAGATCGTCACGGCGACCGACCCGCTCGGCCGCACCAGCCGCCGCGACTACGACGGTGTCGGCCGCCTCGTCAAGAGCACCGCCCCGATGGGCGAGGCCGTCCGCATCCGCTTCGACGGCCTCGGGAACCCGGTCGTCGCCGAGGACCTCGACGCCGCCGGTTCGGTTCTGCGCACGGTCACCACCGCGTTCGACCTCGAAGGCCGCACGGTGAGTGCGACCAGCCCGACGACCGGAGCCGTCACCACCACCCGCTACGACGCGCTCGGCCGTACGGTCGCGTTCACCGAGCCCGTCGCCGTCGGCCAGCCGATCACCACGACCTTCGGCTACGACGCCGTTGGCAACCGCACCCGTCTCACCGACGGACGCGGCAACACCACCGTCTACACGTTCAACGCCTGGGGCCTTCCCGAGAGCACGGTCGAACCGTCCACCACCGCCCACCCCGGCGCGGCCGACCGCACCTGGACCACCGCCTACGACGTGGCCGGTCAGGCCGTGAAGCTCACCGAACCGGGCGGCGTGGTGCGCACCCGTACCTTCGACCCGGCCGGGCGTGTCGTCCGCGAGAGCGGGGCCGGAGCGGAGACGGGGACCATCGACCGCGAGTTCGCCTACGACAAGGCCGGACAGCTGGTCCAGCACAACGCGACCGCGCCGGCGAGCCAGGCGTACGCCTACAACGATCGGGGCCTGCTGCTCAAGGCTGGCACCGACCTGAACGTCCAGGCCCAGACCTGGGAGTACGACGCCGAGGGCCGTCAGACCAAGCGCTGGGACAAGTCCACCGGAACCAGCATCTTCGGCTACAAGCCCGACGGTCAGCTGGACTGGGCGCACAACCCCCAGACCGGTACCCAGAACTGGTACGGCTACGACGGCGACGGCCGCCTCAGCAAGCACTTCTACGTCGCCCCGGACCCGGCCGACACCACCAAGCTCAAGGCCATGTCAGAGCGCCGTCTCAGCTACGACGCGTTGGGGCGCCTCGCCGCCGACCAACTCCTCGTGAACCCCACTGTCGGCACCAGCGCTCAGCTCACCGCCACCGCCTACGCCTACGACCTCGACGACCGTCTCACCCGCAAGACCGTCAGCGGCACCCCCACCGACCCGGTGCGGGACAACACCTACGGCTACGACCTCGCCGGCCGTCTGACCTCGTGGACCGCCGACGGCACCACCAGTCCGTACACCTGGGACGCCGCCGGCAACCGCACCGGCAACGGCACCGCCACCGCCTCCTACGACGAGCGCAACCGGCTCCTCGGAGACGGCACCAGCACCTACCGCTATACCGCACGCGGCACCCTCACCGGCGTGACCACCGGAGTGCAGGAGGAGACCCTCGGCTACGACGCCTTCAACCGCTTGATCAGCGACGGCACCGTCACCTATACCTACGACGGCCTGGACCGCGTCATCGGCCGCAACGCCGCCAGGTTCACCTACGACGGCGGCACCAGCAACCTGACCAGCGACGGCACGTGGAGCTACGCCCGCGACAGCGCCGGTACCCTCCTCGGCGCCACCGATGGCACCAATAACGTCCGCATCCGCACCGACCAGCACACCGACGCCACCGCCACCCTGAACACCGACGGCACCGCCGTCGTCGGCGCCACCACCTACGACCCCTTCGGCAAGCCCGTCACCACCAGCGGCACCCGGTCCAGCCTCGGCTACCAGTCCGGCTGGACCGACCCCACCACCGGCGACGTCAACATGAGCGCCCGCTGGTATCGTCCCGGTACCGGCGGCTTCACCTCCCGCGACTCCTGGCAGCTGAACCCGTCCCCGTCCGTCCAGGCCAACCGCTACACGTACGGCAACGCCAGCCCGATCAACGGCACCGACCCGACAGGGCACGAGAACATCTCGCACTGTGGCTGTGGAGGCCCGGCGGCCGTGGCCCCCGCCGTCCCCGGCCCCAGCACCGGGCAGGCGGCGGCCGGCAACGGCGGCGGTATCAACTTCGGAGGCAACGGCCGGTTCGGCGGCTCCGTGACCATCAAGCAGGGCTCCGGCCAGTCCGCCCCGCAGGCGGCCCAGCCGGCCGCGCCGTACGTCCCGAACACCTCGGGTGCCCGGGCACAGGCTCCGAACTCCGCACCCGTGCCGGGCGTGCCGTTCGCCGGTGCGAACGTGGTGGGACTCGGTGGCTATGGCTCCACGAGTAGCTCATCGTCGAGCAGCTCCTGGGGCAACGAGATCGACCGCGAGAAGCAGGAGGCCCGGGACTGGCGTCGGAGCAACCCCGGTCGCCTGTCCAGCAGCAAGCCGGTCGGCCAGGGAACAGCTTCCTCGCCGACCGCAAAGGGCGCGCCACCGGCCTCGCCGAAGGGCCCGGCGTCCCCGAAGAAGCCGACCGGCTCGTCCGTCAAGAACCCGACCGGAGCCCGCGGCCCCCAGAAGCAGCCGACCTGCAAGACCTGCGGCCCGGTCAAGGCACCCCCACGCCCGGCCGCGCCCAAGGCCGAGCCCCCCAAACCCATCCTCGACAAGAACGCACCCGCACCCCAACGCCCCACCCCCCAGGTCGACTGGACCCCCCCGAACTCCCGAGACGCCCTCAACTTTCTCGCCGCGAGCTATAACACGGTCGATCTGCTGAACCAGCTGACCATTGAGCAGAACGTCATTCCCGAAAATGAGCTCGGGAATCCCGGGCTCCTTGTCCTGACGGACGTTGAGGCCGAGTCGTACGTTCAGAAATTCGATGACCGAAAGTCCGGATACGACTGTGTGAACGGGGGGCGAAGCAAGGTCTACTACCAGCCGTTGGACGGGCTTGGACGGGCAACCGGAGTGCAGGCCTGCCTTAACCGGCCTGCCTACAATTACTTCGATTCGGGCACCGGTGAGCTGCTCAATCCGCACAATGAGGATTGGACAAACATCATGGGCAGTGAGGTTGAGTGGCCGATCCGGGATCCGGACCTGCTGCCGCCGGGGTTCCGTCTGGGGGCCGGCCTGAACCGTGGTCACCTGTTGGCGCGGCAGCTGGGCGGTGACGGGCTGGACCGCCGTAACCTGGTTCCGTTGTACAGTCTGGTGAACGTCTCGACCATGAAGCGGTACGAGAACCGGGTAAAGGCTGCAGTGGATTCAGGTGAGTCGGTTTACTATGCCGTCCGCCCGGTTTACGATGGCGACAACACGATCCCGACATCCATTGTCATGATCGCTTGGGGCAATAGGAATACAAGGTTTGTGGCGCGAGTTCCGAACGTTCGTTGATAGTGGAGGTGGTCTAGGTTGAGTTGGACTGAGCGTCTTCGTATCGAAATCGGATGGGATCGACCGCGAGAGAATGTCGACTGGACTGCGGTCGAGTCATTGCTCGGCTTGGCGCTTCCGGGATCTTACAAGGATTATGCTGAGGCGTTCGGGTGGGGTGAGTTCAATGGCGCGATTGAAGTTTTTGGGGCGGTTGGAGACATTTCGCACGGCGGTATTGTGGGCGAATCGAAGAAGCGGTCGGAACTGGCCGATCTGGATCAAGAGTTCGAGTCGATGTATGCGCCGTACTCGGTCTTCCCAAATCCGGGCGGGTTGATGATCTGGGGCGTCACGGGGCGCGGAGATTCACTCTTCTGGGAGACTCGCGGAGAAATTTCGGAACGTTGGCCGATCGTGGCTATCACGGAGGACGGGCGTTCGTTCTCCTACGGAATGGAGGTCTCCGAGTTCCTCTACGGATGTGTTGTGAGCGGGGACATCAGGCCCTTCTCTGCCGTTTCTCGAGGTTATGCAAGCGGGTTTATGCCAATTGAATCCTACGAGTGAGGTAATGTGGAGGCCCGGTCTCCTGATGCCCGATAATGTCATGCCAGGGTTCCTCTCATGACGAGTGGCACGGTGGGAATCCTTTCCCTGCGGGACCAGGGAGTTGGATGCAAGGAACGGGCGCTGCGCCTCGGGCTAGCGGCGATGACTGATTTGGGCGTCAGGTATTTCCTCGTCGGTGCTCTCGACGGTACGCCGCCCAATCCCTTCAGTGACGGCTCCTGGAGCGTGCCCCCACGCGACTGCCGGAACCAGCAGAGAGGGGGACGTCCTCGTGATATTTCGGCAGCTGGCCTGCATCCGCCTCTGTGGCGGAGGCTTCACCCGGTCGATCCCGGAGGACCGGACGGCCACTCCTGGTGAGCCACGGTCGGCAAGCACCCATTGGAAGACATCCCATTTGGTTGGGTTGGGTAAACGTGTCGCGCGTCAGACTTTGTGGCAGGGCTTGTTTCTTGCGGGTCCTGCCCTGTGAAGGAGTCTGATCGATCATGGTGAGGCCGCCGGTGTTGCCGCCGGAGGAGAAGGTCCGGATCGTGCTGTCGATCCTGGCCGGTGAGATGACCGTTGCCGAGGCCGCGCGGCGGGTGAAGGTGTCCGAGCAGTCGATCGGGAACTGGAAGCGGCAGTTCCTGGAGTCCGGCCGGGC
>NZ_JAQYWW010000028.1:0-326 GCF_036322525.1 Streptomyces sp. BE20 | reverse complement strand
GGGGGGGGGGCCCCCCCCCACCCAACAACCAACACAAAACACAAAACCAACCACCCCAACAAAAAAAAAAACACCCCCCCCCCAAAAAAAAAAAAAAAAACAACCACAACAAAAACCACCAAGGGCGGCACCCCCGCCCCCCCGCCCCCCCCGCCGGCGCGGGGGGCCCCCGGCCCGGCCCCCGCCCCCCCCCCCCCCCCCCCCGGCCGCCCGCCCGCCCCCCCCCCCACCCCCCCCCCCACCCCCCGCGCCCGCGGCGCCCCCCGCCCCGGCCGCCCGCGCCCCGGCGCCGGCGGGGGGGCGGCGCGGGGGGCGCCCGGCCGGGG
>NZ_JAQYWW010000027.1:0-377 GCF_036322525.1 Streptomyces sp. BE20 | reverse complement strand
GGGGGGGGGGCCGCGCGCCCCCCCCCCACCCCCCACGCAGCCCCCCCCCCCCCCCCCCAGCCCCCCTGAGACCGCGCAAACAAACCCCCCACCCGCCCACCCACCCCGCCCCCCCCCCCCCCCCCCCCCCCCCCCCCCCCCCCACCCCCCCCCGGCGACGTCCCCCCCACGCCGGCCGACGAGCGATCACACTGTGCCTGGAGTGCCGCCGTGGGCTCTGCCGTTCACCGCCTCGGCCGTGGAGAGGGTGCCGCTGGGCAAAAAGCGGGGGGGGGGGGGGGGGGGGGGGGGGGGGGGGGGGGGGGGGGGGGGGGGGGGGGGGGGGGGGGGGGGGGGGGGGGGGGGGGGGGGGGGGGGGGGGGGGGGGGGGGGGGGGG
>NZ_JAQYWW010000026.1:0-376 GCF_036322525.1 Streptomyces sp. BE20 | reverse complement strand
GGGGGGGGGGGGGGGGCGGGGGGGTGGGCGGCGCGGTCGCGCGCGCCCACCACGCCCCCGGCGCCGGGGGGGGCCGACCGCGGGTGGGCCGGGGGCGGAGGTGGGGCGGGGGGAGGCCGGGGGCGCGCCGACCGCGCGCGTCGGCTCGCTCTCGCCAGGGGGGCCTTTCCGGCCGAACCCCAGCCCCCGCACCTGCGCACAGGCATGTCCGGCTCCATGGAAGCGCTCGAAGCCGCCGCGCCGCTCCGCCCCCCCGCCGCCCCCCGCGCCGCACCTCCCGCCGCCCCCCCCCGCCCACCCCCCCGCCCCCCCCCCCCCCCCCCGGTTTTGAGGCGCCGGCGACCGCCGAGACCTACACCAGCGGTCCGACGTCTCG
>NZ_JAQYWW010000025.1:0-219 GCF_036322525.1 Streptomyces sp. BE20 | reverse complement strand
GGGGGGGGGGGGGGGGGCCCCCGCCCGCCCCCGCCCCGCGGCGCGCGGCCGCGCCCGGCGCCGCCGCCCGGCCCCCACCCCCCCCCCCCCCCCGCCCCCCCCGCCGCGCACGGCGGCACCGCCCACCGGCTGTCCGGCTTGGCCACGCGGGGTCTGGTGGTCCGTAGTGTGCTCTTCGGAGCGGGAGCGGGTCGCGCCGCCCTCGCCGAACTCCGCGAG
>NZ_JAQYWW010000024.1:0-1169 GCF_036322525.1 Streptomyces sp. BE20 | reverse complement strand
TCACCAAGGTCGAGGCCGTAGCCCTGTCCGCCAGCTTCGACGACCTGTACGACTCGCCCGAGGACGTGCCGGACTGGCTGCGGTACCCGGCCTCCAGCCACCTGGTGCTGCCCCGCCGGGGCCAGTACGCGACCCTCGTCAAGGTCCACACCGAGGACGGCTCGGTCGGCATCGGCGAGGCGTACGGCCTGCCGAGCCCGCAGGTCACCGCCACCGTCGTCGCGACCGTCCTGGCGCCGCTGCTGATCGGCCAGGACGCGCTGGCCACCGGCGCGATCTGGGAGCGGCTGTTCAAGGGCCAGGCCGCCGGCGGCCACAACCGCGGCTTCTACCTCGAAGCGATGGCCGGCGTCGACCTCGCCCTGTGGGACCTCCGCGGCAAGCTCGCCGGCGTCCCCGTCCACCGCCTCCTCGGCGGCCCCGTCCGCGAGACCGTCGACTGCTACGCCAGCCCGGTCGCCCTGCACGCCGACCCCGAGGACTCCGCCCGGCAGGCCCTCGGCTTCGTCGACGACGGCTTCAAGGCCCTCAAGGTCAAGATCGGCCGCGGCGAGCGCACCGACCGCGCCCACCTCACCGCCGTCCGCGCCGCCGTCGGCGACGGCATCGAGATCCTCACCGACGTCAACTGCGCCTACGACCTCGACGAGGCCACCCGGGTCGGCGCCGTCCTCGCCGACCTCGGCATCTCCTGGTACGAGGAGCCGCTCCAGGTGGACGACCTCGCCAACCTCGCCGAGCTGCGCCGCCGGACCGGCCTGACGGTCGTCAACGGCGAGACCCACTTCACCCGCTTCGACCTGCGGGACTCGCTGCTGCACCGCGCGATCGACGTCTTCATGCCGAACGTGGCCCGCTGCGGCGGCATCACCGAGGCCATGCGGCTGTCCGCGCTCGCCTCCGCGTTCCACGTGGACATCGCCCCGCACGGGGTCGGCTCCGGCGTCAGCCTCTGCGCGGCCCTGCAGCTCTGCGCGGCCACCCCGAACCTGCGCACCTACGAGTACAACCGGCTGCCCAACCCGATCCGGGAGAACATCCTGGTCAACCCGCCGAAGTTCACCGACGGCGCGCTGGTCGTCCCGACCGGGCCCGGCCTGGGCTTCGAGCTCGACGAGGACACCGTCGACCGGTACGTGATCGCCCGGTTCTGACGACCGGCCGGACCG
>NZ_JAQYWW010000023.1:0-229 GCF_036322525.1 Streptomyces sp. BE20 | reverse complement strand
TGTCGCGCGTCAGACTTTGTGGCAGGGCTTGTTTCTTGCGGGTCCTGCCCTGTGAAGGAGTCTGATCGATCATGGTGAGGCCGCCGGCGTTGCCGCCGGAGGAGAAGGTCCGGATCGTGCTGTCGATCCTGGCCGGTGAGATGACCGTTGCCGAGGCCGCGCGGCGGGTGAAGGTGTCCGAGCAGTCGATCGGGAACTGGAAGCGGCAGTTCCTGGAGTCCGGCCGGGC
>NZ_JAQYWW010000022.1:0-337 GCF_036322525.1 Streptomyces sp. BE20 | reverse complement strand
GTGGTGTTCCGGGCGAAGGTCGACGCGGCGCGTAACCTTGCCGCCGCGACGGAGGGCCGGACGCTCAGCGCGTTCGTCCTGTACTCCTCGGTGGCGGGTCTGTTCGGCAATGCGGGCCAGGCCAACTACGCTGCCGCGAAGACGTTCCTGGAGGAGTACGCGTCGGAGCTGCGGTCGCTGGGTGTGCCGGCGACGTCTCTGGCGTGGGGTCTGTGGGACGCGGGGATGGGTGAGCCGCTCACCGACGCGGACCGGGAGCGGATGCGGCGTGGTGGTGTCCTGCCGCTGACCGCCGAGCAGGGGCTCGCGGCCTTCGACGCGGCGCTTTCCGGTGGAC
>NZ_JAQYWW010000021.1:0-308 GCF_036322525.1 Streptomyces sp. BE20 | reverse complement strand
TGTCTGGGGCAGCGGGGAGCAGGCGGCGTACGGGGCGGCGAATGCGGCGCTGGACGCGCTGGTGGCGCGGCGTCGCGCGCAGGGTCTGCCGGGTACCGCCGTCGCGTGGGGCCCGTGGCCCCGCGTGGGCCTGGCGGCGGCCGACGAGTGGGCGGGGCTGGTGCGCCGCGGGGGCCTGCGCCCGATGGAACCCGCCCGGGCGCTGGCAGCGCTGGCGTCGGCCGTCGGCTCGGGGGACGAGGCGGTCACCGTCGCGGACGTCCGCTGGGCGGACTTCCTGCCGCTGTTCACCGCGAGCCGCGCCCGAC
>NZ_JAQYWW010000020.1:0-645 GCF_036322525.1 Streptomyces sp. BE20 | reverse complement strand
TGCGGATGTCCTGGTGGGGCATTCGATCGGTGAGGTTGCTGCCGCGCATGTGGCCGGGGTGCTGTCTCTGCCGGACGCGGCCACGCTGGTCGCGGCGCGCGGCAGGTTGATGCAGGCTCTTCCGGCGGGTGGGGCGATGCTTGCGGTGGGTGCTTCCGAGGCGGAGGTGCTGGCGGCGTTCCCGGACGTGGACGTCGCGGTGGTGAACGGTCCTGGGGCCGTGGTGGTCGCGGGGCTGGCAGCCGTGATCGACGCCGTCGCGGAGGCTGCGGGCGGGCGGGGCTGGAAGTCCAGCCGTCTGCGGACCAGTCACGCCTTCCACTCCCGGTTGATGGAGCCGATGTTGGAGGACTTCCGCGCCGTGGTGCGGTCCCTCTCCTTCGCCGAGCCTTCGGTCCCGGCGGTGTCCTCCGTGACGGGCCGCCCGGTCGGTGTCGGGCAGTGGTCGGACCCGGAGTACTGGGTGGACCAGGTCCGCAAGCCCGTCCGGTTCGCCGACGCCCTCGACGCCCTCGCGGCCCTCGACGGCGTCACCAGGTTCGTCGAACTCGGCCCGGACGCGGTCCTGTCCGCGCTCGTCCAGCAGCCCGACGCCGCCACGGCGCCGCTGCTGCGCCGCGACCGCGACGAAGTCACCACCGTGCT
>NZ_JAQYWW010000019.1:0-704 GCF_036322525.1 Streptomyces sp. BE20 | reverse complement strand
GGAGCTTGCGGCCACCGGTGAAGATGTCGGCGGTGCCGTCCTCGTTCTGGCTGAGGAAGACACCGAATCCGGCCGGGGGCTGTGCCAGCCGGTCCACTTCCTCCTTGAGGGCCACGATCTGGTCGCGGGCCTCTCGCAGGGCGGCGGCGAGCCGTCTGTTCTGCGCGGTCACGCCGGCCAGGTTGGTCTGGAGCTCGACGATCCGCTCCTCGGCGGCCTTCGGCGGGGTGTACGGAGAGGCGGTACGGCGGATGTGCGCGTTGCGGTCCACTGTCACGGTCCTCACCTCCTCGATGGGGTTGCGGGTTGGCGTGGTCGGATGCGGTGGCGTGCGGCGGAGCCGGGACCCCCGCCGGGCGGCGGGGGAGGGGGCGTCCGCTCAGTTCTCGGGGCCTTCCAGCATGTCGGTGACGAGGGCCGCGATCGGTGAGCGTTCGGAGCGGGTGAGGGTGATGTGGGCGAAGAGCGGGTGGCCCTTGAGCTTCTCGACGACGGCGACGACGCCGTCGTGGCGGCCGACCCGGAGGTTGTCGCGTTGGGCGACGTCGTGGGTGAGGACGACGCGTGAGCCCTGGCCGATCCGGGAGAGGACGGTGAGCAGGACGTTGCGTTCCAGCGACTGCGCCTCGTCCACGATCACGAAGGCGTCGTGCAGGGAACGCCCGCGGATGTGGGTGAGCGGCAGGACCTCCAGCATCCCCCGG
>NZ_JAQYWW010000018.1:0-339 GCF_036322525.1 Streptomyces sp. BE20 | reverse complement strand
TTTTTGTTTTGGGCGGTTACCGTGTTTTAACCCACTTTAAAGTTTGGGGTGTGGTGCGGGGGGTTGTTTTTTTGTTTTTTTTTGTTGGGGTTTTGTGGGGTTTTTTTGTTTTTTTTTTTGGTTTTTTTTTTTTGTGTTTTTTTTTTTTTTGTTTTTTGGGGTTTTTTTGCTTTCGGGGTGTTTTTGTTTAAGATTTTTGGGTTTGCCCCGCCTTTAAGTTCCCCCGGGGGCGGGGCCCCCCCCGGTGCCGGGGGGGTGCGGGGGGTCGGCCCGGCCGGAGCAGGCGACCGGTACCGGCCGCCGGCGGCTCAGTACCGCACGGCATTGGCGACTACGGCC
>NZ_JAQYWW010000017.1:0-341 GCF_036322525.1 Streptomyces sp. BE20 | reverse complement strand
TTTTTCGGGTCATAATTTTTTTATTTTTTCTTTTTTACTTTTTTCCCTTCTCTGTCTGTTTTTTTTTTGTGTGTTGGTGTGGGTTCTGGTGGGGTTGTTGGGCGTGGTGGGGGGGGTTGTGGGGGTTTGTGTTTTTGTGGTTTTTTGGGTGTGTGGTTGGGGGTGTGGGGGTGTTTTGTTTGGTTTTTTTTTTTTTTGTGGGTGTTTGTGGTTGTTTTTTTTTTTTGTTGTGTTTGTTTTGGTTGTGGGTTTTTTGTTTTTGTTTTTTTTTTTTTTTTTTTTTTTTTTTTTGTATTTTTTTTTTTTTTTTTTTTGTTTTTTGTTTGGTAACGCCCCCCCAC
>NZ_JAQYWW010000016.1:0-392 GCF_036322525.1 Streptomyces sp. BE20 | reverse complement strand
CTCGACACCAGCGTGCTCCTGGCGGACCCTCTCGCCATGACCCGCTTCGAGGAGCACGAGGTCGTTCTCCCGGTGGTCGTGGTCACCGAGCTGGAAGCCAAGCGGCACCACCCCGAACTGGGCTACTTCGCCCGCCAGGCGCTGCGGCTGCTCGACGACTTCCGGATCCGCTTCGGCCGTCTCGACGAGCCGATCCCGGTCGGGGAGCTCGGCGGCACCATCCGGGTCGAGCTCAACCACTCCGACCCCTCGATACTGCCGGCCGGCTACCGGGTCGGGGGCGGCGAGGCGGACACCCGCATCCTCGCGGTCGCGCGGAACCTGCAGGCCGAGGGGTACGACGTCACCGTCGTCTCCAAGGACCTCCCGCTGCGGATCAAGGCGTCCTCGGT
>NZ_JAQYWW010000015.1:0-414 GCF_036322525.1 Streptomyces sp. BE20 | reverse complement strand
GGCGGGTGGGGGCCACACCCCCCCGCCCAGCCGCACCTCCCGGGACCGCCCGCCCCTGGGGGGCCGCGCGCGGGCCAAACGCGGCTGCGTGGTGCCCAGAGAAGCAGACCGCCCGCCGGTCGCGGAAGCTCGCCCACAGAACAACCCCCCCAAGAACCCCCCCACCCCCCCCACCAAACCACACAACCCCCGCCCGGCGCCCCCAACCACCCCCCCCCCCCCCCCCCCCCCACCCACCACCCACCAAAACAACCACCACACGAACCCCACAAAAAAAAACACCACAACAACAGGTTTTACCCCCCCCCCCCCCCCCCCCCCACCCACCACAAAAAACCCACCCCCCAAACCACCCCCCCACTTTACAAGAAAAAAACATCCCAAAAAAAAAACCCAAAACCCCAAAAACAAAAG
>NZ_JAQYWW010000014.1:0-379 GCF_036322525.1 Streptomyces sp. BE20 | reverse complement strand
CCGGCGAGGCGAAGACCGACGCCAAGGACGCCGCCGTGATCGCGGACGCGGCCCGCACCATGCCCCACACCCTGCGCACGCTGGAACTCACCGACAAGATCACCGCCGAGTTCACCGTCCTGACCGGGTTCGACCAGGACCGCGCCGCCGAGGCCACCCGCACCTCCATCCGGATCCGCGGCCTCCTAACCCACTTCCACCCGTCACTGGATCGCGAGCTCGGACCACGGCGCGACCACCAGGCCGTCACCTGGCTCCTGGAGCGCCACGGATCCCCGGCCGCCCTGAGAAAAGCCGGACGCCGCAGACTCGTCGAACTGATCCGCCCCAAAGCCCCGCGCATGGCCCAACGATTGATCGACGACCTCTTCGACGCCCT
>NZ_JAQYWW010000013.1:0-237 GCF_036322525.1 Streptomyces sp. BE20 | reverse complement strand
GGCGGTGTCCTCCGTGACAGGCCGCCCGGTCGGGCTAGGGCAGTGGTCGGACCCGGAGTACTGGGTGGACCAGGTCCGCAAGCCCGTCCGCTTCGCCGACGCCCTCGCGGCCCTCGACGGCGTCACCAGGTTCGTCGAACTCGGCCCGGACGCGGTCCTGTCCGCGCTCGTCCAGCAGCCCGACGCCGCCACGGCGCCGCTGCTGCGCCGCGACCGCGACGAAGTCACCACCGTGCT
>NZ_JAQYWW010000012.1:0-370 GCF_036322525.1 Streptomyces sp. BE20 | reverse complement strand
GTGGGGGGGGGGGGCGGGGGGGGTGGTGGGGGGGGTGGGGGGGGGGGGGGGGGGGGGGGGTGTTTTTGTCCTACCGAGCGCGCTGAGGTGGTGGGGGGGGGGGTGGGGGGGGGGGGGGCTGGTGATTTGTGGGTCCCGCGGGCCCTCCCCTGGGGGGTGGGGGGGTGGCGGTGGTTGGACACGTGGGGGGGCCCGCAGACCCCCCCGCGGTCGAGGACGAGCTTCGGCACCTGCGGGCCCTGGTCGACGTGGCCCGGGCCCGCAGCGGCCTGACGGCGGTCGAGGACCGCGCCGCGGTGCCGCGCTCGTCCGGTGTCGCCAAGGCCCGCCGGGCCGCCTCCCTCCTGAAGTTCCACCGGCTGGTGGGCGC
>NZ_JAQYWW010000011.1:0-320 GCF_036322525.1 Streptomyces sp. BE20 | reverse complement strand
CCGCCCGTGGCTGTCGCGAGGAACCTCATGACCTTCCGTACCGAGACCGCCGCTGCCACCCCCTCCACCGCCACCAAGCGCTCCCGCGTCCGGCTGGCTGTCGTGGCGGGCGCCGCGGTCGCGGCCCTGCCGGGGGCCGGCCTCGGCCCGGCCACCGCGGCCGCCGCCGCCCCAGTCTCCACCGGGCACGCTGTCGCCCAGTGCGAGAGCGCTGGCCACTGGGCCATCAACACCGGCTACGGTTTCTACGGCGGACTGCAGGTCACCTCCAGCACCTGGGCCGCCTTCGGTGGCACCGCCTACGCCTCGCAGGCCAACCT
>NZ_JAQYWW010000010.1:0-311 GCF_036322525.1 Streptomyces sp. BE20 | reverse complement strand
CGCGGCGTCCTGCACCGCCGGGCTGCCAGTCGACATGATCTGTGACAGCAGCACCCGCTGGTCGTGCTCGTACGGGTTCTGGATCCCCTTTTCGAGGACGGTCTGCAGACCGGCCGCGTTGCCCGCGAGTGCGGTGTTTGCGGCATCGCGGACCCCCGGGCCGGAGAACGCGATCAGTTCCTCGCTGCGCGCCCGAAGGTCGTCTTCCGCGGCGACGGCCCTGCCGGTCGGGACGAACGCCGGAACGTCGGCGTCGGAGCCCGCCAGCGCGGTCTCGGCGGCCCGGCGTTCGTTTGGTCCGCCGTTCTGCG
>NZ_JAQYWW010000009.1:0-334 GCF_036322525.1 Streptomyces sp. BE20 | reverse complement strand
GGGGGGGGGTTTTGTGGGGCCCCCTATTATTTTTTTTTTTGGGTTTGGGGTGGTTTTGGGGTTTGTTTTTTTTGGTTGGGTTTTTGTTTAGGGGGGGTTTGGTGTTGGGTTTTTTTGTTTTGGGTTGGGGGGGGGGGGGGGGGGTGGGTATGTTTGTTGGGGTGTTTTTTGCGCTGGGGGGTGTCTTGGGGGGGTTGTTTACGGATTTTCGGGTGGGGCCCGGGCGGGGGCGGGGGGCCCGACCGTGGGGGTTCTGGGGGTGGGGCCGGATTCGGGACCGGGGGCGGGGTCGGGGGGGGTGTCGGGCGAGAGCCAGGTGAAGCAGGCGGGCAGG
>NZ_JAQYWW010000008.1:0-329 GCF_036322525.1 Streptomyces sp. BE20 | reverse complement strand
GAGCGGCTGGCCGATGCCGAGCGTCTGGGTCACCCGGTCCTGGCGGTGGTGCGGGGCAGTGCGGTGAACCAGGACGGTGCGTCCAACGGTCTGACCGCGCCCAACGGTCCGTCGCAGCAGCGGGTGATCCGCCAGGCGTTGGAGTCGGCGGGTCTGTCGGCGCGGGACGTGGACGCGGTGGAGGCGCACGGGACGGGTACCGCGCTGGGTGACCCGATCGAGGCCCAGGCGCTCCTCGCCACCTACGGCCAGGACCGTGCGGAGAACGAGCCGCTGTGGCTGGGGTCGGTGAAGTCGAACCTCGGTCACACGCAGGCGGCGGCCGGTGT
>NZ_JAQYWW010000007.1:0-378 GCF_036322525.1 Streptomyces sp. BE20 | reverse complement strand
CGTCTGTCCCTACGTGGCGCGCGCCGGTGTTGGGGGTTTTGGTCGGGGGGGCGGTTGCGGGGGCGGGGGGGGGGGGGGGTGTGGGGGGGGGGGGGGGGGGTGTGTGGGGTGTGGGGGTGTGGGTGGGTGGGGGGGCCGGGGGGGGGGGGGGGGGGGGGGGGGGGGGGGGGGCGGGGGCGCCGGGCGCGCGGGCGCCCCCCCCCCGGCAACCCACCGGGGGGCCCCCCGGCGGGCAACACGCCCGGGCCTTTGTGGCGTCCCCCCCGCGGGGGGGGGCCGGCCACGGCCGCGTCGGGCCGTCGCCGCCGGCGACTACGTTCCCCTCACCATCAAACAGAGCCAGCGCACCCTGCGGTTCTGGATATCGAACACCGACTT
>NZ_JAQYWW010000006.1:0-355 GCF_036322525.1 Streptomyces sp. BE20 | reverse complement strand
GTTTTGTTTTTTGTTTTGTGGGTGGGGGGGTTGTGGGGGGGGGGGGGTTGGTTGGGTTGTTGGGTGTGGGGGGGGGGGGTTTGTGGTTTCGTGTGGGGTTTGTTTTGGGGGGGTTGGGGGGTGGTGGGGGGGGTGGTGGGGGGGGGGGGTGGGGGGGTGGGTGGGGGCGGGCGGCGCGGGCCCCCCCCCCCGCCGCCCCCCCCCGCCCCCCCCCCCCCCCCCCCCCCCCACCAACCCCCCCCCCCACCACCCAACCCACAAACCCCCCGCCCACCCCCCCCACCGACCCCCCCCACAACCGCCAATCCCCAGTAACGCACCCCCCCCGAACCCTCAACCCAAACACACCCCACAC
>NZ_JAQYWW010000005.1:0-396 GCF_036322525.1 Streptomyces sp. BE20 | reverse complement strand
CTTCGTGGTCGGCGGGGAGGCCCTGCCCGCCGACATGGACGAGCGCTCGTCCCCGGGCCGCACCGTGATGCAGCACTACCGCCCCACCCACACCCCCCCCGCCGCCACCCAGACCGACCCGCACACCCCCCCCCCCCCGGCCCCCCCCCCGCCCCCCCCGCCCCCGCCCCCCACGACCGGCTGACCCCCGCGTGAGCGGGGAAGTCCCTGTGTCAGTCGCGTTCAGGGGGGTGCTGGTCGGATGTCCCCCGCCTGCGCGGGGACGACCCTACGTTGGGCGGGAGAGCGGCGGGGAGGGAAAGCGGGTGCACGCCAGGGAAGTTCTCGGTGGTCGGCGGGGGCTTAATCAGGGGGGGGGGGGGGCGGGGGGGGGGGGGGGGGGGGCGGGGGGGGGGG
>NZ_JAQYWW010000004.1:0-319 GCF_036322525.1 Streptomyces sp. BE20 | reverse complement strand
CGCCCTCCTGGTCGCCGCCCCGGCCACGGTGGCGGCCGCCGGCGTCGGCCACGCCGCGTAGACACCGCGCGCCGCGGTAACGACAACGGCGATAACGATGACCTAAACCCCCAGCATTGAAATCGGCAAGAACCGAATCTCCTCAACCCGCCCGGCGCTCGAGAGCCCCACGCGCGCGCCATCACCTCCGCGCGCCTGTCCCCGTAACTGACGGTGCCTCAGAATGCCTACCCGTGGGCCGCAGCCGGACGGCCACGGGCCCGAGGAGCCGCGCATGATCGGGTACGAGATCGAGATCGACCTTCCCGTCGTCGACGGG
>NZ_JAQYWW010000003.1:0-355 GCF_036322525.1 Streptomyces sp. BE20 | reverse complement strand
GAGGTCGCCCTCCGCGACGGCGGTGGCCACCTGGGCGATGGAGCGGACCTGGGCGGTGAGGTTGCCCGCCATGAAGTTGACCGAGTCGGTCAGGTCGCGCCAGGTGCCCGACACGCCCCTGACGTCGGCCTGGCCGCCGAGGATGCCCTCGCTGCCGACCTCGCGGGCGACCCGGGTCACCTCGTCGGCGAAGGAGGACAGCTGGTCGACCATCGTGTTGACGGAGTTCTTGAGTTCGTGGATCTCGCCGCGCGCGGTGACGGTGATCTTCTGCGAGAGGTCGCCCTTGGCGACGGCGGTGGCGATCTGGGCGATGTCGCGGACCTGGCTGGTGAGGTTGCCGGCCATCGCGTTG
>NZ_JAQYWW010000002.1:0-332 GCF_036322525.1 Streptomyces sp. BE20 | reverse complement strand
GGGGGTGGGTGTGGTGCGGGGGGGGGCTTTTATCCTGTTGGGGGGGGTCTGCGGATTGTGATTGGGCTACGTTTTGGCTTTTTTGTTGACCTGGTGGGGGCTGGCCTGTTTGGCGGGGGGGGGGGGGTTTGGGCCCTGGTGGGACACGCCGGGCCACCCCACGCCGCGGGCTCGGGTGGGCATGGGCGAGGTGCGGTTGGTGACCGAGCTGCGCTGACGGGGCTGCGGGGGGCGGGGCTGCGTTGACGGGGGTGTGGCGGGCCGGGTGCGGCGGCGGGGGGCGCGGGGGTGTCCCCGGCCCCCCGCCGCAGCCGGCCCGCCACAGCCCGGTC
>NZ_JAQYWW010000001.1:0-275 GCF_036322525.1 Streptomyces sp. BE20 | reverse complement strand
GGACGTTGGCGATGACCGACTGGAAGAACGGGAACATCGCGACGTCGCCGCTGATGAAGCCGTTGAGGGCGCTGGTGCCGACCGGGGAGATCTTCTCGGTGTAGAAGGACTTCATGTACTCCATCGCGGTGCGTCCGGCCTCGGTGTTCTGGGTGGAGGTCTTGAAGTCGGGCGAGGTGAGGGTGCCGCCGGCCTGGCAGAGGAAGCTCTCCCAGGTGGAGTTGATGGCGTTGAGGTGGTCGTCCATGCCCTTGAACTGCCAGCCGGCCACCTTC